>NZ_QUWR01000021.1:0-63261 GCF_003419885.1 Acinetobacter sp. SWAC5
TGAATTT
Organism: Acinetobacter sp. SWAC5; assembly: GCF_003419885.1. Lineage (NCBI taxonomy): Bacteria > Pseudomonadati > Pseudomonadota > Gammaproteobacteria > Moraxellales > Moraxellaceae > Acinetobacter > Acinetobacter sp. SWAC5. The sequence goes on from NZ_QUWR01000021.1 coordinate 8, forward strand.
CTTTGTCAGACATAGTGATCAGCATCTATATTTATATCCAGTCCATGGTGATAAAAACCATCATAAACTAGACATTTTTATTGGTGAGAATATAGACACTTTAAATGGGTTCTAACAATATCGCAGCAGAATACCCAGAATATGTAAAATCTGTGGTGTTATTGGCCCCTTATCTTAAAGGCAATGCACGCACTAAACTCCAATTTGAGCTATGGAAAGATTTAGGTCAAAACAACCGTAAAGCGATGTCGAGTATTATTATTCAAACAGGTTTTAGCGCAAATTTCACCTCGGCATGGGATGAAAATACCATGGCGCAAACCTTAGAAAACACGCTGCAAACCAATAATTGGGAAGGATTTATCCGCCAAGCTGAGTTGCTGATTCATACCGATGTGACTGCTCAAGCGAAGAAAATCAACAAACCGACCTTGGTGATTGGCTGTACTTATGACTATATGGTGCCAAGTGTACTGGCCAAAGACGCTGTAGCGCTGATTTCACACGCTGAATATGCTGAACTGGCAGCTGGACATATGGCTGTATATGAAAAACCGGAAGAATTTTTAAAATTAGCGACTGAATTTTTGCAAAAATCTTAATCTTTAAATGACGTAAAAAAGCCGATCATCTGATCGGCTTTTTTTAATACTGTCTTAACTTAAGCAACTTTCGCTTTCGCCATCAGCGCTTCAATATCTTCTACAGATTTCACAACTGCTGCAGTTAAAACATGTGGGCCATTTGGCATTGCCACCACATCATCTTCAATACGGATACCAATACCACGCCATTTTGCATCCACTGTTTCATCATCTGGTGCAATATACAATCCTGGCTCTACAGTCACGACCATTCCTGCTTCATAAGCACGCCATTCGCCATCTTGTTTATATGAACCCACATCATGCACATCCATACCTAACCAATGCCCTGTGCCATGCATATAAAACTGACGATAGGCTTCTTTCTGAATAATTTCCTCAAGATCACCCTGCATGATGCCAAGATCCAGTAAGCCTTGAACTAAAATACGTACTGCAACGTTATGCGGTTCTTTATAAGAGTTGCCAATGCGTACCGCATCAATCGCAGCAATTTGCGCATCTAGCACGACATTATAAAGCGCCTTTTGTTCTGGGCTAAATTTGCCGTTGACTGGGAAGGTACGGGTAATATCCGAAGCATACAGTTGATATTCGCAAGCTGCGTCAATTAGTACCAAATCACCATCTTTTAATTCTTTATCATTTTCCACATAGTGCAAAATACAGCCATTTTCACCACCACCAACAATACTGTTATATGACGGCACACAGCCATTTTTACCAAAAACATAATTCAGTTCAGCTTCTAGCGCGTATTCTATCATGCCCGGTTTAACCATTTGCATAGCGCGTGTATGTGCTTGTGCTGAAATATTAGAAGCAATTTGCATCAGTTCAATTTCATCTGCAGATTTCTGCAAACGCATTTCATCTACAATACGGTCAAGCTGAATGACTTGACCTGGTATCGCATGACCGCGACGGCTTTCGCCCCCCGCTGTTGCTAACCATTTTGTAACTCGTGCATCAAATTCGGCATTTTGTCCAATACGGTAAAATAACTTATCTTTATTTTGAAGCTTGCTTAAAATTTCCTCATCAAGCAAATCAATCGCATAAGCTTCATCTGCTTCATAATCGTCTACCGCGCCATCTACACCAGCGCGGTAACCGTTCCAAATTTCCATTTCACGGTCACGTTCACGGCAAAATAAGCTATAACTATAGCCGTCTTCTTCCGAATCAAAGGTTTCAATCACCGCAACCGCTTCTGGCTCTGCAAAACCCGTCAAATAGAAAAAACTGCTATCGCTACGATACTTATAATCAGCATCTCGGTTACGTAACATTTCTGCACGCGTCGAAATAATAGCAATACTGCGTAAACCCATTTCAGCTGCGAGATGATCACGACGTTCTTGAAAGTCTTCTTGAGTCAGTTTTTTCATTGGTTTTTAAAAGCTCGAATTGAAAATGAAATTTGGAAACACAACGCCCGATTAACTCGGACGGTGCGGTGTAAACATTTCTACAACATTAGTACTGTCAGCATTTGCTTGGGTATTTGATTTACCGAGGTGTAGTTGCAATAAAGGCGTCTCAGACACTTCGACTTTCTTACGCCCCATCGACAAACTTACAGGAATTAAACGCACAAATTCGTATAATTCTTGGTAGCTTTCTTCGCCTTCTTCGTCATCGTCTGATTCATCAAACTCTACAGCAGCGACATCTTGTAAATGCTCAATCAGTTCATGTTCTTCAGCACGTAAGTGACCTGCTGCCAAACCAAAACCAAGCACCACACCTGCACACCAATCTGCCAAGGCTTGTACACGCTCAGCCAATGAATGTGTGTCATCTGGAAGTAGGGGTAAATAGTCTAATTCGTCATCAGACAATGCATTTGCAATATCTTCTGATTCGTCAGTCAGTATTGCTAAAGCTTCAGGATGAATTTCGAGCACTTCAAGTGTAGATAAAATTTGTTCCCACTCATCACGCGTAGGTGCTTGAGACACACAAACTATACCTGTAAGCAGGCCGTGTAACTCACTTGGGCTTGAAATCTCTTCAATTGCCTTAAAATTTTGGTCCCATTCCGACCAACCTGAAATATCGTCTTGCATTCGTTTATCCAATCTCTATACTTCTTATATATTACCTTTGTTTGCAATACTGTGCGACCACGATATGTTAGAAGAATTACAGCGTCTGCAAGCGCATATAGGTGTTTTAAAAACACGCCTCGCGCATTATGAATCGGAAAATGATGCTTTAGCTGAAGATAAAAACTCAGCGAATGAACAGCACCATAGTCAAATTGTGCAAAAAAATGGCATCATCACCAAGAAACAAGAAGAAATTGATAACCTGACTGAGCAACTCGCTGAATCTCGAAGTCAATTTCAAAAGCTCAATACAGATGCCTCGGCTTTAGCGGATCGCTATAGTCGTTTAGAAAAAAGTTGCACCGATTTAAAAAATCGCTTTCAAGAAATTTTGTCAGAGCGTAATGAGTTACGCATTGTCAAAGAGAAAATTCAGAATGAGCAGCGCCATGCGCAGCAAGAAATTCAAAACTTAGAAAAAGAACGCGAACGCTTATTACAAAAAAATGAGCACGCCAAAGCAAAAGTTGAAGCGATTATTCAGCGTTTATCTGTCTTGGGTACCGCACAAGATCATCATGCGCAAGAAATTCAACAATTGGCCCACCCTGCCGATGTTAATGAGGAAGTTTAAGCATGAGCGAAGCAATTCCAGTAGATTTAAAAGTTTTAGGGCATAACTTTCGTTTAGCCACAACGCAAGAAAAACAGCCAGAACTCGAACGCGCCGCTCAACTCCTCAACGACAAATATGATGAGTTCCGTCGTAAAGCACCACGTATGGAACCTAGCAAACTGATCATTATGGTAGCGCTAGAGTTGATGCAAGAAGTGCTCAGTATGAATAAAAGTTTACAAGAGTACGAACATTGTGAGCGCTTGCTCCAAGCCATTCTTGAAGAAGTAGAAGATCTTGCTGAATAAGCAAGATTTTTTTTGCCTAAAGCCTAGCCAATTAAACATCGCTTTACAGTTATACATGCCAAAAGATTTGCCAAAGCCTCGTTATTCGCTATACTTGGCATAACTCTGAGGTGTTCGCCAGCGCGTCTATATCCCTGCCGATACTTAAATCTCCGGATTGTGTTCTGCATATTTAGAGTGTATGCCTACCTTCGTGTAGGAAACCCAGCAAGTATGCGTCGCGTCCACCTTGAACTTCTTCGGGTTCAGGGTAACGACATGCAGCGGCATCTTCGGAGCTATTTATTTTCTCTCTTATAATTATTATAAAATTCTGTTTTTATTTATTTTTCTAATATCCTGCCAAATATACAATAAATTCTTTGTCATTTCCCTCACTCGTATTTAGCACAACTTTAAGCCATAAATGGCGAAGGTATTAAAAGACTTTCAAAGACGTTTAGCTAAAGTCGAAACCTACAGAAAGAACAAAATGACTACTATTAAATTAGTAGCCGCTTTTCTGTCCTAGCCAAAATAATGGACAGCACTTCCCTCTAAAGATAACGTAACGTTAACTTTGGAGATACAAGAAATGGCTAAATGCTGAAAAAGCTGGGTTTACGCAGCAGGATTTCGCGTAAATACAAGCATACGACTGATTCAAACCATCGTTTTCCTGCAGCACCCAATCTGTTAGAGCGTCAATTTACAGTCATTCAGCCTAACAAGGTTTGGACAACGGATATTACCTATATCTGTACCAAGCAAGGTTGGCTGTATTTATGTGTGATGCTGGATCTATTTAGTCGTCGTATTGTGGGGTGGCAAACCAGCCATCGAATAGACCGTCAATTGGTGTGTGATGCGTTTCATTATGCAATGGCTCGTCAAGGGTATCCAACGGGTGTCATGGTACATTCACTTGCGAAGCAATGCTTCTCAGGCTCACAGTACTGTAGTCGTGATTTTAGAACGCTATTATTAACGAATAACTGTATCCAAAAGCATGTCACGCAGAGGGAACTGTTGGGATAATGCAGTGACCGAAAGCTTTTTTCATACATTGAAAGGTCATGTCGTACATGACAGTGTATTTGCCACTCGAAAAGAGGCGAATGCTGTCTTGTTTGACTATATTGAGATTTATTACAATCGGGTCAGAAGGCATTCTGCAAATGGTTGGTTAAGCCCAGAAGCTTTTGAACAGAAATATTTTAAGAATTTAGAGGGATCGGTTGTCCACAATACTGTCTAGGATCAACCTTTTAAAGCACAAGCAAATGTCCTACTTTTATTGTGCTGAAGGGACATAAATCGTCAAAGCAAACATAAAGCGTATGAATAAGCGACTTAAAGTTATCATCACTGCAAATTCCCTCTATAATATGCTGCATTCAGGACTATGCCTTACATAACACCAAAGTTTTGTATGTCAGTGTCCACTCATATTTTTTAAGTCAATGTTTATCCTAGCGTTCGGCTTGATTCATTTTTACTGCTTATTTGTCCGTGATGACAACTAAGAATTTAGGTGCCTACATGGAAATCAAAGTTAATTATCTCGACAATCTTCGACAAGAAGCTAAGTTCGATGACTTCACGGTGATTGCCGATCAGCCAATCCGTTATAAAGGTGATGGTTCGGCACCAGGCCCTTTTGATTATTTTTTAGCGTCTTCTGCACTTTGCGCGGCTTATTTTGTCAAAGTTTATTGCTTAGCCCGTGACATTCCGACAGACAATATCCGTCTTTCTCAAAACAATATTGTTGACCCTGAAAACCGCTACAAGCAAATTTTCAAAATTCAGGTGGAGTTGCCTGCAGATATTTCTGAAAAAGACCGCCAAGGGATTTTGCGTTCAATTGACCGTTGCACTGTTAAAAAAGTTATTCAAACGGGTCCAGAATTTATTATTGAAGAAGTTGAAAGCATTGATGCTGATGCTCAAGCCTTGCTGATTCCAAGCCTGACTGCTGAAAATAATACTTATATTTTAGGTAAAGACCGTCCTTTAGAAGAAACTATTGCCAAAATGTCGGGTATTTTGGCGGACTTAGGCATGAAAATTGAGATCGCATCTTGGCGTAATATTGTGCCAAATGTTTGGTCTTTACATATTCGTGATGCTCAATCGCCAATGTGCTTTACCAATGGTAAAGGTGCAACGAAAGAAAGTGCTTTAGCATCTGCACTCGGTGAGTTTATTGAACGTCTAAACTGTAACTTCTTCTATAACGACCAATTCTGGGGTGAAGAAATCGCCAATGCGCCTTTTGTGCATTATCCAGAAGAACAATGGTTCCAACCGGGTCCAAATGGTGAATTACCAAGCGAAATTTTAGATGAATATACGCTGGAAATTTACAATCCTGATGAAGAGTTATTGGGTACGCATCTTTACGACACCAACTCAGGCAATACAAAACGTGGCATTTGCTCACTCCCTTTTGTACGCCAATCTGATAAAGAAACTGTATATTTCCCATCAAATTTGATTGAAAATTTATATCTTTCAAATGGTATGAGCGCGGGTAACACCTTAGCGGAAGCACAAGTACAATGCCTATCTGAAATTTTTGAACGTGCAGTTAAGCGTGAAATTTTAGAAGGTGAATTAACTTTGCCTGACGTACCTGCTGAGTTTTTGGCTCAGTACCCAAGTATTGTTGCAGGCATCCAAGGCCTTGAAGAACAAGGCTTCCCTGTATTGGTTAAAGATGCGTCATTGGGCGGTGAATTCCCTGTCATGTGTGTGACTTTAATGAATCCACGTACTGGCGGTGTGTTTGCATCCTTTGGTGCACATCCAAATATGGAAGTCGCGATTGAACGTAGCTTAACTGAGCTATTACAAGGCCGTAGTTTTGAAGGTTTAAATGACCTACCAAAACCAACCTTTAGTTCAAATGCAGTCACAGAACCTAATAACTTTGTAGAGCACTTTATTGACTCAAGCGGTGTGGTGTCTTGGCGCTTCTTTAGCGCAAAGTCTGACTACGAATTTGTAGAATGGGATTTTGCTGGTGAAGGTGAAAATGCCAACCAAGAATCTGCGGACGCTTTGTTTGCTATTTTAGAAGAGATGGGCAAAGAAGTTTATATGGCGGTCTATGAACACCTTGGTGCAACAGCCTGCCGTATTTTAGTCCCTGATTATTCTGAAATTTATTTGGTTGAAGACCTTGTATGGGACAATACCAATAAAGCACTGCTTTACCGTGAAGACATTTTAAATCTGCACCGTTTAGATGACGAACAACTTGAGGCTTTAGTTGAACGCTTAGAAGAAGCGGATGAAGATGACTACACTGAAATTAAAACCTTGATTGGTATTGAGTTTGATGACAATACCGTTTGGGGGCAATTAACCATTTTAGAGCTGAAAATTCTCATCTATCTTGCACTAGAGCAATTTGAAGAAGCACATGATTTGGTAGGCCAATTCCTTCAGTTCAACACCAATACTGTTGAACGTGGTTTATTCTATCAGTGTATGAATGTAGTTCTTGAAGTCATGCTGGATGATGAAATGGAACTCGAAGACTATGCCTACAATTTCCGTCGCATGTTTGGTGATGAACGTATGGATGCAGTAATGGGCACAGTTGAAGGCGATGTTCGTTTCTATGGTTTAACTGAAACTAATATGCAACTTGAAGGTCTAGACCGTCATTTACGTCTGATTGAAAGCTATAAAAAATTACATGCTGCTCGCGCTAAAATTGCAGGGCTTTAATGCTCAAGCTTAAGCATGACACGGTGTGTATCAAACTGAGTATGCTGTAAAAACATAAAAAAACTTCCTTCGGGAAGTTTTTTTATCGCCAATTTTTTATCTTAAGACTCAATCGAATCGGCTATACCCAATACTTTTCAATTAAGATTTCAATTGCTCAAGCTGTTGAATATATCCATCCAAACTGCGTTCCATATCAGGCATGATCTTTTTTAAAAACTGACTATAGTGAATCGCATCATCCGCTGTTAATGCACCTACACGAACCAAATTCACTTGCGTTTTGAGCAATCGATCGACTTCACGAGGATCAACCTGTTGCCCATGACTTAAACGATAACTTAGTTGCTCAAAAGCTTGATATAGCTCGTCGCGTTGCTGAATAAGTTCAGGACTCACCTGCTGTGGTACTTGCGAAATAAGCGTCGTCGTCTGCTGTGTCTCTTTAGACTGAGGCTGTGACACAGTGTTTTGTAATGGTCGCTCTACCTCGCCGCTCTTCTGTTGTTGCGTTTGCATAGCTTCTGCTGGCTGTAATATTTTACTCAGCCCAAATCCACCCAACACAACCACGAGGGCCAAACTTGCATATTGTAATGAATGACGCATAAGCACTCCTTTTGCTCATCCTTGTATCTACGCGAAATTGCTTAAAACTTCATGCATAAAGCGAGTGGAATGTACTCGCTTTATGCAGTCCATCACCTTAGTTGCTCCATCCTGCAGGTGCATATCCAATACGCACACGCTGAGGATGATTGCCAACGGGTACGCTCAGCACTTTCTCGCCTGTCTCAAAATCAATTACGGTCACTACATCATTGGCACTTTCAGAAATCACGCAACTTTTGCCATTCGGGCTACGGGTTGCCCAATACGGTTTACCTGCTGGAATTAACTTGGCTGCGGTTAAAGTTTTACGGTCAACGATAGTTGCATAATCATCCATCGTACCTGCGACACACAGTTTCTCACCATCTGCACTCATCGATAAACCATGATGGCGTGAGTCATTCACCCACTTGGTACGGTCAGCAGGAATCGTTGAGCTGCCTGGTAGTTGACCAATGCGCGTGATTTTGTCTTGATTCAAATCGTATTCAATCAAGCCATTAAAAAATGACACTTGGGCATAAATTTTTGACTCATCTTTACTTAACACCATCGGTCGAACAGCATTGGATAAATCTTTACGTCCAAAGGCATCCAGCGCTGGTCTGAAGTCAATTTTTTTCAATATCTTATAGTTATTGGCATCTGCAATCGTGAGATAACGCTTTCCTTTGGTAAAATCTTGCCAGCTTGCATCCATTGGCGTTTCAACATTACCAATGGCTGAGTTGATAATTTTAGTGCCACCAGCAAAATAGATATTTTCATGAGGTTTATCACCAGTATCAAAACGGCCTAATTCCTTACCCGTTTGAATATCCAATACCTGCACCACGTTACCAGAAGAAGCCGATACCGCCACACGTAAACCATCAGGTGAAACTGCCATGTGATCTGCACGGAAGCCTTCTACAGAAGTTCGCCAATTAATTTTTCCACTTGCAATATCAATAGACACCACATCTGCGTAGCTTGGACGCGATGCCACCACAGACTTACCATCTGGCGTGGAATACATGTCGTCAACCAATTGGTCATTGCCCTCGCCAGCGGTATTTCGAATATAGCTATACGCCACCAGCTTGATGGGGTTTAAATAGATTTCTTTCAGGCGCTCTTTACGATCTGGCACCATATTAATCACGCCAATTTTAGCAAAGTCACCCGAAGGCCGAATCACTGTTACCGTGCCATCCCAGTTATTGCCCACAAAAAAAACTTGCTGGCTATTTAATGGGGCTGCATGACTCAGGCCACAACAGCTTGCAAGTGCCAAAACTGTCCCTAAACCGTATTTAAATAATGGTGTACGCTTTGTCATTTTTGTCCTTCCTGTATTTCCATATTTTTATTTTCTTGCGGATTAAACTTGCTGGCTTTTCCTTTCTAAGGCCAGATCAAGACAAATTAATATACAAATGTAGTTCAACAATAAATAAGCTTATCCGACCAAAATAACCCAATCCGATGAACCGTAAACTCATGGTCACTACACACAAGCGCCCATTTCGCAATACAAACGCTATGCAGTTGTTCTATAAAAGGATTAGACTATCCATACGCTCTGTTACTTCTGCTTCTCGTATGCATGAATTTTGTGTCGATTTAAAACAGCTCCGCAAACAATTAAGACAGCAACGCCGTGGCCTCAATAAATTCCAACAAAAACAAGCTGAACAAGCCTCTCTCAACCGTTTAATTCGCCTCGCAGAATTTCAACATGCCCAGCACATTGGTATCTATTTACATGCCTTTGGTGAGATCCATACCCAAAAAATCATTGAATATTGCTTTGCACACGGTAAAGCAGTGTATTTACCTCTCATTTGTAATATGAACCAACGCTTACAATGGGTGCGAATTTCACAGCATCAATTCCGTACACAGCGCTTTGCACCCCATCGTCTAGGAATGCGAGAGCCTATGCGTGCAAGAGGATTACATATTAGCCATTTAGATTTAGTGCTTATGCCGTTATTGGCCTGTGACACAACAGGTACTCGAATTGGCATGGGCGGTGGCTTTTATGATAAAACCCTTGCCAGCGCTATTCAGCGACCTTTTCGCTTAGGGCTTGCACATGAGTTTCAACTTTATAAATCATGTTTAAAGCGTGAAAAATGGGATCAACCCCTCGATGCACTGTTAACGCCGCAACGCATTCTACGTTTCAAACGTTAAATTGATCATTTTGACCATTAACAATGGTTAAAAAACATATATTTACTTATTTTTTGCACAATTTATATCACGTCGCCCTTGTAATTTTTAAAATACCCATCACTATAAAAAATATGGCAACACCGTTGTCACTCATTAGGAGTGCCCATGTCTGAACTTATTATGAATGAAGAAAGCTTAGAACTCGAAGTTCCTAGCGTTTTACCGCTTTTAGCGCTGCGTGACGTGGTGGTTTACCCGCATATGCAAATTGCACTGTTTGTTGGTCGTGAAAAATCGATTAACGCAGTGAATGTGGCTCGTAACAGTGACAATCTAGTATTTGTAGTTGCACAAAAAGATTCGCTTACAGAAGAAATTGATCACGAAAACTTATATCAATACGGTACTGTCGCGAAGATTGTGCAGGTTGTAAATCACGAAAATGACGAGAACTGCATTAAGGTCTTAATTGAAGGCTTGCACCGCTCTAAACTCGAAAAAATCATTGATGACAATGATTATTTGACTGCTGAGCATAGCTTAAGTCCAATGACCATTGATACTGATGCTGATGCACAGCAAAATCGTGTTGAAGAACTACGCACGCTGTTTGCTCAGTACGCTGAGGCTAAGCTACGTAATGCACGTGAACTGATTGCGGCTGCCAATAAAATTGATGACTTACTGCAATTATTGTTCTTTGTTGCAACACGTGTACCGCTAAACATTGATGTGAAACAAAAATTCTTAGAGCACGATGCTTTTGAAGCGCATTTGCAAGAATTAATGACTTATTTGTTGCAGCAGTCTGAAGAACAGCAGATTGAACAAACACTGCATGATTCTGTAAAACGTCAAATGGAGAAAAATCAGCGCGAATACTTCCTCAATGAAAAGATGAAAGTGATTCAGCGTGAACTTTCTGACATGAATGGCGGTGCAGAAGATGACGTTGCAGAAATTGAAAAACGTCTTGCTGAAGCAGATTTGCCTGAGCATGTGCGTAAGAAAGCAGAAAATGAATTCCGTAAATTAAAAGCGATGCAACCTGCGTCAAGCGAAGCTGCTGTTGTTCGCAACTATTTAGAGGTGATTTTAGATACACCTTGGAATAAAGCCAGCAAAGTCAGCATTAACTTGGCTAAAGCGCAAGAAATTTTAGATGCAGACCACTACGGCTTAGATGACGTTAAAGACCGCATTGTGGAATATCTTGCAGTACAGTCACGCGTGAAAAAATTACGCGGGCCGATTCTATGCTTAGTGGGTCCTCCTGGTGTAGGTAAAACTTCATTAGGTGAGTCTGTAGCAAAAGCAACAGGCCGTGAGTTCGTGCGTATGGCTCTTGGTGGCGTACGTGATGAAGCAGAAATTCGTGGTCACCGTCGTACTTATATCGGTGCGATGCCGGGTAAAATTGTGCAGTCTTTAACAAAAGTTGGCGTAAAGAACCCACTGTTCTTACTCGACGAAATCGACAAGATGGCACAAGACTACCGTGGTGATCCTGCTTCTGCGCTACTTGAAGTACTTGATCCGTCACAGAACAATAAGTTCAACGATCATTACCTAGATCTTGATTTGGACTTATCTGAAGTGATGTTCATCTGTACTGCAAACAGCATGAATATTCCTGAAGCATTGCTTGACCGTATGGAAGTGATTCGTCTACCGGGTTATACCGAAGATGAAAAAGTGAATATTGCTGAGCGCTACCTTGTGCCTAAAGCCATTAAAAATAATGGTCTACGTGCAAAAGAATTAACAGTTCACGAAGAAGCCATTCGCGACATCGTACAGCGTTATACACGTGAAGCTGGTGTGCGTAGCCTTGAGCGTGAAGTGTCTAAAATTGCGCGTAAAGTGGTGAAAGAAGCGGTCAGCAAAAAAGCCAAAAATCTTCAAATTGAAGTGAATTCAGGCAACTTACCAGACTACTTAGGTCCACACAAATTCGACTTCGGTATGGCTGAAGATGAAGCTCAAGTGGGTCGTGTGAATGGTTTAGCGTGGACTTCTGTTGGTGGTGAATTACTTACCATTGAAGTTGCGGCAGTGAAAGGTAAAGGTAAGTTTATTACCACAGGTTCACTTGGCGATGTAATGAAAGAATCCATTACCGCAGCCATGACCGTTGTACGTACACGTGCAGATGAGTTAGGTATTGAATCTTCACGTTTTGAAGAAACAGATGTACACGTACACTTACCTGAAGGTGCAACACCAAAAGATGGCCCATCTGCTGGTTTAGCACTCACGACTGCTTTAGTTTCGGCATTCACAGGTATTGCGATTCGCCCAGATATTGCAATGACGGGTGAAACAAGCCTAGGTGGCCGTGCAATGCGAATTGGTGGTCTAAAAGAGAAACTTTTAGCTGCACACCGTGGTGGAATTAAATTAGTGTTTATTCCTCAGGAAAACGTTCGTGATTTGGCTGAAATTCCAGAGAACGTTAAAGCTGGTTTAGAAATTAAAGCCGTGAAATCAATTGATGAGATTTTACCTTTAGCTTTAGTAGACATGCCAAAACCTTTGGTAAAAGCACCGATTGTAAAAGCCAATGATGAAGCGAAAGCTGCCCGTCATTAATTAAATTATAACAATGTAAAAGCCCTGTTTCGACAGGGCTTTTTAATGTCCTCAACTTAGACTCAGTTAAAGGTATTAGCACATACGTCAAGCACTTCACATTGAATATGACGACTCTGTTCATTGCTTCCTAACAAGCAACACTTGATTAAAAAACATAAAAAATGAATTTTATTTAAATAGGCTAAATTACTGATAAAGTTTAAATTAATAATAAAATTCAAAACTAAAACTTTATATTTTTATACTGATTTAATTTTTTCGCTTGAAATATAAACCACACTCCCCCATATTTTTAATAAGATCATACGCGCTGTATGTTTCTTTTTTGCTCTTAGATGATTACATCTAGAATGGCTACCAACATCTCCAGGTTGGTAACCACCTTTCGCAGTCCTATGGCTTTCTGGACTGCGTTTTTTATGCTTCTCAGTTAAGTAGCATTTTGACAACGCCATTCACCACTTGCCCCATTTTTTCGGTATCTAAACGATCCAAAGTATCTTGACGAGTGTGATAGTATTTATTGCGGTACATCGCGGTATCTGTAATGGTTATCGCAGGGAAATCAAATTTCCAATAATTCAAATGATCTGAAAAATCTAAATCTTGCATAAAACTTGGTGCAATCAAACGCTCACATTGCAGTTGATTGAGTTTTCTCATGGCTGCGCAATAGTCATAAGTCAAATCACGTGACATTAAATTACCCACTGCAGCAATAAAATTACCATGTGCTGGGTAAATCCACTTTAATCCTGCTGGATATTGTTGCACCTCATTTTCATCAAAATAGCCAATCATCTCTAAAATATATACCCCAGCAATATTTTGTTTTTGCTTGGCTACAGACTTAGCATGAATAAAACTTCCCATATTTTCTGTTCCAAAATATGGTGGCTCAGCCAAAGTATAAAAAACAAAATCGACATTATGTTTTAAACTGGTTTTTTCTGTGGCCAAAATACGTGCAACCTCTATCACGCCTGCCACACCAGAGGCATTATCATCAGCACCCGTGGTGTCTTCCAACACATCATAATGTGCTCCCACAATCACCTTTTGTTTTTTACCCGCATTTAAAGAGCACACCACATTACGATAAGGCAAACTATTTGCCGTATAGTTTTGATACTGACACGGCACACCAAACAAGCGCATTTGCTCGCGTATCCATGCCGATACTCGATTTAACTCTTGAATGTTTTTGGCATGACGACCTGCTTGAGCACCAATCACTTGCTCCATATATACACGCAAATTTTTAGCATCTGCAGGTACAGCAGCAAAGCTTATAGAACTCAAACTGAATAACGATAAAAGGCTAAGGATTAAACCAAGGGATTGAACAGAGTTTTTGCAGGGTTGAGGCATTATTATTATTCTCACTACTGATGGTTTTATATCATTATTTTGACCAGTTATGGCGTAGACCACAGACGCTATTCGGATATTAAAGCAACAATATTCGACCTAATTCAATTGCATTTTGTGTCTGAAATTCGCAATAGCGTATTACATCGTTATAATAGGCGTTTCTTGTTGTTACCCTGCTCACTATGAAAATTCGTATTTTGACCATTGGCCAAAAAATGCCTGCTTGGGTACTTACTGGATTTGAAGATTATTTCAAACGTATTCAGCCTTTTGTACAAACGCAGATTATTGAATTGCCTATGGCAAAACGAGGCAAAAACGATTCTGAAGCTGACATTTTAAAATACCGCCAAATTGAAGGTGACAGTATTTTAAATGCAATGAAGCACAATGAAGTACTCATTGCTTTAGAAGTCGGTGGCCGTGAGTTCAGTACAGAAAAGCTGGCAGAAACCATGAAAGGATGGATGCTTGAAGGCAATGATATTGTGTTGGCGATTGGTGGGCCAGATGGACACTCTGAGGCCGTGCGTAAGGCTGCTGCATGGCATTGGTCGCTTTCAAAGCTCACCCTGCCTCACCCAATGGTACGCGTGATGCTGATTGAACAACTTTACAGAGCCATGAGTATTAATAATAACCACCCTTACCATCGTGCAGGTTAATTTCACTTAAATTCAACTGTCATTTTTACACACTTATTCCTGTGTAGAATCATGTTATAAAGATTCACTTTTTCATTTTGGGCATGTAAATGTACATGCCTAAATTTATTTAGGGCATATCTCTCCTATGAAGCTACAGACTTTGCCTGGCTTATTCATTTCTCATGGCTCTCCAATGTTAGCCATCAATCCCGAGCAAATTGGGCCTGCACTCGAACGCCTGAGTCTTAACCTACCAAAGCCCAAAGCCATTATTGTGATGTCGGCCCATTGGGAGAGTAAAGATATAGAAGTCAGTACAGCTTCACGTCCTGAAACATGGCATGACTTCCGTGGCTTTCCGAGCGAACTCTATGAGATACGCTATCCAGCGCCCGGTCAGCCTGAGCTTGCTGAGCATATTTTAGAACTACTGGCTCAAGCAGGATTTGAAGCGCATGCCAATAACACACGTCCACGTGATCACGGCGTGTGGATGCCTTTGCTACACATGTACCCAGAAGCAGATATTCCACTCATTTCTATTTCATTGCCAATGAACTTATCCGCTGAACGAATTTATAAGATTGGACGCGCTTTAGCGGTGCTGCGTGAACAGCAAATTTTACTGATTGGTTCTGGCAGTATTACCCACAATTTACGTGAAATCGAATGGCAAAATCCTAAGCCAACCACTCCTGAATGGTGCTCAGTATTTCGTAATTATGTCGTGGCTAAATTACAACACCATGATTTTGATGCAGTGCTTGATTGGCAAGAGATCCCCTATGTCATGCGTAATCATCCAACCCTAGAACACTTTGCACCACTGTTCTTTGCCATGGGCACTGGCAACCGTTTTAACATTGTGCATCATAGCTATTCTATGGGCGCTTTAGGACGTGACATTTATCGCTTTGACTAATTTAAAAGCATTTAATAATTTATTTTTATATATTAACAAATATTTATTTATGGATACATTTTGATACTTAAATGCCCAAAATGTATCCATTAGTTTATGATTTAATTTATGTATTCTAAATTCTGTTATTTAAATCAATTATTTGTAGACTAAAATATGAAATTAAAATTTTTAGCCATTGCTCTTTTTCCACTCACACTGGCTGCCTGCCAAACCGCTGATCTACAAAAAGCAGGAGATCTAGCCGTGTCTGTATTACAACAGCAAAATGCAAGTAAGACTTTAAGTTCATACCAATGGAGCACCAATACAGGTTCAGAAAAGCCTTTGGTTTTAAATTTCCTGAATAATGGTACGCTTGGTATTTCAACCAGCTGTAATAACTTAAGTACAAGCTGGAAAGCTGAAAATAATACGATTGTTACAGGGAATATGGCCGCTACAATGATGGCTTGCCCACAAGACCGTATGCAACAAGAAGGCATTGCAAGTCAAATTTTTGATGGCGGTAAAACCGCATTTTTATTCAATTTAAATGACATCAATGCGCCGACCCTAACGCTGACAGCAAAAAATGGTAAGCAGTATGTTTTTACTGGAAAAATGACACCTGAAACGAAATACCAAACTCAAGCTGAAACCATCTTTTTAGAAATCAGCCCTGAAACCAAACAATGCACAGGCGTTGCACGACAAACTTGTTTACAAGTGCGTGAAATTAAATATGCAGAAAATGGGATAAAAACCCAAGTTGATAAAGACTGGACATTGTTCTACGACCAAATTGAAGGCTTTCAACACAGCCCAAATGAGCGTCAGATCATCCGTATTAAACGTTATGAGCTGAAAAACCCAGCTGCGGATCAATCTAAATATGCCTATATCTATGATATGGCTGTAGAGCGTGAAGCGGTAAAAGGCACGCTATAAGCTTTAAGCATCGCTGAAGCAGTAACGAATATAGGATTCACCCTACTTCGCGCATATCAAGCTTTGGCTTTTAAAGCGCATAAAAAAACCGAGGCATTAGCCTCGGTTTTTTTAATTCGAACTTGCGTAGAACTTAGTAAACGCCTTGAGCAAGCATTGCATCAGCAACTTTTACGAAGCCAGCGATGTTCGCGCCATTTACATAGTTCACAGTACCGTCTTCTTCAGTACCGAATTTCACGCAGTTACGGTGAATTTCTTTCATGATCGCGTGTAGACGCTCATCAACTTCTTCAAATGTCCAACCCAAACGGATTGCGTTTTGTGACATTTCAAGACCAGAAGTTGCAACACCGCCCGCATTTGATGCTTTACCTGGTGCATAAAGAATTTTCGCTTCTACAAATTTCTCTACTGCAGCCAAAGTTGAAGGCATGTTCGCGCCTTCAGCAACACAGATTGCGCCATTTGCAAGAAGAGCTTCAGCATCAGCTTCATCTAATTCATTTTGAGTTGCACATGGAAGCGCGATGTCGCACTTAATACCCCAAGGACGTTTGCCTTCAAGGTATTCAAAACCGTGTTTAGACGCAAACTCAGAAATACGGCCACGTTTAACGTTTTTAAGTTCCATCACTTCAGCAAGAAGTTCAGTTGTGAAACCGTCTTTTACGTATACAGTACCAGCAGAGTCAGAAAGTGAAACCACTTTCGCACCTAGGTACATTGCTTTATCAGCAGCGAATTGAGCAACGTTACCAGAACCTGAAATCGTTACCACTTTGTCTTTAAAGCTATCGCCACGAGTCTTAAGCATTTCCTCAGCGAAATACACAGTACCGTAACCTGTTGCTTCTGGACGAGCCAATGAGCCACCGAAAGTCAAACCTTTACCAGTGAATACGCTTGAAGTGTCATTGCTGAGCTTCTTCATCATACCCGCCATGTAGCCAACTTCACGGCCACCAACACCGATATCGCCCGCAGGGATGTCCGTGTTAGAACCAAGGTGACGGTAAAGCTCGATCATAAGCGCTTGGCAGAAACGCATAATTTCGCCTTCAGATTTACCTTTAGGGTCAAAATCTGAACCGCCTTTACCACCGCCCATAGGCAAAGTAGTCAATGCGTTTTTAAATGTTTGTTCGAAACCTAAGAATTTAAGAATTGAAAGGTTTACAGATGGGTGGAAACGCATACCACCCTTGAATGGACCAATTGCCGAGTTATATTGAACACGGAAAGCACGGTTTACATGCGTTTGACCTTTGTCATCAACCCAAGATACACGGAATTGAATCGCACGTTCAGGTTCTACTAGGCGTTCAAGTAGACCATAATCAGCATATTGTGGATTCTTTTCAATGAATGGCCAAAGACTGGTCATTACTTCTTCAACAGCTTGAAGAAATTCTGGTTGATGAGCATCACGTGATTTTACGTAATCTAGGAAGTCGTTAAGGCTGTTGTATTTCAACGCTTAATCCTCAGCAGAAATGGATCAAAATTGGTCAAAATTTCAATCAATGATTTATTTTGGCGCAAAACATTAAATATCTTTTGTTTACATTCAGCAACAGTTTTTTAAAAAAACTTTATTTTTTGTTTAACAACAGCAATTTAATTAAAACTAACAACACTTTTAGTTATACATTTAATAACTTTTATGCATATATTAGATTACTTTTTTGCGCGATTTTAATGCATTTATAGTGCTATTTTCGTGCAGAAGAATTATGTTCAAAAACATGCTAGTATTGCTTTTCAGCCATTTTTTAACATTTTGTCTGCCCCGCAGTTTTGGTTTCACATGAACACTCAATTTTCCCTTATCCAAAGTATCGATGCCTTGTTACCACAAACCCAGTGTGGCTTATGTGGTCACCGCGATGGTTGCTTACCTTATGCCAAATCGATTGCGGAAGGTGAAGATGCCAACAAATGTGTTCCAGGTGGTCAGCCTGTTGCTGATGCACTCGCCAGTTTGTTAGGTCGTGACAAACTGACCGCTGAAGAAAGTGTTTGGCCAACACAGAGCGATGGTCGCCCACAACGAATGAAAGCCGTTATTCGTGAAGATGAATGTATTGGTTGCACCAAATGTATTAGTGCCTGCCCAGTAGATGCCATCATTGGCTCTGGCAAACTGATGCATACCATTTTGACCGATTTATGCACAGGTTGTGAACTATGTATTCCCCCCTGCCCTGTAGACTGCATTGATTTGGTCGAAGATTTACAAAGTGTTCCGACAGACATTATTCGTATTGCTGAGCAAAATGATTTACGTGATCGTTATTACTCACACATTCAACGTGAAGAAAAGCGTCGTGTAGATCGTAAAGGGCCTGTTGTTCGTGCTGAAATTGATACTGCTCTTTTTGCTCAATTTTCTGCGCAATCTACCGCTATGCCTGACATACAAGTGGCTGAAAAACCTGAACCAGTTGCGGTTAAACTGGATGCAAAAACCACGATTGAATTAGCTAAAATTCGCACACAAATTAAGAAGTTAGAAAAACAGCTTAGTGTGCGTGAGGATGCCAATAAACGCCAAATGCTTGAGCAACTGACTGCACAACTCAATACATTGCAAGGAGCATCTGCATGACTGTAAAAAACATGACTAAAAAGCAAATTCAGACTTTTTTTGAACGCTTAAGAGCGCAGCGTCCGCACCCAGAAACAGAACTCAATTATTCTAATCCTTTTGAATTATTGGTTGCCGTTACGCTGTCCGCACAAGCGACCGATGTAAGCGTAAATAAAGCCACAGATAAATTATTCCCCGTTGCCAATACGCCTGAAGCCATTTATGCCCTAGGTGTAGAAGGACTCAAAGAATATATCAAGACCATTGGTTTATATAATTCAAAAGCCGAAAATGTGATTAAAGCCTGCAAAATGCTCATTGAAAAGCATAACAGTATTGTGCCAAATAACCGTGCCGACCTTGAAGCCTTACCCGGTGTAGGACGTAAAACGGCCAATGTGGTGCTGAATACTGCATTTGGCCAACCTACAATGGCGGTAGATACACATATTTTTCGTTTAGGTAATCGTACTGGATTAGCGGTAGGCAAAAATGTGCTCGAAGTCGAACACCGCTTAGTAAAAGTCATCCCCAAAGAATTTATTGTAGACTCTCATCATTGGCTCATTTTACATGGTCGTTATTGCTGTATTGCACGTAAACCCAA
This sequence comes from Acinetobacter sp. SWAC5, assembly GCF_003419885.1. Lineage (NCBI taxonomy): Bacteria > Pseudomonadati > Pseudomonadota > Gammaproteobacteria > Moraxellales > Moraxellaceae > Acinetobacter > Acinetobacter sp. SWAC5. The sequence continues at coordinate 19,754 of NZ_QUWR01000021.1, forward strand.
ATGTAATGAATGCATTGTGTCCGATGTTTGCAACTGGCCAGACCGCTTTGAATTTGGCGCAACCCGCCCCATACAAATCAAAAACAGCAAAGCTGAACTTTAAGTTCAGCTTTTTTATGAATGATCCAAAATCAATAGCTTATTTATTGTTTTGATCTTGTTGTTGTTTAATTTTAGGATGCAATTGGCGCTCAGGAGCACCTGCTTGTTTTCGTTCTAAAGCTTCTTGCTTACGTACATTTACCAGCATTTTATAACTCATCACAGAAACACCAATAACGACAGCAACCGTCACCAGCATCATTAAAACAACACCTATTTCCATGATTTAACCTATTTATCAAAACCAACAAAAAGAGCCCTAATATGACTTAGGGCTCTTTGAAAGTCAAAATTCGAAAAATCGAATTATTTTGACTGATCTAAAATCGCAAACAAATCAGTTTGAACGTTCTCGATTGGACGAAGACCATTCAATTTGTCATACGTAGGTGCATTTTCACCAGAAGCCGCACGGCCTTGGTAGAAACCAACCAATTGTTCTGTTTCAGTGTGATATGAAGCTAAACGCTTACGGATCGTTTCTTCTTGGTCATCTGGACGTTGTACAAGATCTTCACCAGTTTCGTCATCTTTACCTTCCACTTTTGGTGGGTTGTAGACGATATGGTAAACACGACCAGATGCAGGGTGCTGACGACGACCAGAAAGACGTTGAACGATTTCTTCGTCTGGTACATCAATTTCAATCACGTGATCGATATTGATGCCTTCATTTTCCAACGCTTCCGCTTGTGGAATTGTACGAGGGAAACCGTCGAAGATGCAGCCGTTTACACAGTCAGGTTGAGCAATACGTTCTTTTACAAGACCAATAATCAGCTCATCTGAAACCAAGCCACCGTTGTCCATCACGCTTTTAGCTTTAAGGCCTAGTTCAGTTCCTTCACGAATTGCAGCACGGAGCATATCACCGGTTGAAATTTGTGGGACATTGTAGCGCTTACAGATCAGCTGAGCTTGTGTACCTTTACCTGCTCCAGGTGGTCCGAGTAAAATAATGCGCATAAATAAACATCCTCATTTAAAACAATATGTATGACACTGCTCAGCGATGATCAATCAAATTCGATCTTGCTGGCCAGCATCTAATTATAAGAAAGCCACGAACAAATGTATTGTACCAGCGATAAAACCAGTTACACCCCCAAGTACAATCAAAATCCATTCATCTTCCTGAAAAGCAGGTCGTAATAGGTTTTGAAATTCTTTTGGCGTTAACTCGCGGATACGGTCTTTAAACATTTGAAAGATTTTCTGTGCACGGCTCGCATTAAACGCAGGGTCGCATACAGGCACCATCGTAATTTCTATTGAGCGGTCAATCAAGTCTGTCTTGAGTTTTGCGTATTCTTTTGGTCCTAAAGACAGCTGTAAAGACGTTCTCACCAATGGTGTTTCCATAATTTCATTAATATGGCGCTTCACAATACGGCGTGTTTTGTCTTTTTTAGAACCATACATCATTTCCGTCATAATTGACTTTAAGGTGATTAATTCTTCAGTGACTACACTGGCAAAGACATCGGACACTTCTTCTTGGCGCTTCATAAACGCACCTTGAATATTGTAAGTTCCCATACGTGGAATTACAGGTTTAATCCATGGAAATTTGCGTCCCTTGGTCAACTCAAAAAACTGTGGATAGCGTACATAGTGTGGCTCTACAGGGTTAAACACCATCCAAATGGCAATCCAGTTGGTCAAGAAGCCCCAGATAGCTGCCCAAAATGGAACTGTCCAATGCCAAGGCACCACAAACCAAACGATCATTTGGAAAATACCAAAGAACATCCCAATAAGTGCACTAATATGCCAAATAAAGTTGATCTCTTTTTGACCCACTTTTAAAAACATGCGTACCATAAGCTTACGGTCGCCTTCCATTTGACTAACTACCATGTCACGCATGTTGACCAATGACTCGACGTTCATGGTCAGTTCGGTCACAAGTTCTTTTAAGGTACCTGGCAATTGTTTTTGCGCTTGCGCATAAATTCGACGTTTGATCGAATATGGAAGGTTTTCCCAAAGCACGGCATTACGATCGATCATGACTTCATCAATGAGATGTTCGAGCTCAAAGCCCACTTGCTCACCAATAATACGCGCCATGTCTTCAGGGTCCATCGCATTTAAAAACTCTTGTAAAGAGCCTAATTTTGATAGCGTATTATCGGTAATAATCCCAGAGATACGACCTGCTTTACGTGGCACAATCCCCTGCCAACCCACAGGCAATGGACCTACATGGAAACCCCAAAAATTAATTGGGTAAAACACCATTTTTAGCGCCATCCATACATGTGCCCATGTAACAAATGCAGTAACAGGGATAATGCTGAGCACGGCCCAAAAATCTGGACGTTGCGTAAAGGTTTGCCATAATTCACTGACGTACTCAAGCATGTATCATTTCCATATTTAATTTTATTAAGTCAATTCTAAAGAGTTCACAGGCAATATTGTTACTATAATCCGATACTTATAGTATAGGAAAATTGTAGCTGCGGTTTTGTTTCTGCAGCAACAGTGCCATCCTGATTCGTGAGTTTTTCACCCGCACCAATACCCACACTAAAGGTACTGATACGTTCACGGCTCATCATGACGTAGGCTAAATCCACACCACCACCTAAGCGACTTTCATAACTATTATCGACTTTTTTACTGTCAATATGGCCTGCGTATACACCTAGGTAATAACCGTTTTTATCTTTACCTGTAAATTGCACTGGGTAGCGAAAGCCAACTTGCCCACCTGCGGTATGATCATCATTTAAATATACACCGCCTTTCACATAAGCAATGCCGTATGGATTCACCCATTCGGTATTTAAATGGATCATTTTTTGCGTAAAACCGACCCCGAGGTTTAATGTCTGCGCATCACCTTGCTTTAGCTTTGCTTCTGGCAGAAAGCTATTGTCTTGGGCATAGGCAGCATTGGTCACCAATATGAAAGCTAACAAAGAATAAACTTTGTTCATTATTTCCACCATCTTCCTTAATTATATTTGTAATAGATTTCCTATTTTTATGCGATTTGACTTTATCAGAATTATTCGCATCCTTATATACTGGAATTTACCTTTTTCATGTCCACAAAGTCAAAGTTTAAACAGAACATACGAAACGGACTTTTTTTATTTATCAAAAAAACTGCATTTGCGTTAGAATATTGATCTTCAAATTTCCCTCTAGTTTCTGAGTCAAGCCGATCGCGTATGAAGCAGCACTTTCCTTTAAAAAATGTACAGCAAGAAAAGCGCATTTATCGCAATCGGGTACTGATTTCAGCGGGTATTGTTATTTTCTTTATGCTGTTGTTGGTCGTGCGTTATGCCTATCTCCAAATCAGCAGTTATCAAGAGTTTTCAACGGCATCAGATCAAAACCGTATTCGCCTACAGCCTTTAGCGCCTGCTCGTGGTTATATTTATGACCGCAATGGCGTATTGCTGGCAGATAATTATCCAGTATTTTCTGCCACAATGAGCCGTGCAGATATTCCTGATATTGATGACACTGTTGCACGTTTAATTCCAATTTTAAATTTGACTGAAGAGGATATTGATCGCTTCAAAAGTCGTATTAAAACCTCTAAAAAAACCGAACGTGTGGCACTTAAACTCAATTTAAATGAAATTGAGATTGCCAAATTTAGTGAAGTTAAATATCAGTTCCCTGGGGTCAATATAGAGACCCAAATGACGCGCTATTATCCACATGGCGAACTGTTTGCCCATGTGATTGGTTATGTCGGGCGTATTAATGACAAAGAACTAAAAAGTATTGATAAAGACCTCTACGCGGGGACAAACCTGATTGGTAAAATTGGGGTAGAAAAGTCTTATGAAGAGTTATTACATGGTTTACCTGGCAATGAATCTGTTGAAGCAGATGCGCACGGAAATGTGTTACGTCATTTAGGCCGTAAAGATCCTGTTCGCGGTAATGATCTGTTTTTATCTTTAGATTATGGCTTGCAAACCATTGCCTCAGAACAACTGGCGGGGCGCCGTGGTGCAATTATTGCCATGGACCCACGTACAGGTGAAATTTTAGCGCTCGTGTCTAGCCCAAGCTTTAACCCCAACCTTTTTGTGACAGGGATTAGCAGCAAGGACTATAGCGCACTACGTGATAATTTAGATCAGCCACTATATAACCGTGCTGTACAAGGCGCGTACCCACCAGGTTCGACCATTAAACCAATGTTTGGTATGGGTGGGTTGCACTATAATTTAGTGGATTGGAATACGGCGATTGCCGATCCGGGTTATTTCACTTTACCAGGTGATAGCCACCGCTTCCGTGACCATAAAAAAACAGGTCACGGTTCTGTGAATATGCATAAAGCTCAAAACGTTTCCTGTGATACTTATTTCTATATCCTGTCGTATCGTATGGGTATTGAAAAAATGAACACTTGGATGCGCCAATTTGGTTTTGGTTCGAAAACTGGCGTAGATTTACCAAGTGAAAGTGAAGGTCTATACCCAAGCCCTGAATGGAAAATGCGTACCCGTAAGTCAAAATGGCTCAAAGGTGAAACCATTTCAGTCAGTATTGGCCAAGGTGCTTTTACAGCTACACCACTACAACTAGCCATGGCAACCGCAATCACAGCCAATCAGGGCGCGCATGTGACTCCCCATGTACTCCGTGACAGTAAAGGCTTTAAAGCCTATAAAGCACACAATGCACCTGATGGCCATATCGAATTTAATGGTAAGCCTGAAGATTGGATCAAAATGCGTGATGCGATGGTTGATGTAGTGGAAAGCGGTACAGGCCGTGGTATTCGTACACCGATGTATCATATTGCAGGTAAAACAGGGACAGCTCAGGTTAAAAGTATTGCGCAGGGTAAACGTTACAACGAAGCACTATTAACAGAACGTCAGCTGGACCACGGTTTGTTTGTGGGCTTTGCACCTGCAGAAAATCCTGAAATTGCGATTGCCGTAGTATGGGAAAATGGTCGTCATGGTGGTTCGGCGGCCCAGTTAGCGCGTCCAATTTTTGATTATTGGTTATTGCAACGTAAGAAAAATCCTATTCGTCCTGCCAATCATCAAATTAGCGGTGGCCTAATGACTGCTGGCATTAAACCAGGTGAGTTGCCAAGTGGTAGCACTATATTATCTGCGGACCCAAATGCAACGACTCAAAGCAATAGCAATGCAAATAGCCATAATGCAGCACCTGCATCAAGCCCAGTAGCATCCGCACCTATTACTGCACCAGTTACACCATCAAACGATGTAGAATGAGTTGAATTATGAAAAATCAATTACGTATTATTGGCGGAGAATGGAAACGTCGCCAACTCCCATTCGCATCGATTGATGGTCTTCGACCAACGCCTGACCGTGTACGTGAAACGCTATTTAACTGGCTGATGTGGGATGTGCAAAATGCACAAGTTTTAGATATTTGCGCAGGCTCAGGGGCTTTGGCTTTTGAAGCGCTGTCTCGGGGTGCAAGCCAAGTTGTGATGATTGAACCTGACCGCAATCAGGCTCAATTTTTAACCCAAAACCTTGAGTTACTGCGTGTGACCAAGGCACAAGCTCAACTCAAAGTGAGCACCGCACAACAAGCCTTACCCAGCTTAAAACAACAATTTGATTTGGTGTTTTTGGATCCCCCGTATAGCTTAGATTTATGGCAAGAATTAGCTACTTTAGCGGACCCACTCATTAAAGACCAAGGCTTTATTTATGTTGAAGCCGATCGTGATTTAAGCCAACTGACACTCCCTCATACGTGGCATAAAGTTAAAGAAACCAAAGCAGGAACCGTACGTGCAGGCTTATTTCAAAAAACTGTACCAGCTTAAATTTTAGCTTTAGCGTTACTTTAGAACTTTGTGCATTTGCCCGTTCAATAGCTTTCTCCCCAAAAAGACGCAATATGCGTCTTTTTTAGTCGTAATCACAGAAGATCCTTTTTGTATTTATATATCTAAGACATATCGTAATTTCAGCTAAGCTTAGGCCAATTGCATTTAAATAAAGTGCTTTTAATTCGCTAAGATAAGCGCCTCAATTAACGTATATGATTGTCATGACTTGGCTGATTTTTATCATTGGTGCAATGCTTGCAGGCTTTGTACAAGGCTTAACAGGTTTTGCCTTTGCACTCGTGGCCATGTCTTTTTGGGTTTGGGTACTTCCACCACAATTAGCCGCACCTTTAGTGGTACTTGCTTCTGTGTGGAGTCATGTGATTTCCCTCAGACAAGAATGCGGACAACATACTTCGTCGCGACAATTAGTTATTCCCTATATTATTGCAGGCTTAATTGGCGTGCCCTTGGGTAGCTACTTTTTAGATTTAATTCAGGCAGATACTTTCAAGCTATTGCTTGGTGTATTTTTAATTCTGTGGTGCCCCGTCATGCTGTTTAATCCACAAATTAAAAAGATTCAACAGTCTGGTCATTATGCAGATGCCAGTATAGGTTTTTTGGGTGGTATTTTAGGTGGCTTGGGCGGGTTCTGTGGCTCACTGCCTTCCGCATGGCTCATGCTCAAACAACGCCCAAAGCAAGAACAGCGCTATATATTGCGCCATTTTAATTTTGCCATTCAACTGTTTACCCTCGTGGCATATTTAGCCCAAGGTACGCTACAGACCAAACTATTACCCTATGCCTTGCTATTACTCATTGCAGTAAGTGTTCCCGCAATGCTGGGTGCAAAACTATTTTATAAAATTTCAGAGCGTCAATTTAAACACAGTGTTTTGACCTTGTTATTCTCTTCAGGTTGCTTTCTTGTTTTCAGTAGTATCGTACAAGCGACTTAAAGCAAAAGACTTCGCTACTTGGGCCGTGTTGTACGTAAAGGTCTCGAATCACGTACGGGAGACTCTTCTTCCCTTGCCTCTTTAATATCTGGATCATCAGAATGACCAACTGAGCTCAATACTGCACTGGTCATTGGAATGAGATGTGTCACAGCTATGGTTTGTGGTGTTGTCATCGCATGTATATCTGTTGGAACATCAGCAGCATAACTTGAACTGGCCAAAACTAAACATAAAATTGCGAAAGACTTTTTACAACGTGTTAATAACATCAGTGCAACCTTTGACATCCCACCATACATGAAGCTGATTATTCAGATATATTCTGAAGAGACCTTGAAGAAGATGTAAACGTCCGTATATTTAAGTCATCAAAATGCATTTTTTGCTGGGTTAAATTCAAAACTTTTTCCTCTGACGAATATTTTAATCTCGGTTGAATTTAGTTATTTTCAGCTAAAATCAATTTACCCATGTATATGTCAGATCTATTTTTTTATTTTTTGATCAATTGTTCAAAAAATCTATACAGTTTTAATTTTAGATATTTATACAATAGTCATTTATACGCCCACACCTCCTATTGATCTCTCATGAAATATATTTTCATGCCTGTACTACTGCTGTTGCTTACAGGTTGTATGTTTGGCACATCTAGCGAAATCCGTAAAGCCGAAAAATTATATGCTCAGTTTCATTGCAATAACATTGAAACATCCCAAATGGGGGGCAGCTCGATTACCAGTTTTCATGAGCACAAATTGGCATCGAGCAAACAAAAAGCGCAATCCTATATTCAAAGCTACAAACAAGGAGAACACTTGTTTGATTTACCTTTAGATCAAGTGATTGAGCAACAATTCTTTATTTATAAAGCAGCCTGTCAAAATTTAGGTGGCATACAGCCTTAAATAAAATATACCTTGTAAAGCGTTGCCATAAACCTGCAACCACCATAAAAAATAGGGCTTATGCCCTATTTTTTATTCAACATAATAGCGCTGATCTACACTAAAGCTTTCTGGGAATTTGGCATGGATTTGTGCATAAAAATCCATAATTTCCGCCATATCTTTTTCATAATCCCCAGTCGGATAAACAATCTTGCCTACACCCGTTTTTTTCTTGGCATAGTCCATATAAGCCAATGCAATTGGCACACCTGCATTGGTTGCAACATGGTAAAAGCCAGTTTTCCACTGTTCTTGTTTCGCGCGAGTACCTTCAGGTGTAACTAACATGACCAACTTGGGATGATCTTTAAATAAGTTGCTCATGACTTCAACCATACTTAAACGTTGCTCACCCTCAACTTTTGGCCGACGGTCAATTCCTATGCCACCCATTGCGCGAACAAAAGGTCCAAATGGAAATTTCATATAGCTGTCTTTAATCGTAATGCGGACATTTACACCCATTGCCTTTAATGCTAAGCGTGCATAAAGTGCATCCCAATTGCTGGTATGTGGTGCAGCAATCATTACGCATTGATCCAAATCAAGTGGCCAATGATTATCAATTTCCCAACCCATTGCATTGAGACTTTTTTCTGCCAATTTTTCTAACACAGCAACCACTCACACCCCATTTAAAGTGCCCTGATTGTACTGATGTTATTGCAAATTAACACACAGATTCGCTTAATAAACAACCAAATAAAATACATCTGTTCAGGCGCTAGCGTCAAAATTTCATCTAGACTTTTATACGTTTACAAGATCACTGTACAAGCTTATTTTAAAATAGATTATTTTTTATTCATCCTCATACTGTAGTCAAATCACGTGAAAAAGATTATCTTCATTAGCTTACTATCTCTAGTTGCATTAAGTGCTTGTAGTAAAAATGATACAACGACAGCACCACAAACACCTGAAAAAACTGAACAAGCAACATCTACTAACACCACAACTCCCTCTGTATCTACCAGTGATAGCGCTGAAAATGCCTTAGATTGGGCAGGCGAATATAAAGGGGTATTCCCTTGCGCAGACTGCGAAGGCATTAAAACTGAGCTTGAGTTAAAATCAGATAAAACCTATGAATTGACAGAGGAATATCAAGGTAAAGGCAAAGAACACGAGTCTAAAGTCAAAGGAACATTTAGTTTTGATGCCAATCAACCTTCAGTGATTACCCTCGATCAGAATGCCGATCAACGTAAATTCTTTATTGGTGAAAATTTTGCTGAAGCTCGCGATAAGGAAACAGGTCAAGCACTTGATACAAAGTTGAATTACAAACTAATTAAAGAACAGCACTAAATCCTAAGTTTTTGCTCAGCGCTTAGTTTCTCCCATTTGGTATTCGCAAACAAAAATCCCTGCTCTTGAGCAGGGATTTTTTATCAGTTCTACAATTATTAAATAATGAATTAATATTTAAAACTTAGGTTAAAACGTAGCATACGCGGGTCTCCCCAATTCACCAACTGTGCATTCGGCGTTGTACCTGCCAAATACTCACGGTCAAATAGATTTTTCAGGCTTAACCCTGCACTCCAGTCTTTGGCTTCATAACCTGCATTTACATCAAAAAGCACATAAGTTGGAAGGTCTACATAATCTGTGCCACGCTGTGCAGTACGCGCTCCTTGATAACGCATACCAGCCCCTACACGCCAACCCAATTGATCTGGACTAAAATAATACTGCGTTGACAATGATGCTGCGTTTTTCGCCACATGATTCGTACGCTTGCCAATCTCGCTTGCAGTCAAGCTCTCAGTGACTTCTGCTGTCGGAATATAACTATAGCTAGCCAATACTTTCCACTGTGGATTCAACGTTGCCGCCAGCTCTGCTTCATAACCTTTGGTTTTTTGCTCACCTGTTTGGATTGAAAAATTTCCAGAGCTATCTGTTTCTGTTACATTTTTACGGGTCAAATCATAATAAGCCACGTAGCCTTGTAAGCGTTGATCCAAGGCTTGGAGCTTGACCCCAATTTCAGTCTGCTGACCTTTTTCTGGATTTAATAAGCGACCATCTTCGCCTGAATCTGTTACAGGCATAAAGGAGGTCGAATAACTCATATAGGGCGCAAACATGTCATTAATGCGATACATGACAGAAGCACTACCCGTAAATGCATTATCGGAGTTTTTCTGATTTGAGCCATTGAGTAAATTATTAATTTCTACCTGTGTCCAATCATGACGCCCAGATAAACCAATGATCCAGGTATCATCAATGCTTAGCGTATTACGTATATATGCTCCAGCATACTGGCTATACGTCATTTCATGGCTAGGTGTACCCGGCTTTTTAATAACAACATCACCATAATTGGGTGCATTCAAATTAAAGTCATTAATGGTATCTGTACGGCGATAATAATCACTGCGCTCGTGCATTAAATCTAAACCCGCCATCAAATCATATTGCACTGCGCCAAAGTCAAACTTACGCTGCAAATTGGTGTCCAATGCATAATTGACATCTTGTTTATCTTGATTATTAATTGCACGCTTAATAATGGGCAAGCTACTACGCCCTGACGCTAAGATAGAATTACCAACAGTATTGGTTTGTGTCACAGCAAAATTTTGTTTAAAAATCCAATCATTATCAAAATAATGTGCATAGTTCGCCCCTAAGCGGTACACATCCACGTCATAACCATAATCTGGATCACCAAAAAATAAGTTATGCGAATAATTTATATATTCTCCATTACTAAAAGGTATACCTTGCTGGCGTAAATAATTTCTATGCTGATAACTGGCGATAACCGAAAGCTCATCTTTTTCACCTAAATCAAAATTATAAGATGGTGCAATATAATAATTTTTGAAAAAAACTTGATCGGTTGGATCATCTTGATCTGATACCCGACCAACCAGTCGAAATGCACCTTTTTCTGTGTCATTCGGTGCATAATTGAGATCGAATGTCCCCTCTTTTAATCCATAGCTCCCCACACTGAGCGTTCCTTTAGCCTCTGTGCTTGCATGTGGGCGTTTGGTGGTAAGATTGACCATACCACCAGGTAAGCTTAAACCAAATCCAACTGAAGTCGGCCCTTTCACAACCTCAATCGATTCAAGCCCAGAAATATCCTCCGAACGTAAAACATTGTCTGAGGTTTGAATACGCAAGCCATCTATATATGTTTGCGAGCTTGAAATTTGCCCACGGATAACAAAGTCATCCCACCCTCTACGACCATATTGGCCGGAAGTCACGCCAGCTACACCATCCAATGCTTCCGCAACTGTTTGCACTTGCTTTTGTTCTAGTTGTTGCTGAGTTAACACACTTATGGCTTGTGCAGTTTCAAACAATGGAGCATCCGTTCGAAGCACAGCTTGTGCTTTAGTTGCCACATATTTGGCTTCTTGCTTGGGTGCCTTCACGGTAATTGTTTGTAGCTGTTGTGCCTCTGTATTGAGTGGTTCTGGAGAGACTTCTGCATGAGTTATAGAACTTAAAGCCACCAGAATTGAAAATGACAAGGTCGAACGTGGATATTGCACTTCGAAAAACCAATCCAAAAAAATTAATGCGAATTATAATCATTTAAACTTATAAAATATGGCTATTAATTCAGCATTATTTTTAGAAAAAAATAAACATTTGAATATGAAATAAAATTTATAAAAATATGTGCATTGTATAAATTAATCCATTTATACCCCAATGCAGGATTTTTAGATTATAACAAAATTAACCTTATAAAATAATAACCTACAAAAAACTCAAACAGCCATTTTTTATTTTTATTTAGTGGATGCAACAAATCAAAAACTTAAATTTATCTTAAAAAAAGCTTCAAATCATCCCTATTTGAAGATAGTCGATTGTAATAAAGATTTTTAAGATCGAAACATAACAAGAAGCATCAAAAAGGATCAATCCATGAAACATACCCTACTTAGCCTTGCTATAGTTACACTCCTCACAGCCTGTGGTGGTGGCAGTTCATCTGATGGTCAATCCACAAATAATAATGGCAATCCAAATACCCCCACAACACCAAGCACGACGAATAAAATTGGTATTTTGACTGATGCTGTAATCAGTGGTGTGCACTATGTATCGGCTTTGTTGCACAAAGATTTGAAATACAAAGCCCCCTAATTGAGCCAAATTTAAGGCGTAACTTGGGTAAGTGGTCGACCTAATTTCGTAAATCTGTTAAGGACTGCTACACGTGCATGGATCTCATTGACTTGGCTATCAAATTTTCTTGCACTGAGTTTATCCCCCAATAATTTGATGCAATGAATCTTAGTTTCGACCAAACTTCGGCAATGATAGCCGGACCATTTTTTCCATAATATCCTGCCTAAACGTTTAACTGTTCGAAGTAATTCATTTCGCGCTAGCGAGCTGATCTTTGTATCTTTCCATGGTTTCGCATTTTTTCTAGGTGGAATCACCGCATGCGCTTGCCGATCTGCAATGACCTGACGGCATTGCTTGGTGTCATAAGCTCCATCGGTATAAACAGCGTCAATCTGCTCATCTTGTGGAATCTGATCGAGTAAATCACCAAGCACTTGTGAATCACTCACATTATTTGTAGTGAGTTGAATAGCGCGTATTTGAAGGGTTTCAGCATCTATACCAATATGAAGTTTACGCCATTGGCGACGATATTCAGGTCCATATTTCTTCCTTTTCCATTCACCTTCACCTAAAAACTTTAGACCGGTAGAGTCTACCAGCAAGTTAAGCCCACCACTGCTTTTTTGATAATTAATCGCAATATCAATATGTTTTTGTCTTCTGCAAAGCGTACTGTAATCTGGTGCGGTCCAATTTAATCCACAAAGTTTAATCAGACTTTGCACAAAGCCAGTGACCATACGTAAAGATAGACGGAATAAGGATTTAATCATTAAGCAGCATTGGATAGCTGCGTCGGAGTAGGTTTGATTTCGCCCTTGTTTGCCTTTTGATGGAGCATACCATTGCGTAGCAGGATCAAACCAAATGGCAATATTTCCGCGACTCATGAGTGCTCGGTTATATGCGGGCCAATTGGTTGTGCGATAGATTTTGTGTGTAGGCTTCTTCATTTGAAAATTATATCGCTGAAAAAGCCTTTACAGATAGGTTTGTGCAACAAAGCCCTTTTTCACAAAAATATTGTTTTTTCTTCATTTTTTCTCACAGATTTTTGTGTTTACCCTCCCAATTTTGGGATAGCTCCTAAACTCATCTAATTTCTATACTGCAGATATGACAATTTGAATAACAAGGAATTCGTGATGAAAAAAACTTTATTATGCTTAACTTTAGCAGGCTTACTGAGTGCATGTGGCGGTTCAGACAATGATTCTGGTAGTTCTGCTCCCCCACCTTCAAGCTCCCTAAAAACTGGGATACTGACCGATGGACCTGTGAGTGGCGCAACGTATACAATTAATGGCGTTTCTAAACGTACAAATGCTCAAGGGGAGTTTGAATATCAAGAAGGTGATGAAATCACTTTCCATATCGGAAATATTGAAATTGGCACAGTAACTGGTGCTGATCGTATTACCCCTGTGGAGTTAGCCGATGATGTAACAACACGAACAAATTTACTTATTTTTTTACAATCTTTAGATTCTGAGGGTGATCATGACGATGGTATTCAAATCCCTGACTCAGTGAGTCAACTCCCTGCAAACTCAATTGACTTCTCTAAACCAACAACAGAATTTATTACAAGCTTTCAACCTGTTCTACAAACAATAGAAGTTTTTAAAGATAAAGTCGTAGTTAGCGCAACAGAAGCACAAGCTAACTTTAACAAAACACTCCTCAAAGATATCGTTGGGGTTTGGTACGCAAAAAATGCTGAATCAGAAATCGTACTTCAAGTAACCTCAGACGGGAAATACCTAATTGGCGAACCTATTGTTAGCTCACCATCTGATAGTGCGAATGGCATGGAGTACGGTGAGTTATCGGTGAATGCTGTTGCTGGAGATTTATGGGCGCAATCTTCAATTGATACAAATGAAGATTGGGGCTTAACTGATTCTGGAAAAACACGTGATATGAAAATATCATTTGATGGTACACAGTTAAAAATTTCTGAAGCTCAAAACCCTAATGAAAGTGCAACATTTACTAAAGTCCCTCAAAACAATTCGAGCATTGCAGGTGCTTGGAACTCAAGTTCAGGCAAGCAACTATTTGTTTTCAATCCGGATAATAATACCTATATCATGGTTGATGCTGTTGGGGACGATCAAGTGGAAGTTGGAGAAACGCCTTGTGGTGGACCAGGTATCGAATATGGTAAATATCGTGTTCAAGATGGAAAGTTATTCGTAGATAATATCCTGATCGATACAAATGGCTGTGCAGGCTTATCTGACAATAGTGCAAGCTCAAGCTCAGGTCTACCAGTCACGGTTAATACGACATCACTTACACTCCACGAACCAAATGAAGGTACATTTATACTCACAAGACCCAATACAGAAGGTGCTACCACAAGTAGCGCAAGCCAATTCTATAAAGATATTGCTGGAACTTGGGAAATTGGACGTACCAATGCATCTGCTGTTTTATTACATATTTTACCCGATGGACGTTATGCGCTAGGTGAAGCAGATGAAGCTGATGAAACAGGGAAGCCTGGTATTGAAATCGGACAATTAAATTGGAATGCTTTAACCTCAGCGCTGAACCCTGTAATTTCCATAGATACAAACGGTGACTACGGGCTTTCACATCCTGACAATGATGGTCACCACCGCCTAAGTTATAATGGCACAGATCTAGTGCTGACTGATGTAGGAAGTAATAGCACCTATATTTTAACTAAAGTAAAACAATCATCAGGTCTAGTTGGCACTTGGCAATTTAATCAAACTCACTTGTTTGCTTTCTTTGACACAGGATTCTATTTCTTGTTAGACACCGAAGGTGATTGCGATAACCCAGGAATTGAATATGGTAAATATTCAATAACATCCAATACACTTGCCGTAACAGAAGTGTTATATGACACCAACGGTTGCGGTGGATTACATGACACTTCGGATAGCACTAAAGTTAATGCAACTTATAGCATCTCAGGAACAAGCCTAACCTTGCATCCGCAAGGCGAAGACACTTTTACCCTACAACGTAGTAACTAAAATACTCAGAAGCAGCTTAAGCCCGACTTAGGCTGCTTTAACCAATATGCTCAAAATGAATGGTACAGCCCATTAATAAATGCATAAGTTCAATCTGCGAGTTGCATTGGGTTTTTTCATAAATATTTTTAAAATAAGTGCGCACCGAACTGAGGGTAATTCCACAATGTTCAGCGATTTCTTCTAACTTACAACCATTCAACAACAACTCACACAGCTCAAACTCACGTTTAGACAATTGATAAGCTTGCTGCAAATAGGCTTTTGACAAGGCGTAGAGTTGATTTTTATCGGTCAGAAATACCGCTATTTGATGTTGTCCTGCATCTTGATGCTGCATATTTTTTAATTTAGAAAAAGGCACGATAGTCAGCATTAATTCTCGTCCTTTCAGATCTGACAAAGCCAATACACCGCCTACATATGCATTTAATGCAGACTGTCCTAATAAGGCTGAATTTAATAATTGATCTAAACGACTTTGATCATAAGCATGGGTTTTTAAGCGATTATACAAATCCAAATCTAAACATGAATCGTGTTCAATCATGCTTTGAGCTAAAGGGTTTGAATAAGTCAAACTCAGCTGATGATCAAGCAAAATTACACCTGTTTTTAAATGATCGAGCACACTATACAAACTTAAATTTTCTTGTTTAACCAAACTAAACTGACGATGGATTTGTAAAGCACGGCGCAAATGCACCCCCAATTGCTTTAAAAAATCCAACTCTTTTTGTTGATACGGCGCTGCATCAGGCGCACGGTGTAACCCTAAAACCGCCCAGCGATGTGATCCTTGATCAAGCAAAACAGCGGATATATAACTGATTCCCGTTGGATTCAAACAGCGTTCATAAAAGATATATTCATCACTTTCAGGGTTTTCCCCATAATGCGATAAATCCGAGCTCGCTACTTGCCCCACACCCGAATTTTCCCACAATACTCGGTGTAACTGCATGTCAATCACGCGAATCCGCTCATCACGATAGGCATGCAAAGCTTCATCTGGAATATTGTGACTAAATAAAAAATCGTAACTTGGGCTAAATTGGTCTAATGCAGTAAAAATAGCGGTTTTGCTATTGGTATATTTGACGATTTTTTCAATGACTTGTGGCCATAAACTGACGTCGATAGCTGCATCGTAAATACTGCCAATAATTTCATGCTCTCGATCATTCATTCTTATCCCCTAGCTACTATGTTTATTTAATCATTTGTTTTTATTATTATTCTGATTAGCATAGTCGGTTTTTTACTCAAAAAAAAGCATTTTAAATATCTATTTCACATTAAATTTCCCGATTGAACAGGGCTTTGCAATTTTCACAATAAAGGTTTTCTTTTATACAACTTTATTGAATAAACAATAAAAAAACCCCGTATTAAAAATACGAGGTTTTTTTGAACTTTATGGAAGATGATGTATTACATCATGCCGCCCATACCACCCATTCCGCCCATGTCAGGCATTGCTGGTTTTTCTTCTGGGATTTCAGTGATCATACATTCAGTCGTCAACATTAAGCCCGCAACAGATGCAGCATGCTCAAGCGCAGAACGTGTTACTTTTGCAGGGTCAAGAATACCCATTTCAAGCATATCGCCATACTCAGAAGTTGCAGCGTTATAACCGTAGTTACCTTCACCGTTCTTCACAGCATTGATTACTACAGATGGCTCATCACCAGCATTGGCTACGATTTGACGAAGCGGAGCTTCGATTGCACGACGAAGAATGTTGATACCTACGTTTTGGTCATCGTTAGCACCAGTCAGACCATCAAGTGCAGATGCAGCACGTACCAGTGCAACACCACCACCCGCAACAACACCTTCTTCAACCGCAGCACGAGTTGCGTGAAGCGCATCATCCACACGGTCTTTCTTCTCTTTCATTTCAACTTCAGTTGCAGCACCAATTTTGATGACTGCTACACCGCCTGCTAATTTAGCTACACGTTCTTGAAGTTTTTCTTTATCGTATTCTGAAGTTGATTCTTCAATTTGCGCACGGATTTGAGTTACACGCTCAGCGATTTGAGCAGCATTACCAGCACCATCAACAATTACAGTGTTTTCTTTAGAAACAGTTACTTTATGCGCTGTACCTAAATCTTGAAGAGAAGCTTGTTCAAGTGACATGCCAACTTCTTCAGAAATCACAGTCGCGCCAGTTAAAATCGCGATATCTTGAAGCATAGCTTTACGACGATCACCAAAACCTGGTGCTTTAACCGCACATACTTTGATAATACCGCGCATGTTGTTCACTACAAGTGTAGCCAACGCTTCGCCTTCAACATCTTCAGCGATGATAAGAAGTGGTTTACCTGTTTTAGCAACAGCTTCAAGTACAGCAATCAATTCACGGATGTTGCTGATTTTTTTGTCTACAAGAAGGATGAATGGGTTTTCAAGTTCTGCAGTTAACGTATCTTGTTTGTTTGCAAAGTACGGGCTGATATAACCACGGTCAAACTGCATACCTTCTACAACGTCAAGCGAGTCTTCGAAGCCTGAACCTTCTTCAACTGTAATTACGCCTTCTTTGCCTACTTTTTCCATTGCTTGCGCAATTAAAGAACCCACAGTTGTATCAGAGTTCGCAGAGATCGAACCAACTTGCTCAATCGCTTTAGAGTCAGAAGCTGGTTTAGCTGTCGCTTTAATTTCAGCAACAACCGCTTTAACTGCGATGTCGATACCGCGTTTAAGATCCATTGGGTTCATACCAGCAGTTACTGATTTGATACCTTCGTTTAGGATTGCTTGAGCAAGTACAGTTGCAGTTGTTGTACCGTCACCCGCGATGTCATTGGTTTTTGAAGATACTTCACGTACAAGCTGAGCACCCATGTTTTCAAACTTGTCTTTTAGCGTAATTTCTTTTGCTACAGAAACACCATCTTTAGTGATGTGTGGCGCACCGAAAGAACGGTCGATGACAACGTTACGGCCTTTAGGACCTAAAGTTACTTTTACTGCGTCTGCAAGTACGTTTACGCCCGCGATCATTTTTGAACGCGCTGAATCACCAAATTTTACGTCTTTAGCTGACATGGTTTACTCCAAAATTTTTAATATATTTTTCAAATCGAATTCGGTTTGAGAGATCTAAACTTAGCCTTCAAGTACAGCTAAGATGTCAGATTCTTTCATCACAAGAAGTTCTTCACCTTCAACTTTTACTTTAGTGCCTGCATAAGCACCAAAAAGTACGTTGTCGCCTACTTTAACGTCGAGTGCGCGTACACCGTTGTCAGTTACTTTGCCATTACCCACTGCAATGATTTCACCTTGAGCTGGCTGTTCAGCAGCAGAAGTACTCAAGATTAAACCGCCAGCAGTTTTAGTTTCTTTCTCAACACGGCGGATAACAACGTTGTCATGTAAAGGACGAATCTTGCTCATTTCTAGCTCCATAGACATTTAAAAATGTCATTGATTACGATGTGAAGATGACTTCTTATTCCTAGGTCATCGACAAAATTTTGATATGACACTTTTGTGGGGATGGAAAAATCTGCTTCAAGGGCTAAAATTAAAAAAAGTGCTTTTTTTGTAGATTTTTTATGCAGTTTCAATCTTTTCTAAATTAAAGCTTCTAATTGTTGCGCCAAACAAAACTGTTGGCTGGCCATATCAAAGACATAAGCTTGCATATTTCCGTGCATATCAAGAGTATTAAAACTATTGGCTAAACCATGATGTAATCGATGTGATGTCGCCGTTCCTGCATGAATCTCCCAAATAGGATGATCACAACCCAACTGATAAATTTGATTTAAATCATAGCGCGCTGCTTGATGTAAATGCCCATGCAATAGCCCATTTAATCCATTTTTAGCCCAAGTCTGTAAAGCCATTCGCCCGAGCACAGGACAATCTTTCAACGCTTCTTTCTCTTGTGGCGGTATATAAAATGGCTGATGTGCAACCACGTATTTAAGCTTTTGCTGTGGCGCTTGCTTAAGCAATTGATCCACTTCTGCAATTTGCGCCAAAGAAATATGTCCACGTGTATGGTAACGTCGACGGATGCTATTTACCCCAACAATCATGAAATGTTCTGTTTCTAGCGTTGTTTCCATATTGCCAAAAAAAAGTTGATAACGCGCAAATGGACTAATAAATCGATTCCACAAATGAAATAGCGGTATATCGTGGTTTCCAGGCACCACCAAATATGGACGCTTTAAACTCTCTAAAAATTGCTTACAAGCATAAAATTGCTGAAAACGTGCGCGCTGGGTTAAATCCCCACTCACAACAATAAGCTCAGGTTGATGCAGGGCACAAAAATCACCTAAGGCACGTATACATTCGGGTTGCTCTGTCCCAAAATGTAAATCAGAAAGATGAACTAACATTAGGCACCATAATCTTTAAGGCATGTTTATGTACCTTTATACATAAAGGTGGATATAACTCTTTAAGTTCCCCATCGACAGCCACGGTTAGTTTTTTACTATTTGCATGTATTTTGACTTCATCTGCAGCAAAGCTATAAACATCTGGAGTATGTTCTAGGTTGCCACGAATCAGTTGCCACAGCATTTTAAACAAGCTGAGTTTATCGCTCTTAGCAACCACTACGCCTGCGACTTTGCCTAAAGCAGCCTGTTTTGCAATTTTTAAATTTAGATCTGCCAACTGTAGCTGATTATTACCAAAGAAAATCAGCGGTGTTTTAACAGGATAATAAATAGTATCCACTTCAATCTGTAGTTTTAATTCCTTGCGATCACGAATTAATACATCTAAGCCCGAAGTGTATGCATGTACTGGAAAGCGCCCAAAACGTTGATTATAAATTTCACGTTTTTTTATAAATAAAGGATATAACCCCAAACTCGCATTATTTAAATAAATATGGTTATTAATGCTGGCAACATGCGTTTCACGAATTAGCCCCTGCACAATAACTTCTGCAGCCTGTTTTAATTGCAGTGGTATATCCAACACACGTGCAACATAATTAAATGTACCTAAAGGCAATATTCCCATTGGAATTGACGTACCCATTAAGTATTGCGCAACAGCATTTAAGGTGCCATCTCCACCCGCAACCACCACAACTCCATGATTATCAAGTTGTTGATGACGCGCTAACACATGCGACATGAAATTTGCAAAGTTTCCAAATTCACTAATTTCAAATGACTGTATTTCAAAATCATGCGCCGAGAAAATATGCAATATTTCCTCATATCCATCTTCTTTTTGATTGGCATGAAAACCTGAATTTTGATTATATATAATGGATAAAGGTTTCGTTTGTTTAGACATTTTTTATACGTCTCAACCCTGAATATTATTATTTTGTAGAATTTATCAACAATTAATAGCACCTTTATGTAAAATTCGAATTACCACCATTTATTTAATCAATAATATTTCCCAATCACAAAGCAAGTACAAGCCATTGTTTTATATAATTATATATAAAATAAATAATACCCATTAAAACAAAAAATATGATTAAAAAATAATTAAAATAACACAAGTTATTGTTATTTAACAAAATAAATCATAAATAGCATTATCTACCAAATAAAATCTACCACTTCTTTAGTCTTATTTTTTTTATGAAATTATGCTTTAATAGCGCCACTTTTTTTAATATTTCATCTGCGCATTGTAACCCTTTGCACAGATTAGACTTTGTACAGTTTGTACACACTTTAGATAGGCCTCACCATGACCCAAGTGAACGCACCAGAATTCGTTCGTCACCCTAAGCTTATTGCTTGGGTGGAAGAAATTGCAAAATTAACCAAACCAGCAAAAATCGAATGGTGTGACGGTAGCGCAGAAGAATATCAACGTTATATCGACTTGATGATCGCTAACGGCACAATGCAAGAACTTAACCAAGAAAAACATCCTGGTTCTTACCTTGCTAATTCTGATCCTTCTGACGTTGCTCGTGTTGAAGGTCGTACTTACATCTGCTCTGAAAAGCAAGAAGATGCTGGCGCAACAAACAACTGGGAAGCTCCAGCTGAAATGCGTGCTCGTCTTAACGGTTTATTCGACGGTTCAATGAAAGGTCGTACTTTGTACGTAGTACCTTTCTCTATGGGTCCTTTAGGTTCTCATATTGCTCACATCGGTATCGAACTTACTGACTCTCCTTACGTTGCTGTAAGCATGTCTAAAATGGCTCGTATGGGTAAAGCTGTTTATGACGTTCTTGGTACTGATGGCGAATACGTACCTTGCGTACACACTGTTGGTGCGCCACTTGCAGAGGGCGAAAAAGACGTTGCTTGGCCTTGCAACCCTGAAAAATACATCGTTCATTACCCAGAAACTCGTGAAATCTGGTCTTACGGTTCTGGTTACGGCGGTAACGCATTGTTGGGTAAAAAATGCCTAGCTTTACGTATTGCTTCTTCAATGGGTCGTCAACAAGGTTGGTTAGCTGAACACATGCTGATCCTTGGTGTGACTAATCCACAAGGCGAAAAACACTACATCGCAGCTGCATTCCCATCTGCTTGTGGTAAAACAAACTTTGCAATGTTGATTCCACCAGCTGGTTATGAAGGTTGGAAAATTGAAACTGTAGGTGACGATATTGCTTGGATCAAACCAGGTGAAGACGGTCGCTTATATGCAATCAACCCTGAAGCTGGTTTCTTCGGTGTAGCGCCTGGTACAAATACTAAGACTAACCCGAACTGTATGGCTACTCTTCACAAAGACGTTATTTATACAAACGTTGCTGTGACAGACAATGGCGAAGTATGGTGGGAAGGTCTTTCTAAAGAAGTGCCTGCTAATCTTACAAACTGGAAAGGCCAACCGCATACTGGCGCTGAAAAAGCTGCGCATCCAAATGCGCGCTTCACTGTTGCTGCTGGTCAATGCCCTTCTATCGACGCTGACTGGGAAAATCCAGCTGGTGTGCCAATTTCTGCGTTCATCTTTGGTGGTCGTCGTGCAGACACAGTGCCTCTAATTTCAGAAGCATTTGACTGGGTTGACGGTGTTTATAAAGCTGCAACTATGGGCTCTGAAACAACTGCTGCTGCTGTTGGTCAACAAGGTATTGTTCGTCGCGACCCATTCGCGATGCTTCCATTTGCTGGCTACAACATGGCTGACTACTTCTCTCATTGGTTAGAAATGGGTGAAGAAGTTGCTGCTAAAGCAGAAGCTGCTGGTAACAAACTTCCGGGTATCTACAACGTGAACTGGTTCCGTCGTGATGCTGAAGGCAACTTCGTATGGCCTGGTTTCGGTCAAAACATGCGTGTTCTTGAGTGGATCATTGACCGCTGTGAAGGTCGTGCTACTGCAATTGATACACCAATCGGCCGTGTACCAACTTACGAACAGTTGAACTGGACTGGTTCAGACTTCACTAAAGAACAATTTGACCTTGTTACTTCTCAAGACAAAGATCAATGGATCAAAGAACTTGAAAGCCACACTGAATTGTTCAACAAGTTAGGTGACCGTTTACCAGCTGCGCTTAAAACTCGCCAAGACGAGCTTTTAGCTGCTGTTAAATCTGCTTAATCATTTAAGCGATTAAAAAAAAGACCGCTATATGCGGTCTTTTTTATTTTTATTAAATCTTTTACCATTAACTCTTATAAACCCAATTTAGTGATACAATTAATAAAATCAATAGATTATCTCTCAATTTCATGAATAAAAAATATTCTACCACCTATAGAATAAAGACTATCGAAGCTTTGGAACAATCTAAAAAATTAGATTTTGAAAATATTATTCCCATAAAACCATATTCAAAAATATCTAATAAAAAACTTGAAGAACTATCATTCTTATTAAATGAAAGAATTTTACCTATTCTTATCAGTCAATTTGGAAATAATTATAGAGGAGCCTCTTGTATTAATTTTTCTGCAGCTTTATATGCATGGTTAAACGCACTAAACTGTGATGCTGAAATAGTTTTTGGAGAAGTTGAAATTTTCCACACAGATGAATTTGATGTCACTTTAGAAAACTTAACGCACGAATACAAAAACAATATTAGATCTGGCGTCCAAAATGTTCATGCGTGGGTTACGATTGGTGATGATATTATAATTGATGCCTGCCTCCCTGATAGAATTTTTAAATATTATAAAGTGCCACAGTTACCCAATATTTTTGTTACGCGCGCATATATAATGGCTGAAAGATGGAAATCTAAATATAAGCCTATGTTAATAGGCTCAGATTTCATCAATAAAACCAACAACTTCAATCCAATTGATGCTATTCCACAAATTCAATCAATGATTAACAAATTGATGACTTCAGAAATAAATTCGCAATAGTAAATAAAGATATCTACTACGCAACATTCTTTTTCATACGGTGCTCATGTAGCGCCGTTAAATAATCATCCAATTGCTGCGTATCATCCACACTAAATTGTAAATACAGTTTCGTCCTACGTTTTAATATATCTTCACTACTCACTGCCCACTCATGCTCAACCAAATAATCGACTTCTAGCGCATACAAACCATGACCAAAGTTCTGCCCTAATTCATAAACTGATCCAGCTTGCTTGATCAAACTCCACACCCGTGTGCCGTAGGCATAAACCCAGCGCTGTATTGTATATTCGTCTAGCCCTTTTATTTTATACCCGATCTCAGTCGCAAGTTGGTCTATAGATGAAAACTGCTCTGCACCTGGCAATAACGCACTTTCCGTCCAGTGAGGTGCCAAATCACCAAAAAATGGCCTTAACTGTTCTAATGCTGCTTCAGCTAATTTGCGATATGTCGTCAACTTCCCACCAAATACCGAAAGTAGCGGTGCTTCATCAAGAGTTACATCTAGAGCCAAAGTATAATCACGAGTAACCGGAGCTGGGTTATCCGACTCATCATCACACAGCGGTCGCACACCAGAATAAGTTGCAATAATATCTAGCGCTGTCAGCGGTGTTTTAAAATGTGCATTGGACACATCCAATAAATAATTGATTTCTTCAGGGCTGATTTCGACTGTATTAGGGTCGCCGGTATACTCACGATCCGTCGTACCTATTAAGGTATATTGATTTAAGTACGGAATGGCAAAAACAATGCGTTGATCATGATTTTGCAAAATAAAGGCTTTATTTTGAGCATACAGCTTAGGCACAATGATATGACTACCTTGTACCAACCGTATACCATAAGCAGGTTTTAGCGCCAGACTTTGCTGAATAAATTGAGCAACCCAAGGGCCGGCAGCATTAACCAATGCCTTGGCTTTAATCCACAACCGTTGTCCATCTTTTTCTAATTCCAGCACCCAAACACCCGCCATACGCTGTGCGGACAAACAAATCGTTCGCGTCATAATTTTAGCGCCATGCTCATGTGCCTGCATTGCATTCACCACCACCAGACGCGCATCATCAACCGTACAGTCGGAATATTCAAAGCCTCGGCTAAAATTCGCTTTTAACGGGCTGTCAGGGCTTTCAAAAAATACTTGTTCTGACCCGAGTAACTGTTCACGCTTACCTAAATAATCATAGATAAATAGACCTGCTCGAATTAGCCATGCAGGCCTTAAATGAGGCTGATGAGGCATAATAAAACGCATAGGATGTACCAAATGTGGGGCTTTCTTTAACAGCACTTCACGTTCTGCCAATGCCTCACGCACCAAGCGAAATTCTTTATGCTCTAAATAACGCAAACCACCATGTATCAATTTAGAACTCGCAGAAGAAGTATGCGAAGCCAAATCATCTTTTTCACATAAGAAGACACTTAAACCGCGTCCTGCCGCATCTGCAGCAATACCCGCACCATTGATTCCTCCACCAATGATCGCCAAGTCATATAAATCATGCATAAGCGTCTCCTCTTATTGTTATTTTCAGTGCATTTTTTAATTCTTCCAATCCCAAGTCACCATTCCATCACTAAGAAAAAATTCACTCAACTTATATTTACCACCACTCAGCATAAATAAGTGCTCAATTCAATGTAACACCTCTTCGGCATAATGAACATTTTATATACAATTTGTTTAATTTCGTTACCTTTCCAGCAAAGCAGCAGACTTAAGATAAAACTTCAAACAAAAATAAATGGATATAACAATGACGAATACCGCAATGCAGCCTGCGCCGCTGGACACCAAAACGCGGGTTAAATCCATCTTGGGTGGTTCTGCTGGCAACTTAGTTGAATGGTATGACTGGTATGTCTATGCTGCCTTCACACTCTATTTTGCCCATGCCTTTTTCCCACAAGGTAGCCAAACTGCCCAACTCCTCCAAGCAGCAGCCATTTTTGCTGTCGGTTTCCTCATGCGACCAATTGGTGCATGGATTATGGGAGTTTACTCTGACAAAAAAGGCCGTAAATCGGGTTTAACCCTGTCTGTTACGCTCATGTGTATTGGCTCATTAATGATCGCCATCTCACCTACGCATGACCAAATCGGCATCTTCGCGCCCATTATTTTAGTGGTCGCACGGCTAATTCAAGGCCTAAGTGTTGGTGGTGAATATGGTGCCAGTGCGACTTATTTAAGTGAAATGGCTGAGAAAAACCACCGAGGCTTTTTTTCGAGTTTCCAGTATGTGACCTTAATTGCTGGGCAGCTCACTGCGCTCTGCGTTTTACTGATACTGCAATGGCTACTGACAGAGCAACAGCTACATGATTGGGGATGGCGTATCCCATTTTTCATTGGTGCTTGTTTGGCTGTTGTGGTGTTCCGTATCCGTCGTGGCTTACTCGAAACACAATCATTTCAAAATGCACAAAAAGAAAAAGACCAACCTGAATCTGGCTTACTTTCCTTATTTAAACACTATCCTAAAGAAGCTTTTACGGTGCTCTTTCTTACCGCAGGGGGTACTTTGGCTTTTTATACCTATACCACCTATTTACAAAAATATTTGGTCAATACTTCAGGCTTTAGCAAACCCGCCGCAACGCAAATTACCACCTTAGCTCTGTTTATTTTCATGTGCTTACAGCCTGTTGCAGGTGCATTGTCTGATAGAATTGGTCGTAAACCTATTATGATCGCCTTTGGTGTATTGGGCGTTCTATTTACATACGTGCTGTTTGATGCCTTGGGACAAACACAGGACTATTGGACTGCATTTTGGTTATGTTTAGCAGGTCTCATCATTGTTACAGGCTATACTTCTATTAATGCTGTAGTAAAAGCAGAGATGTTCCCTGCGCATATTCGTGCTTTAGGTGTTGCACTTCCTTATGCGCTAGCCAATACAATTTTTGGGGGTACTGCAGAATTCTTTGCGCTCAGCTTTAAAGAAGCAGGTCATGAATCGTGGTTCTTTGTTTATGTCACCGTGATGATCTTTATTTCACTGCTGGTATATATCTTTATGAAAGACACTAAACACCATTCTCAAATTAAAGAACACTAAGCGCTCTGCCACTGCTCAACTGCAGTGGCATATTTCCACACTGCATCATGTTTTTATAAGGTCACCTGCATTTTCGCCATCGAGTCTAAGGTCTGTTTATGTCATACTCAGCCATAGAAATAACAAGACTGGAAATGACCTTCATGAAAATAGCACTTAAATTGTTTACTTTAGGATGTTGCACCACATTTTTAGCAGCTTGCCAAAGCACTCCCCAAACTTATAATGGCCATGCTGGGTATCAAATTGAAGCACAAAATACCACAAGTGCGACGCTGGCTTACACCTTGGCTGGACGACAAAATCAACAATTAGACGAAAATAA
This sequence comes from Acinetobacter sp. SWAC5, assembly GCF_003419885.1. Classification (NCBI taxonomy): domain Bacteria; kingdom Pseudomonadati; phylum Pseudomonadota; class Gammaproteobacteria; order Moraxellales; family Moraxellaceae; genus Acinetobacter; species Acinetobacter sp. SWAC5. Next base: position 46,439 of record NZ_QUWR01000021.1, read on the forward strand.
ATTACAGCGCGCCTGCCAAAAAGTACTTGGACAACATCGCACATTTAAGCTGAATATTTTAAGTATTAATGAAATTGCCAACCCAGCAACCACAGCGCAGCAATATGGTCGTCAAATTGGCAACTCTCGCGCAAGCTTTGGGCTAAGCAATACACCAGATCTACGCAATACAGACAACCTCGGTGCACAAAATGCACTAGATGCACGCCCTGCAACCTTACGTGTGGTGCGTTACACTTGCTCATAATGCAATGCATACATAAAAAAATAAGACGCTCAAGCGTCTTATTTTGTTTTAACACAGCAATTCTTATCGTGTCTTATAAAAGCTGACATTGCGAAACTCAGGTGATTCATCCAAATCTGGCCAAGTGGTTGCACTACGCTCATCGAGTTTTTCATACTTTGGATGACTAAAATTTTTGACACGACTGTCTGCTACCCAAACCTCTGGCGCAAACTTTAAAAACTCATCTAAGAAAAAACGGTTACACTGGTCATACAACACATCCGCCGCCAACAGAATATCGACTTGCTCTGCCTTATACAGATCATCTAAATATTCAAGCTCAACATTATTCAACTCGGCATTTGCACGACAAGCATCCAAGCTCACTTGATCAATATCACAGCAAATCACACGCTTTGCCCCTGCCATTTTGGCAGCAATTGCAACTACACCTGAACCCGCACCAAAATCCAACACCACTTTGTCTTTAACATGATGAGGTTCTGCCAGCAACCACTGCGCCATCGCAAGCCCTGAAGCCCAACAAAAAATCCAATACGGCGTGTCATTCCAAATACGGCGAATGACTTCGTCATCCATTTTATCCGTTGGAAATACAGGTGGAATCAGCCACAAAGAAATTAGGGTTTCAGGCAATTGCTGTGCATGCAATTCACAGTGTGGAATCACATTATGCAGTGCTTTAAGGAGGTGCTCAGGGGCTTGGGGGAATTGGAAAGTACAGCTCATATTAAGCCTTGGGGATAATTTTATTTGAATTTATAAACGTATTGGATACACGACATCGTCATCTGCTGCTGTTTGAGGCAGACCTCATTCAAATTAACACTGTTTCTGCGACAACATTAATCAAAAGACAAAATATGTCGATTTCAGCAGATGACAAATGGTTTTCTTGCGAAGCTCGCTTCTCATTTTGCCGAAACAAAAGTAACATACGAGCTTCTTACATTTATAAGTCACAACGGTAAGACTCCGTTCTGACTTTAAGATCATTTAATTAAAACATTAACCTAAAGCTTTTTCAGCAGCTTCAACAGTTTGACGAATCAAAGTTGTAATCGTCATAGGGCCTACACCGCCTGGAACTGGCGTATAAGCAGAAGCAATTTCTTCAATACCTACCAATTGAATATCGCCAACACCACCGCCATCACGTGGATGGAAGCCAGCATCTACAACCACTGCGCCCGGTTTGATCCAATCTTTTTGAATCAATTCAGCTTTACCAACAGCACCCACAATAATGTCTGCTTGCTTAACAAAGCTTGCTAAATCTTGTGTACGTGAGTGGCAAATCGTTACTGTTGCATTCGCTTCAAGTAGCATTGCAGCCATTGGTTTACCCAAAATAGCAGAACGACCCACAACAACCGCATGTTTACCCGCGATTTCGATGTTGTTTTCTTTCAAAATCGTCATGATGCCAGCAGGTGTAGCTGAACCGTAAGCTGCTTCACCCATTGCCATACGGCCAAAACCTAGGCAAGTCACGCCATCTACGTCTTTTGCAAGCGAGATTGCATCGAAGCAAGCACGTTCATCAATTTGAGCAGGGACTGGGTGTTGTAACAAAATTCCGTGAACATCTGGGTTTGCATTTAATTTTTCAATTTCAGCAAGCAATTGTTCAGTTGTGGTTTCTTTAGGAAGTTCAACTTTTAATGAATCCATACCGACACGGCGGCAAGCATTTCCTTTCATACGCACATAAGTTGCAGATGCACCATCGTCACCTACCAAAATAGTCGCAAGAATTGGGGTACGACCTGACTTCTCTTTTAACGCTTCTACGCGTGTTAACAAGTCAGCTTCAATTTGCTTCGCCAATGCACGACCATCTAAAACTAATGCCACGGCACATCTCCAAGTGATGATATGAATCAATTTTGCACATAATACATGATAATTTTAATTATTTTCCGCTATATGCTGTTTTTATGCGCATCCGAATGAACAAGCTATTGTTTTTTTTTCTGAGCTTGCTAATATACGCATCAACAAGACATGGCGGGGTGGCAGAGTGGTCATGCAGCGGACTGCAACTCCGTGTACGCCGGTTCGATTCCGACCTCCGCCTCCATCTTGTTAAGCCCGAGTGGTGAAATCGGTAGACACAGGGGATTTAAAATCCCCCGACCTTCAAGTCGTGCCAGTTCGAGTCTGGCCTCGGGCACCATCTTTCTACTACAGATTGATTGGTGCATATAAAGAACCCAGCGTTAAGCTGGTTTTTTTATGCCTAAAATTTGGCTTTCGCATCATTTTATTGGTCAATCCCCCTTCTTCGTTTTGAACGCATAAAAAAAGCACCCTTACGGATGCTGTGGAAAAACAGTTAAAATTTTATTTATTTTGAAATAATTTCAACATTTATAGCTAAGCACATTGATCTTGCAAATACATCATCAAACTCTGTTTAAGTTCTTGCCTTAAACTTTCTGGCTGTAAAATGGATAAGCCTGGTATCCAAAAACGTATTAAAGGCAACAGTTGCATGGTATGTGCAATCTGACAACTTAAAATTAATGCCCCATCTTCCAGCTCTTGTAAGATCTGTTGCTCTGGCAACAAGCGTCGTTGCTTAAAATAACTTGCAATATTCGAAGCGACTTTAATCTGCACCTCAAACTTATCTTGACCAAACCAAATACTGTCTTCATCTTGCAAACTGCTTAACACAGTATGATCTGGAAGAAATGTCTCATATTCATGCTTGGTTGCTTGTAGCTGCATGTGGCTTAAACGATAAGTTCTTAATTGTCCTTTACGGACAGCCGCCAAGTACCAACTACCATGATGATGAATTAAACGATAAGGCTGTACCAATTTAGGTTCATTTTTATATAAAAAACCAATTTGACGATGCTGCTGTATAGCACTACTTAAGCTTTGAAATAATTCAATATATAGTGAGGCATCTTCATATTCGTAACCTTTAGCGCTATACACCTCTGATGCCTGCTGATTTAACAGTTCCTTTAAAAAAGGAAAATCTAATGAGGGATACAGTTGCTCTACCCCTGAAATTTGAGCAAAGTGCTTAAAATCATGAGGCTTAACTTTGGTTAAATAGGCAGGGTCTAAATAGAATTTTTTGCTTTGCTCATCTTGTAAAAGTGGCAAATTACTACTCATACGATCAAAGTCACGGCTAATCGTTCTTGTGCTGACTGAATATTCAAGCGCCAACTCTTTTATCGACAAACGTGCTCCTGCATTTAGCTTGGTCAGTATACTGGCCAAACGCTCAGCAAGACGTTCATGCGTCGAAGGATTTTCTTTCATACAATCTCTTTTTAATACGCTTTTTAAATAGCGTTATTTTTAGCGACAACCTACCCGATTTAATCCCAAGACACCTAAACTCACATGAAGCTGGGCTTTAATTTTGTGCTAAACGGTCAATATATCGCTCTAGATGCAACATGGCTTTATAGAGTTTATGCAAATCTCGCACGACCACTTTATTGCGTATAATTCCTTTATGTAGACGCTTTAAAGCTCGACCACTATGCAAATCCGTGTAAGCATTTGGAATAATTTTCATAATCCCTCCCTGAATGTGATTTAACACAAAACTTCAAAAAATAGTGTGATTTATTAATTACCTAATTTATACAAAACTTTGGACAGGTTGTGTCGAATAATTTGCATTTTTTTTACTTTTTGGCAAATTTTATGATTTATTTTAAGCACATAATTTGACGCACCTCACACTTTCTTATAAAAAACAAAAGCCAGCTCAAAGAGCTGGCTTTTATTCAGTTTTTGCTCATTTATGCAGTCACATTTACCACAACTTTTCCAATATGCTCACCCGTATCCATACACGCATGTGCTTCTTGAATTTGATCAAAATTAAATGTCTTATAGATCATTGGTAAGCATTCACCTTTTGCCCATAGCGGTGCCACATGCTCTTGCAAGCCTTGTGCAATTTCGGCCTTTTCTGCGGTATTACGCGCGCGCATGGTAGAACCTGTAATAGTCAAACGCTTCATCATGATTTGACCCAATTTCACGTCTTTGGCTTTTGCACCACCTAAGAAAGCGATATACACCAAACGCCCGTCACGGCGCAGCAGATTCAAGTTCTTTTCTAAATACGGCGCGCCCACCATATCTAAAACCACATCCACACCGCCATTCTCGGTTGCGTCATTAATCACTTGCTCAAAATCTTGAGTTTTATAGTTAATGGCTGTGGTTAAATTTGAAATAGCGGCTACTTTTTCATCTGAACCCACGGTTGCAAATGACTTTAGACCCAAAGATTTACATAACATTAGCGCAGTGGTGCCAATACCGCTTGCGCCACCATGCACCAGTACGGTTTCACCTGCTTTGGCATGCGCCATTTGGAATACATTGGCCCAAACTGTAAAGAATGTTTCAGGAATGGCCGCCGCTTGAGTAAAGCTAACACCTTCAGGAATACGAATAGTTTGGCTTTCAGGCACCACGCAATATTCTGCATAACCGCCACCATTGGTCAGACCGCAGACTTTATCACCCACCTTAAATAAAGTGACATCAGTACCTACAGCAACCACTTCGCCTGCAACCTCTAAACCCGGTACTGGCGTCACGCCTTTCGGCATTGGATACAAGCCTTGGCGCTGTAAAATGTCTGGGCGGTTAATACCAAAGGCATGCACTTTAACCAGCACTTCATCCGCTTTCGCCTCTGGGATGGCAACACTTTCATAGGCCAGTTTTTCAACACCGCCCGGTTCAGTAATAATGACCTGCTGCATGCTTTGCTGTGACATTGTTTTTCCTTTTCAATTATTGACTATTCATCTATCTATGCACTATTTGAACATAGAAATGCCGCAGAATGAATAAACATGGACTTATGTATAATCTGTACTGTATTTCGTAAATGAATAATAGGCCAAGCATGTCTCAGATCGTTGAATACAATAAAGATAACGCTAAAGACTATGAATGGTTCGATGGTTTTGCCGTGATTCGCTTCTATGCAGACTGGTGCGCGCCATGTGTACAGAACTTCCCTGTATTTGAACAATGTGCAAGCCAAATGTCTTCGCAGCATGCACGGCTCAAATTTGGCAAGGTGAATGTTGATTCCTCACCGATACTGACCTTGCGTTATAAGGTTTATGGACTGCCTTCAACCTTAGTGTTTTATCGCGGGCAAGTGATTCAACGTATTGCAGGTGTCAAATCACTTTCTGAATTAACAGCCATCATTCTAAGCGCTATGCAGTCACACTCAGACAATGACTAAGCAAATTTCCTAACTGTTATTTGGAGGTCGGTTCATTCGGCAGGCGTACAAACTTCATTAACGTATTACGCACCAATGGCAACACGATCAAAATGAGCGGAAAGGCCATCATCCACGACATGCTCCATGCGCGCAGCCACATGCCAAGAAAACCTTCAACTAAGCCTTTATTCATCAGCATGTTAAAGCAGGAAATTGAACCGCTCATAATGCCGGACAAGATTAGGGGCATCAGCCAAGTCATGTGTTTGGGATGAAATTTTGGGAGTTGATTCATCTGTAAATACCTATTGTTCGTCTTGGGCTGAGTTCTGGGCTTTTACGGTTTGTTTCAGTGTTTTCATAAACTGACCAAAATACGGCATGAAATCTTTAAATAAAGGATGGTCTTTATTTTCCAACAAAGTTTCACCAAATAGTTTCAGACCCACGGCAAAGGCTTTGGTCTTTTCATCATCTAATAATTGCGCTTTGGTCAAATGCTCCAGCACCTTAAACAGGTCATCATGGTTGTAGGCATTAAACTGCAAAGCTTCTGTATAGGTCGATGGATTGCCCTGTGCATCCGCAATGTGTTTGAGTGTAATTTCATATTGATGCTGTTTCACTAAGACACCTCCATACGGCTGATTTCGACGGCCGCCTGATCGATTTTTTCTGCAATGGCATACACCTGTTCAGATGTCAGTTCACAGTGCTGAATTTTGATGCGTAGTGATGCTTTTAGGTTTTCCATCGCACGCTTGATGTCAACGTATTGTTCATTGTTATGAATTTGCTTGCGGGTATCAAAACGGCACAGAATTTTCTCTACTGTGGCTTTTTCTGCATCTAGGTGCTGTATGCCTGACTGCGTAACGCTGTATTGTTTACGGTCTTCTGCATTCAGTTCTGCGTGTATGTATTGCTGTTCTTCGAGGTAATTCAGCGTTGGGTAAATTGTCCCTGTGCTTGGGCTGTAGCCACCGCCGACGATTGCACCGACATCTTTGATAATATCGTAGCTGAACTTAGGCGCTTGAGAGATCAAATGTAGCACCAATAGTTTCATGTGCCCTGCTTCAAACAAGCGTTTGCGGGTTTTAGCAGGACTATCGTTAACAGCAAGAAGGTCAGAATTTGACATCGCAAAGATACACCTTAAGATTTATTAAGATATATCTTATATTAAATTAAAAAATTTTCAACTCTGTATACACAATCAGCACAAATGATTTATTTTCTGCCCTAACGTGAGCTTTAGCGTTTGATTTGCTGGGCAATGTGTTGAAATTCAACTCTGTTTTGGCAGTACATCTTGGTGATGTGTACAGCCTAAAATTTTTCAGCATTCGATTTCATCGCACAATTTCGTATATAATTCGACTGTGTTTAAATTAAGCATACCGCCTAAAACCAATAACAATCACGATATAAAGAATAACAATGACCGATCATCTGCGACATAAATTTGAGAATCTTGAACTTCAAGCTGGCCAAGGCAAAATCAGTGCGTTTATGTCCATGTCCTTAGGGCTTTTAGGCATATTTTCTGCTTTGTGCTTTTTGTTTCCTAGTGTACTAACCACCCCCGAATTACGCCCACTGTATAGCAAGCATTATGATGTGTTTTATTACACGCTTTTGGCGGGAATTGTTTTGGCTGCGGGTTTTGGGGCTTATAGCGCCATTATTAAGCAAAATAGATATGGTTTTTATGGGCTGTGTTTTAGTTTGCTGGCTGTGGTTTTGGGCTGTGGCTTAATTAAAGCGCCTACGCTTCCTGCTTTGCCATTTTATGCAGGTTTTGATTACTTTGTGATTACGCTGATTATTTTGGCGGCTGTGTTTATTCCGCTTGAAGGTTTTTTTGCCAAAAATAAGGAACAAAAGTTATTGCGTGTAGGCTGGGTGACAGACATGAAGTATTTTATGTTTAGCCATGTGGGGATTCAGCTGTTTTCGTTTTTAACCGTAATGCCAATTCAATATTGGATTACGCACCTGCCTTCTAACCCGATTGTTCCTTGGGTGCAAGCGCAGCCGATGTGGCTGCAGTTTATTGAGCTATTAATTGTGGTAGATTTCACAACCTATTGGTTGCACCGTGCTATGCATGAGGTGAATTTTTTATGGCGTTTTCATGCTATTCACCATTCTACGGAGCAAATGGATTGGCTGGCGTCTTCTCGTTTGCACATTGTTGAAGTTTTAATGACGCGCTTTATTGCTACTTTGCCTATTTTTCTTTTAGGTTTTCATACTTCTGCGGTATTTGCGTATTTGGTGTTTATTTCTTTTCACGCGATTTTTATTCATTCGAATGTGCGTTTTCGCTTTCCGTATTTGCGCTGGATTATTGCTACACCTGAGTTTCATCATTGGCATCATTCTTCGGAAAAGCCTGCGATTGATAAAAATTATGCTGCTTTTATTCCGCTTTATGATGTGGTGTTTAAGTCGGTGTATATGCCGAATCATTTGGCGAGTGTATATGGGACAGTTGGCTATAAGATTCCCAATAGCTTTGTAAAGCAGTTCACTTGGCCGTTTAAGCGTTATGTAAACAAGTTGAAGAAGCGTTTTGGCAAAGATTCGATTTGAGTGAAAAAAGCCCTGCTACTAAAAGACATCTGCGTGTTTTAACAGGGCTACTATTAGCTGCGAAAAGATCTGAATTTGACATTGTAAAGATACACCTTAAGATTAATTAAGATGCATCTTAATGCATTTTTTAATTCTTCATATTAAATTAAACAAAACCACCTTGATGGTGGTTTTTAATTACAACAATACATAATTGTTTTGTAAGTTTTTATATGCGATATCAATTTGACGTGGAGTAAAATTTTTTTTGTTTAAATTCCAATTGTGAATTTTATTTACTAAATCTTCCCTATTATTAGATCCTTCATATTTAGCTACCCAATGAACAGATGCTAGTAACTCTAAACCATACCTACTTTCAAAACCATCTACTATATCTGTAACCTTTTCGAAGCGCTCTAATGTCTCAGGATAGCTTTTAAGAAACTCTCTAGCTTCTTCAATTGCTCCCGGCACCAAGCTTAAAGCTTTCGATGGATCATCTCCACCATCATCATAACCATGAATATAATGACCTTCCATCACATTCAATACATGTCTTAGATTATCTGCATAAGGACCATAATGCGCCTTTGTATAATTCAAACGTAATGGCTCGCCAACTTCTTGCATAAAATATAAAAGTTTCTGAACCTCCAATAATGATACAAAAGGATCCAATAAACCCTTTAAATATCTTTGCATTAGCTCAATTAAAATTGCACGCCCAGGCGTCATTTTGGGAACTTTCTTATTGATAACTTTCTCAATTTTTGTATCTAAACTTAGTGGTTCGAAAACAAGAATATCAACATCAGATAGATCACTTAAATGTTGAACTATTTTATCTTTTACATTATGCCAATCTAAACCACCTAAACCTGCACCTAATGGAGGTATTGCAATTGAGCTTATTTTTTTATTCTTAATTTCTAAAGCCAAACTATTTAAACCTGAATCTATATCTTCGATACGACTAGCACCTTTCCAATGTCTTTTTGTTGGGAAATTAACGATATATCTAGGATTTGTTAATTCTAGTGTTTCATAAACAAACATTTTTCCAGGTACTACTTCGTTATGTTTACAAGCTAAAGCATATTGTTTAAAGTTTTCTGGCCATGCTTTTTTAAATTGAAGAGCAATACCTCTCCCCATTACTCCTACACAATTAACTGTGTTTACAATAGCTTCGACATCTGCTTTTAATATGTCGCCATGAGTAAATCTAATCATAACGAAATCTCAATAATACCATTCTGGCATAATTCTAACATGAGGCCTATAGCTTTGACCAACCAATACAGTGTTAACTCTAGTCAACATAGCTTGATTACAAACACCTATTTCTTTAACTAAGCTCCATGGAATTGAATTCTCAATCAAAAATTCTGCTTGTTTTTGATCTCGGCAACTACTCCAATATCGACTGAAAATAGCATTCCAGTCTAATAAAATTAGATCACTTAAATTATTGTAATCTTCAAAAAATCTAGATCCAGCATTAGTAGAGGTAAAGACCCAACGTCTACTATTAGCTATTGCCCATTGAACACATTCATGCATATCAAAACGTAAATGAATGATATTAGACTGCCCTCCATCGTAGGTTAAATCCGAATTACCCTGATTAATCATATATAACATTACTGATCTAGGACAGAAATAGAATGGAACACATTGCCCTACATATAAATTAGGATAACAACTTAAAGTCAGCTCCGTTAAACGCCTTTGCTTTATATGACTTAGACCAATTACCGTACCACCAAACTGATTTTGAGACACAAGACTATCTGACAATAATCCATGGGATATTATCGAAGAAAGTTTATCAATGTGTGCTATATGATATAATTCAGGGTTACGTGGTACTGTCATCGAATCATCCATGAAATTTTTCTATTTCTTTTTATTGGGATGCTTAAAACAAAATCAACTTAAATCGTTAAATTTATATATTTTTTATAAAAACCCGCCTTTCGGCGGGTCTTTTTTTAAATCAATTCAACCAATTACAGACGAACTAACTCAACAATTTTCTCAGCAACTTCTTCAGCAGACTCAACTGTATAAGTCACATCAGTACCTTCAGCAGTATCTGTAATCACAACCACACCAGTTTCACGAACTAGTGCAATTTGCTCTACAGTTAAACCAGCTTTCGCAATCGCAACTACACCTTGCTGAATCAACAAACTTTCAATCGCTTGCGCATTTTCAAGGGCTTTCGCAGTCACAGTTACCGCAGCAGGTTTTTGACCTAAACGTGCAGCACGCACTTCAGCAGTCACAGGCTCGTTGTGTGCAGTCCATTCAATTGCAGACTCAACCATACCCGCACCAACAGTTACGTTATTTAAACGGTCAATAAAGATAAATGAACCTGTGTAACGGCTGTCTTGATAGCGGTCAAATACCACTGGCGCATCAAACTCGATGGTTACATCCGCAATTGAGTTTAACTCAAGCTCAGACACTTCCATTTTTTCCAATGTGTTTACATTGGTACGATAGTTGATTTTCGCAACTTTCGCAGGAATAGTTTGTGTACCAAACTTCACGTTATACAGTTTGCCAACCACTAAAGGCGCATCTGTCATCCATACCACAGAGGCACGTGCAGAACGTGAAATTAACGGTTGTTCGCCCGCTTTTACCAACACGTTACCGCGTGAAATATCAATTTCATCATTTAGCGTAAGTGTTACCGCTTGACCTGCAACAGCATAGTCTAAGTTACCGTCAAAAGTCACGATTTCTTTAACAGTAGACGACTTACCAGATGGCAATGCAGTAATGGTATCGCCAACTTTCACTTCACCAAGTGCAATCGTACCGCAGAAGCCACGGAAGTCGAGGTTCGGACGGTTGACATACTGAACTGGGAAACGGAATTCGTGCTTGCTCGTATCATGCGAAATTTCAACAGTTTCCAAAGTCTCCATTAAAGTCTGACCTTGGTACCAAGGTGTAGATGGAGATTTGTTTACAACGTTATCACCATTCAACGCAGAAATTGGCGTGAAGATAATGTTCGCAGGTTTACGGTCGCCCAATTGGTTTACGAACTCGTTGTACTCTGCTTGAATTTCATTGAAGCGCGCTTCAGAGAATTCAACCAAGTCCATTTTGTTCACTGCAACCACAATATTACGAATACCCAAAAGACTCGCAATGAATGAGTGACGACGAGTTTGCGTTTGAACGCCATAACGCGCATCAATCAAGATGATCGCTAAATCGGCAGTCGACGCACCAGTTGCCATGTTACGTGTGTATTGCTCATGCCCTGGGGTGTCGGCAATAATGAACTTACGTTTTTCTGTAGAGAAATAACGGTAAGCCACGTCAATAGTAATACCCTGCTCACGTTCCGCTTGCAAACCATCGACAAGTAAAGCCAAGTCAGGTGCATCACCCGTAGTACCCACTTTTTTAGAGTCACGAGTCACGGCTTGCAATTGATCTTCATAAATCAATTTTGAATCGTAAAGTAAACGGCCAATTAGAGTCGATTTACCATCATCCACGTTACCGCAAGTCAGGAAACGTAGAAGGTCTTTATTTTCGTGTTGTTTTAAATACGCCAAGATGTCTTGGCTAATTAAATCTGATTGATGAGACATTGCTCAAAGCTCCACATATTCTTTTGAAATCGGTTTCTGAATCTTTTTAATCCCTCTAAATCTCCCTTTAAGAAAGGGAGACTTCGCTCCGTTCTTTCTCGGGAGTACCCCCTCTTTAGTAAAGAGGGGGTTAGGGGGAGATTATGAGATTCTTAGAAGTAACCTTCCTGCTTTTTCTTTTCCATCGAACCTGCTTCGTCATGGTCGATCATACGGCCTTGACGTTCAGATGTGGTGGCTAAAAGCATCTCTTGGATAATTTCCGGTAAAGTTGTTGCAGTTGATTCAACCGCACCTGTAAGTGGGTAACAACCTAAAGTACGGAAACGCACCGATTTCATTTGTGGCACTTCACCTTCGTTCAAACGCATACGCTCATCATCAACCATGATCAGTGTACCGCTACGCTCAACCACTGGACGTTCAGCAGCCAAGTACAAAGGAACCAATTTAATGTTTTCGAGGTAGATGTACTGCCAAATATCCAACTCAGTCCAGTTAGACAATGGGAACACACGAATACTTTCGCCTTTGTTCACTTTACCGTTGTAAAGGTTCCAAAGCTCAGGACGTTGGTTTTTAGGGTCCCAACGGTGTTTGGTATCACGGAATGAGTAAACACGTTCCTTAGCACGAGATTTCTCTTCGTCACGGCGCGCGCCACCAAAGGCAGCATCAAACTGATATTTATCAAGTGCTTGTTTTAAGCCTTGAGTTTTCATGATGTCAGTATATTTAGAGCTACCGTAATCGAATGGGTTTACACCTGCATCTTTACCTTCTTTGTTTTGATGCACGATCAAATCAAAGCCATGCTCTTTCGCCATGTTGTCACGGAAAGTAATCATGTCTTTAAACTTCCAACCCGTATCTACATGCAGTAGTGGGAATGGTAGTTTGGCAGGATAGAATGCTTTCAATGCTAAATGCAGCATGACTGCTGAATCTTTACCAATCGAGTAGAGCATGACTGGGTTTTCAAACTCAGCTGCTACTTCACGGATAATATGAATACTCTCAGCTTCTAGCTGTTTAAGATGAGTAAGTCTTTCCTCATTTAACGACATGGACAACACCAGCTTAGAAAAACGTGTACTTATGACACTTTTGAAAATTTATATTCATTATAGTGATTTAGTTATCTAAACTATTGCTTGTTTTATTATATTGATATGCAAATTCGTCATATAAAACTTTGCTGATAGTACATATCAATTTTAATTAATCAATAAAGCACACTATATCAAACCAGCTGATTCTAGCGCTTTAGCGCCAAAATATTAAGTTTAGGTAACAATAACGCCATAGTTAATAACTCTTAAGCATGTATTTGCAAGTTTCATTTTTCACTTTAGATTAAAGTGAATCTAGCCAATCTCACCCATAGACTATGCCTTATAGCCATTTTGACCTTGAAGCACTTAATGCCCGCTTAGCACAGGCGAAACTTGCTGGCTTTATCTATCAGCATCAGCAACACATGCTTATTTTACAAGAAGCCTTGAGCGAAGACGGTTCAGCACTGAATAATTTTGTACAACATGAACTGAGCTCTGATCAATTAGGTCTGCAATTTGGTCTACGACTTTCGGAGCAAAAGTGGGAATTTGTGATTGGGATTACCCACAGCAACCAAGACCGTCGCTATGAAATTGGTGCGGGTAATTTAAAAGGCGATCAACGGGCCTTTAATTTACTGTATGCGTTTTATAATTATCCGAAAGGTTTTTATACCATTAGTATGCCCTTGGCCTGCAATGCTACCCAATTAAAAAATGCCATTGAAGAGCAACTATATGCACTGCCTGAAATGGCATTTTTAGACAGCGCTGTAAAAACCAATCCTATGGGTGAACAAGTGCAATGGATGAAAGCATTTATTGAACAAAATGCCTTAGATATGAAAGTCCGTATTCAAACCTCTTTACTCTAAATACGAGCCTATGTACACCAAACACATCGTTTGAAATAACAAAAGTTAAAGCACTGTATGAAATTAAGATGTGTAGGTATTGAGATCTTGCACCTACTCTGTGGTTTAGCCAGTTAAATAAGGACTGGCTAAGTTCTATTCTGATGGCTCAAATACAAAAATAATAAAGCTGAGTCAATTTAAAACATGTAATTTGAGTAAACGCATGCTGTATTTTTACCACATTTAAAGCGTGACTCAATCAAATAAAATGCCAATCTTTCAAGATTTAAAGCACGTTTTATGCAAAAAATATGCAATTGAGATGAAAATTTCTTATACATTTTGACAATTTTTGTCAGCTATTTTTTTACACAACTCCATCATTCAATGGTATATTTAATTGAATAAATATGAGTAGCCAGCAAACATTTAAGCTTAAATGTTTGAAACAAAACTCCAAATATAAAAGAGAACAACCTATATGTGGGAATTATTCACACATCCAGCGAACATCGCATTTAGCACCAGTTTGTGCTTAATGTTTTTGTTTGGGATTTTTGAAATTCTGCTAACAATCATTGGAGGCGGTTCACAAACACTGCTTGACCAATTTTTAACAGATAGCGCAACTCCCAATGCAGAAACACACATTGATGCCGATCACGGCTTAATGGGTAAGGCTTTAGATTGGCTTTACTTAGGACGTGTTCCTTTGTTTGTTTGGTTAATTATCTTTTTAACAGCCTATGCGCTCACAGGTTTTATCATTCAAGGCATCACCCTTCAAATGACCGACATGTTGTTTAATGTTTGGCTTATTTCATTTGCTTGCCTGTTTTTATGTATGCCTGTGGTTCGCACTGTAGCGAAGTTAGTGGCAAAAATCTTACCTCAAGATGAAACGATGGCCATTTATAGTGATGAGTTAATTGGCCGTACAGCAACCATTATTTTGGGTGAAGCACGACAAAACTACCCTGCTCAGGCCAAAGTGATCGATCACCATGGCACAACGCATTACATTTTGGTCGAACCTGAAACCGAAGCGACATTTGGTCAAGGTCAGTCTGTTATTTTAACGCATAAAATCAAAACCGTTTTTCAGGCTGTATCTGTATAAGTACTTTAATTTATTCTCTTTAATTTTATTTTTTATTCAATTACAACAATCTTGAGTTATTTACAACAATGTTAGACATGATTCCAAGTAGCCTACTCATTAGCGTAGGCATTATCTTTGCAGCATTTATTTTTATTGGTTTTATCTTGGCTCGACTTTACCGTCGCTCAAGCAAAGAAATTTCTTTTGTGCGTACTGGCTTTGGCGGTGAAAAAGTAATTTTAGGTGGCGGTGCAATTGTGCTCCCTGTGTTACATGAAATTATTCCAGTCAATATGAATACCCTACGCCTAGAAGTACGCCGTGCGGATGACCAAGCGCTGATTACCCGCGACCGTATGCGTGTGGACGTGATGGCAGAGTTTTATGTACGTGTAAAACCAACTGCTGACTCCATTGCAACAGCAGCACAAACTTTGGGTCAAAAAACCATGTCACCCAATGAGCTGAAAAATTTAGTTGAGGGTAAATTTGTTGACTCGCTTCGTGCCGTTGCCGCTGAAATGGCGATGGAAGAATTACATGAAAAACGTGTCGACTTTGTGCAAAAAGTACAGCAGGTCGTATCTGAAGATTTGCATAAAAACGGTTTAGAGCTTGAGACTGTTTCATTAACGGGCTTAGACCAAACTGGCTTTAAGTACTTTAACCCACAAAATGCCTTCGATGCCGAAGGTTTAACTAAACTCACAGAAACCATTGAAGACCGTCGTCGTAAGCGTAATGCAATTGAGCAAGATGCTGACTTAGCGATCAAAACCAAAAACTTAGAAGCAGAACAAGCTCGCTTGCAGATTCTACGTGAAGAAGAATATGCCAAGTTACAACAAGAACGTGAAATTTCTGTACGTCGCGCAGAACAGCTTGCAGAAATTGCATCGCAAGAAGCAGCTAAAAAACGTGAAGCTGAAGAAGCGCGTATTGCAGCTGAACGTGAAGTCGACTTAAAGCGTATTACTGCTGCCCGTGACGTTGAAAATCAAAATATTCAAAAGTCACAGATCATTCAGCAAGCACAAGTAGAGCAAAAGAAAACCATTGAACTGGCTGAGCAAGACCGCGCAATTGCGATTGCGGAAAAATCTCGTGCAGAATCTGAAGCCAAAGCACATGCCGATCAAGCTCGTGCTCAAGCGGTAAAAGCTGAAGAAGAAGTGATTACCGTCCGCCAAATTCAACAAGCAGAGCGTCAAAAGGCTGTTGAATTGGTATCTGCAAAAGAAAAAGCAGAGAAAGAAGCGATTGCAATTACTGTGGCTGCCGAAGCAGGCAAACAAGCTGCTGCTGATGATGCAGAAGCGATACGTATTGCAGCTGAAGCAGAAGCCGAAAAAGTTCGCTTAAAAGCCA
Organism: Acinetobacter sp. SWAC5; assembly: GCF_003419885.1. Classification (NCBI taxonomy): domain Bacteria; kingdom Pseudomonadati; phylum Pseudomonadota; class Gammaproteobacteria; order Moraxellales; family Moraxellaceae; genus Acinetobacter; species Acinetobacter sp. SWAC5. Next base: position 62,525 of record NZ_QUWR01000021.1, read on the forward strand.
AAGGTGAAGCAGATGCGAAAGTTTTGCTCGCACAGGCGATGGAAAAACAATATCAAGTGGATGCTGAAGGTACACGCGCTGTAAACGAAGCAAATAACGTATTGTCATCTGAACAGGTTGAAATGCAGATTCGTTTAGCGATGCTGAAGTACTTGCCTGAAATTATCCGTGAAAGCGTAAAACCAATGGAAAACATTGACGACATTAAGATTTTGCAAGTCAATGGTCTTGGTGGTGTAACTGGCTCAACAGCTGGTGTTGAAGGCGAACAAGGTCAAGTTGCATTGTCTGATCAAGTCGTGAATAGTGCCCTACGCTATCGCTCTCAAGCCCCGCTAATTGACAGCTTAATGAGTGAACTTGGCATTCAAGGTGGCGATATTAATGGCTTAACTCAAAGCTTAAAAACCAGCAAAAACTAAGTTTTGAGTGAGTTATACATTCTGGATGAATTAAAAAAGCAGTGTTCGCACTGCTTTTTTATGGCTTCGTTTTTTTCAGAGCCTTCAAACTTCACTCTTATTTAAGAGTAGGCTCAATCTTCTCATGCAGTTTCACTTAACCCTAAAGCCGAACAAATACCCAAGCCATTATTGCTCTTATATACAAGCTTAGATTAGCATTTGAAGTGCAACACCATGTTGTTGCCATAATACCTGACTCGGACTTTTAAAGCCGAGTCTTTTTCTTGGCCGATGATTCAAGCGTTGAGTGATTTCTGAAATATATTCATCCGT
>NZ_QUWR01000022.1:0-57728 GCF_003419885.1 Acinetobacter sp. SWAC5
TTGTTCCATTTTAGATATTTGTTTAAGATAAGATATAACTCATTGAGATGTGTCATAGTATTCGTCGTTAGAAAACAATTATTGTGACATTATTTCAATGAGTTATCTATTTTTGTCGTGTACAGAGACGAAAGAGGAAAAAATGAAAGAACTTAAGAACGTTGTCATCTACACAAAAGACCATTGTCCGTTTAGTAAACGCGTGAAGGAGTACTTAACTTCTGAAAAAGTTGATTTTAAACAAATTCGCGTGGATGACGATCCCAAGACTTATGATGAGTTGAAGAAAAAAACCAACCTTCAAACTGTTCCGCAAGTTTTTGTGGATGGAAAATTCATTGGTAGCGCGACTGACTTCTTCGCGTGGATTGATAGCTAAAGAACAAACCCAAAAATAAAGGAGCAAATTTATGTTCAACTGGGAAAGCATTAACAACTATCTCGATAACGGCACTCCCGCTCCTCCTAGAAAAGTAGAAAAGAGCGAGGAAGAGTGGAAAAAAATTCTGACGCCCGCTCAATTTAATGTCATGCGGAAGAAAGGCACCGAGCGCCCTCACACTGGGGAACTCTGTTCATTTTATGAGGCAGGACGGTATGCCTGCGCGGGCTGCGACACTGAACTGTTTGATTCGAACGTTAAGTTTGATTCGGGAACAGGTTGGCCGAGTTTTTCTGAGCCCGTCGCCGACAACGTAATTCAATATGAACTGGACACGACTTACGGACGAAGAATCGAAGTGCTATGCAATGTGTGCGAAGCCCACTTAGGGCACGTTTTTCCAGATGGTCCTGAGCCCTCTGGGGCTCGATTCTGCATCAACTCGGAGTCGTTGAAGTTTGTAGAGTAATTTTAGAAAATGGAGGGGGTCGTGGGGATTAAGCTGTTCGGTCATAAGGACTGCCACAAAACCAAGATTTACCAGTCGTACTTGAAAGAAAAAGGAATCGAGTTTGATTTTTTAGATGTTCACGAAGACGACGCGGCAGCTGATGAACTGCGATCCCTTTATACTACTGGAAAGTTAAATTTCCCGACAATACTGGTTGGGACAAAGAAGCTGAGAAACCCCAAGTTCAAGGATCTCGACAAGTGGTTGGAAGCTTCGATAAAATAACGAGATCTTTTTTTTGAGGATTGTAATTAGCTTAGTAAGGAGTCAGATCAATGATTATAGCAGTTTTCCGCAGTCGTGTTGCCAAGGAGCACGGTGGGGAGTTTGAAAGAAGATACGCCGAGATGTCCGCGCTTGTCGAAGCCATTCCTGGTTACGGAAGCCATGAGCGGTTTTCTTCTCCTAACGGTGAAGATGTTCTAATTGTCGAGTTCCTTACCAGAGAAGCTTTCGATGCTTGGGATAAGCATCCCGAACACAAAAAAGCCAAGATGCTTGGCAAAGACTACATTTTTGAATCGTACGGCGTGAAGGTCGGAGAAGTTTTTGAACGGCACACAAAGCCGGAGGTGAAATTATGAAAACGAGAAACGTTTATATCGTAGGTGGAGCTCGGATTCCATTTATGAAATCTATGACCGCATATCGAGACGTCTCAAGTGAAGAACTAATGACGGCGAGCCTAAAGAGTTTAGTTGATAGATATAACTTGGAAGGAAAAACTGTGGGCGATGTAGCCTTAGGAGCTGTCATGCACAGCTCGGCTAACTGGAATTTGGCTCGTGAAGTCGTTCAATCCTCCGGTTTGCATCCAAACACTCCGGCATATAACGTGCAACGTGCTTGCGGAACGAGCTTGGAAAATACGATTCAGATTGCTCACAAAATTTCTAGCCACCAAATTGAAAGTGGCATTGCGGGCGGTGTTGATAGCAACAGCGATTTGCCCATTATGGTTAGTCGAACTTTCGCAAGAAAATTGATTGCGTTGAATTCTGCCAGAACGCTTGGTGAGAAAGTAAAAATCATTTTAGGAATTAAACCTAGCGATCTAAAGCCAGTGTTGCCCGCAGTGGTTGAGCCACGCACCGGAAAATCAATGGGTGAGCATTGCGAACTCATGGTTAAAGAGTGGAATATTTCTCGCCAAGAGCAAGATGAGTTAGCGCTGGCAAGTCACAGAAATGCAGCTCAAGCATATAAAGATGGGTTTTATGATGATCTCGTCTTTCCATTCCAAGGAAATAAGACCGATGGAATTTTGCGTGCTGATACAACTTTGGAAAAATTGTCGAAGTTAAAACCTGTTTTTGATAAATCAGAAAAAGGGACTTTGACGGCGGGAAATTCAAGCTCGCTCACAGATGGCTCATCCACCGTTCTTTTGGCTTCCGAAGAAGAGGCTAAAAAGAATAATTGGCCGCTGTTGGCCAAGATTGTGGATTCTCATACTTCTGCCGTGGATTACGTCGCTGGCGAAGGTTTGCTCATGGCTCCAACTGTGGCGGTCAGTGAATTATTGAAGCGAAACGGCTTAAAGCTTCAGGATTTTGATTTTTACGAAATTCACGAGGCGTTCGCTGGACAAGTGCTCTGCACGATGAAGGCGTGGGAGTCTGCTGAATACTGCAAAACACGTTTGGGACGATCAGAGCCTCTCGGAAAAATTGACCGCTCGAAGCTAAATGTCCGTGGAAGTAGCATTGCCCTTGGGCATCCGTTTGCGGCTACTGGCGCTAAGATCGTCGGAGTTTTAGCAAAGATACTGCACTCAGCTGGTCCTGGAAAACGTGGCCTTATCGTCGTTTGCACGGCGGGAGGAATGGGAGTGGCTACAATTCTTGAAAGTTAGGAGAAAAATATGTCGGATCTAAAAATGAATAAAGAAGACGGTGTTGAAAGCTATGAATTTGCAACCCCTGAAGCAATCGAAGAAGCATTGAAAATCGGGAAGCTTAGTCAAACGGTTTTCGGCATGGGTTGCTTTTGGGGACCGGATTCTAATTTTGGAGGGACGCAGGGAGTAGTGCAAACACGTGTTGGCTACGCTGGAGCATCAACTCTGGATCCGAGTTACCGCAACATCAACGGACACGCCGAAGTCGTCAGAGTGATCTACGATAAAGACCAAATCAGCTACAGGGAACTTCTTGGAAGTTTTGAATCATGGTCTGTTCATGGTAGAAAGCAGGGCCAGTATCGCCAGATACTTTTTGTTTTTGATCTGGAGCAAAAACAAGTAGCTGAAGAACTGATTCAAGCGATTGGAAAGGAGAAATCTCCCGAGGTGATTGAGGCCGGAGAACAAAATGGTTATTTTTGGCCCGCCGAAGATTACCATCAAAAGCATCGTCTTCGCAGAAACAAACAGCTTGTAAGTCTTGCAGAAGTAGATTTCGGTCCTCGCTGGGATGAACATCTGTATTTTACTAAATTAAATAGTACCGATAGAAAAGGCTTCAGTCTCTCAAGCTGGCTAAAAAAGTTGTCTCCGGAAATGCAGAAAGCTTACCGAATCGGTTAATCTGAAATTGCAGCTGGCTAAAGAACTCTATTTTCTATATGTAAAGAATGTGACGATCTCCTTCACATGGAGTCCAAGAGAGCATAAAAAATCTGTGTAAGTCGCATTACCCATGTATTTGAAAGGAATAAATAATGCCAATATCAGACCAGCTTATCGACCGAAGCAAGACCTCAGTTTTTATGAGGTCTTGAGATCAGCGCAGCATGAACAGATCTCTTACAGTGTGGCGAACACACTGGTTTGATTGCGGCCTTGGGTTTTAGCTTTGTATAACATCTGATCGGCGACTTCGAGCAACTGCTTTTTGTCGTCAAATAAATCAGCGCTGGCCAAACCTATGCTGACCGTTAATTGTCGTAATAACCACTCATGGTTAGCCACTACCAGCCTTAACTTTTCCAGTGTTTTATTTGCGGACGCTGTGTCTGTGCCTGGCAGGATCAGCACAAACTCTTCACCACCATAACGGGCGAAAAAGTCATAGTTCCTGCTATGGCGCTGAAACAGAGCCGCGACTTGACTCAGTGCCTCATCTCCTGCGGCATGACCATAGCTGTCGTTAAAACTCTTAAAGTGATCAATATCAATCAATGCCAGTACAAAAGATTGTCCTGTTCTTTGCCAGCGAGCAAATTCAGCTTCAAACTTGAGGTCAAAAGCTCTTCTGTTGTTCACCCCTGTCAGCGCATCCGTCATGCTGGTATTATGTAATTGTTCGCCGACTTTTTTCAGCTCCAGTATGGCGATCACTTGTCTGGACAGAGCCTGCAAAGAGCTTATCTGCCGCTGGTTCAGCTGCTTAGGAACATGATCATAGACACAAATAGTACCAATCACTGCACCTTCGGGATCAATCAGCGGCGAGCCAGCATAAAATCGGTAGCCAGGTCCTGAAATCACCATAGCATTGGTACTGAATCTGTGATCTAAAGTAGCGTCAGGGACCACCATTACCGCATCAGGTGTTTCCATTGCATACACGCAAAAGGACTCTTTAATTAATACAGAGGTACGCGAAATACCAACTTTTGCAATTAGATTCAGCTTTGTGTCATCGGTTCGCGTCACCATAGCCACTGGTGCATCACAGATATAACACGCCAGTTCAGTGATATCCCGCAGGTTCTGATCTGCTTCAGCAGGTGCTTTTAGTGTGGTTTCTGCACTAGCTGTTTGAGCTAAACTAAAGGTCATGTACTTCTCCGTTTTTCTACTGCATTTTTCAAAGATCCTGCATAGAAAAATGAATTAAATCGTTGATTTAACTCTAGCATAGATCTGTCAGACTTGAAGTTATCTCTGTAGCAATGGTATTGTTTTGTACAATATTCGCCTGCTTGATTTGAGTTTTAGCTGTATTTATAAACTTTTGGCTTTTCCGGTCGCAGGCTCTATAATTTGCTCGTTTAAATCCAACTCTTCGTCTAACGTCATCTATTTAGTGTGCATGCGGCCTCCGGAGCATTTTCCGTGGTTTATTTTACCGAAGCATCGGGATTGCTAAATAGAGCTGAACGCTGTAATGCGCTTTCGAACTGAGCTTTCCGTAACTTCGGCATTAGTTCATGTACCTTGCTTACTGGATGTTGGTTGACGCGCAGCAGCACGTCCGTCAGATAATCGTAAACGTTAATAGCAGTGTTGACCTTGCTTTGAATGACGCCAACATGCTTAGCACCAAGCTCCGTTCAGCAGAATCACAGCCAGTTTTTCAGTTATCCCAAGTGTCACTCTCAGATTAAAGGCCGCCATACCGGATGTAGTGCCAACAAGAAAACTAAAACACAACTTCGCTGATCATCGCTGAGTGTTTATAAATCGTCTCCCATCACCGGTATCGATAAGCAGATAAGCCTGGTTATGCCATTAGCAGTTCTTGAAGCATTCCTGCTTTCAATGTCGTCAACGTGATCACGATTTGAGTTGAGATAACGACTCTGTTGCTGAAGACTCTCAGTTAATTGCCACTCACCAGATTCAAGAACAGCACCCGCTAACTCGGCACATACTGTTGCAAAACCATAAAGCGCTTGATTATCGCGGGTAAAACGCAGCGGCATCGTCTGGCCTTTTACAAGAAGGGACCATTCCAAAACTCTGTACTTACCTTTTAATCGGTTACTGACAAAAATAGTTATACTTGTACCGCTGGCGCCAACAACTAAAAAGCTCGTGATAGCTAGTCCTATCAGAGACCATAACTCTGGTTTCCCACTTAGTAACAGTGGATTAGGCAAATGACTCCTCAAAACGAGATCAGCACCAAGGGTCAGCGCTGTTTTATACACTGCTTGTTCTAATAATGGAGTTGCATTGACCAGTGACGCAACAGCATCACAACTATAAGGTTCTAGAACTGCCGTAGCTCTCAACCATTCTGTTTCATGGGCAATCGCCAACAAATTTGACCAAATTCGAACCAGTGCCGCTATATGAATGGAGTTTTCATCAGTCAGGACGGTTTGATTAAGCTGCTTATCCAGTTCCTGATGCCAGTATTGGTATTGGCTTGTCAAAAGTACAAACAACTCAGATTGAAGCAACTTATTATTAGTTACCGGTCTTATCCTATTTGACATCTCATTGAATAGTTGTATAAATTTTTTGTCTGCTTGTTGCTCACGCTTTAGCAGATCTTGCTGTTGTTGAAGCATCTGTAAATCGTATTCAATGGCCTGCTTAAAAAGTGTGAGTAAGGAACAGTGTTGTGATGCCCGATCTGGGCTTGAAAAGTCCAACATACACAAAGTACCGAAAGTTTTTCCGCTAGGCCAAAGCAATGGCAGGCCATAGTAATAACTAAAGCCTGCTGCAAATGTTGGGTTATTGTTTTCATATCGGGTACCGATTGCATTTTCAACTAGTAATGGCTGGTTACTGGAAATGACTTGGGAACAATAAGTGTTAAGTGCCAATGGAACAGGTTCACCGCAATAAAAAGTTGGTACTGACACACTGCCAACAGCCTGACAAATTTCGTTTTTATCTAATCGATTAATCAGCACACAAGGCACTTCCGCGACTTGAGCCATCGAGTTTACAATGCCTTGCCAGCGCTCTAGGAGCAGAGCGGTTTCTATGCTCAAATCTACTGCCATTTGTTCCCTCAGTATTTAAATAGTCCCCTTTTGCATCATTCGATCTTGTTTATCTCAGAGTATCAAACAGGAAACAAAGTGATTGATGTCAATCAGGGAATTAGCAGCATTGATGCATTAAGCGGCGCACATACACTCTAAGTAAAGTGCTTAAGTCTGATTATGGCAAGAAATTGTTACTTTGTCAGGGATAGTCAACACTTTATTAGCGAGAGACTTGCTTGGCTGACATTTAAGACAAATCGCGAGATTCCAAATCTGCCACCAACAGTCGGAACTGAGTAACTCACTTGAGCTTTAAAAAGTAAAGCATTGAAATATTTATGGTATTTATACATCCTACCTAGCTCACAGCAGAGTTTAGCATCGTGCATTAATATGACCTTACACTAAAAATACGTACTAGTTGACGTCTATCAAACTCGTTTACGAGATAGTGTAGTGGTCGACAAATTTTGGCCACATCGTTATTGCCTAATAACCGATGCTCTCTTTAAATGCGAAATGAGTAGTGCACGCATTTTTAGCCTTTTGGCAAAACGTTGATGTCTCGAAATTTTCAAGCGCTGTGCCTTGTTTATTTTCAGAAACGTCTGCTTTCAGTGAGTTCCTGATGCTCGGGCGCTCTAAATTATGGGTATAGACAATCTGATTTGCCCTATATTTGCAGTTTTTCGTGAACCCTTAATTTCACAACTCTTTTAATCTGATATCCAAAGTCTGCATCCATACATAGCCCCTACGTAAACTGTCTAATAAGTCACATTATACGAACTATTGAGCATGTTATATCTATTTTACATGCTGTAAATTCAGTTCCATTAGTAAATAGATAAAAACCAAGGAGGCTTTATGAAAAATAAATAATGTGATCGTTGCCGGAGGGTGTTTTTGGAGTCTCGAAGACCTCCTTAGAAATCAGGACGGCGTGACGTCAACGAAGGTGTGTAGTGGCACTGAAATGGCGACTGCGCAAGACGTGAAGATGAGCTGTCTGATAGCAACGGATTATCAAGCAGAACCTTCTTAAATACAATTTATTCCACGCCAATACAGCGTGCTGTCTTTCAAATCACTAGGAGAAATTTATGTCACGTTTGAACACCCCTACCACAATCGACGCCGCGCCTACTGCTACCCATACCTCACTCAAGGCTGTGGAAAAACAACTGGGCCGCGTTCCTAACATGTTCCGCGTCGTTGCCAACAGCCCTGCTGCGCTGACTGGCTACCTGCAATTGAGCGCAGCATCAGCACAGGGCGGCTTGGGTACAGCGACTCTTGAGCGTATTGCCCTAGCCGTCGCTGAGATCAACGGCTGCGATTATTGCCTTGCTGCCCATTCCTTCCTAGGCCGTAAGGTGGCCAAGCTTGATGATGCTGAACTCACTGCCAACCGCAGCGGTGCATCAAATGACCCTAAGGCCGACGCAGCCGTGCGTTTTGCTGCCGCCGTAGTCCGCCAGCGCGGGCAAGTCAGCAATGACCAGGTCCAAGCGGTGCTGAACGCTGGCTACAGTGATGCACATGTAGTGGATATTCTGTTGGCTGTTGCCCTGAACACTTTCACTAACTACGTTAACGAAGTGACACAGACCGAGGTCGACTTCCCGGCCGTTCAACCACTAGGCATTGATGTCTAATCCATTGGTGCTCAACTACAGCAATTACCTAAGTTAGGTTCGACTCGAGTAAACATATAGTTTTTCTCAAGAGTCATATCATTTTAGTGGGCTACATAGAGTGAGTCCACATGGCTAAAAATAATTGGAGATATAAGATGACTATTCCCGAAATTGAAAATGGTGTCCAGACTACCAATACCCTTAGTAATAATCTCGGTGCAAAAATCACTAAGTTTGGTATAGGTGGCATCTACGTTGCCATGACGATAATATATTTGTGGTTTGGTGGCATGAAATTCACTAGCTACGAAGCAAACGGTATACATGGTTTTGTTAGTAATAGCCCTCTGCTTTCGTGGATGTATAGCTTCCTCAGCATTCAAGGATTCTCAAATTTTCTGGGTGTGCTTGAAATTTCAGTTGGCCTGTTAATCGCTGCACGAGTTTTCTCCCCTAAGCTCGCAATCTTGGGCGGTGTACTTTCAACCGGACTCTTTTTTACGACATTGTCGTTCATGCTGACTACACCCGGTGTTTTTGAGGCATCTCTTGGGTTTCCTGCGATCTCTGTGGTTCCTGGCCAGTTTTTGCTAAAAGATTTAGGCTTGTTTGTCGTGTCTATATTTATCGTAGGTACATCACTTACAGCACTGGAGCACAAAAACAAATAAGCCTCACCCGAAACAACTATAAGTTAGATGGCTCCTAAACACATTAGAGAGCCTTTATTTTTATCTTTTAAGTGCTTCAAGTACGTGCCTTACTAGAGGCTGTTGATCTTTGAGTGAAAAATGAACGGCATAGCAACAAGGTATAATGGTTTCGCCAAAAATCAAAAATACCACCGAGAACGGACGTTGCTATGCCAAGGACAATGCTAACAGATAACGCCTAGGAAGCCCTAAAGCAAATACTTAAAGAGACAGGGCGTGTTTACAATAAATATGAACACCGAAATACACTGGAAGGCATACTTTATCGTATGCGCACAGGCATTCAGTGGCGAGATTTGCCTGAAAGATTCGGTCGTTGGAACTCTGTATTTAAGCGCTTTAACCTTTGGTCAAAGAAAGGTGTGTTACAAAAATGGTTTCAAAGCATATCGTCCGATAATGATCCAGAATGGTTGTTTATTGATGGAAGTATTGTCAAAGCGCATCAAGACAGTAGCGGAGCCGCAAGCAGTTCAGATGAAGCGATAGGAAAAAGTCGGGGTGGGAGTTCTACAAAAATTCATCTCGCTGTAGATAGCGGTGGGCTTCCCGTTTATTTTGAAATATCGGGTGGTCAGATAAATGACATTGGTTATGTGAAAAAAACCGATGCAGAAACCCAGGTACTGTTTGAATTTATCGCGCATCGATATGAAAGCGGTAGCCTGATCATCACAGCCAATCACCCGTTTAGTGCATGGGATCAGATCTTCCCAGACAGCATGATGACGGTAGCGGCCATAGATCGGCTGATCCACCACGCGACAATTATAGAATTAGAAGGAGAAAGCTATCGAAAACAACATCAGTTAAAACAAGCTGGAAGTAGGAAAAATGAGAAAACCTAACCGGCCATCATAATTGACGCGAACCGGCCAAGATAGTTGACGCCGAACATGTCAGAATTATCTATAAAAATTGGGAAATTAATCCGTAATAAAAGAATAGAGTTAAACATGACTCAAGAGTTCTTGGCCCTACAGTGCTCTATAGATAGGAGCTACATGGGAAGAATTGAGCGTGGGGAAGTAAATCTAACTGTCGAAAAACTATATGAGATTGCAAAAATATTGAAGATTCATCCTCAACACTTATTACCGAACTTTTAGAAAATTAATTATTTAACAAAAGGTTATAAATTAAATAAAAAACGTAGATAATCTACTGTAATTTTAATTGACATAGTACTATCAGCAACATAATATGCTATTTAGCTGGTTTGAATAGATGTTCTACTGCAAAAAATAAGGATGACAGGTGGCCGCCTGTCATCGAGTTCAAAACCATTAACACGACTAAATATTAGGAGTTCAGAACAAATGAAAGTATATCAGATCAATTATGACCTGCGTAAACAACGTAACTATGATGAGCTTTATGAAAAAATTAGGTCTCTAGGCAATTGGTGTCATCCACTGGAGTCATGTTGGTTAATTGTCTCTGAAAAAACACCATCACAAATTGCAGAGGAATTATTCAAAGTCATGGATGGTAATGATGGCTTATTAGTGACTCGCTTACAAAATGAGGCAGCTTGGTACAACCTTGATTCAAAGGGAATGAAAGATGTTACTACTTGGCTTAAAGAAAACTTAGGCAAAGCTTCTTAAATATGTGAGCCAAGGATGGCTCAATCCCTTTCTGAGTAAATATTTATGGCAAAGTTAAAGAGATTCTTAAAACTGAGCGACCTTACAGAGATTCGTACAGGCTTTACATTTCGAGAAAAGATCGAGGAAGTTGAGTCTGGCAATGCCCACGTATTGCAGATCAAAGACATTCGTAACATAGCAACGGATACATGTAGTTATACGCTTTTTGCAGATGCTTTACCGCAAATTGATTGGCAAGGTAAAGATAACGCAATCGTGTCGCCTGAGTCTGTGTTGCTGCCCTGTCGTGGAGAGTATCTCAAGGCACATTATTTTGTAGGCAATCAAGATCAATCAAAAGCATTACCCTTAATTGTGAGTAGCCAGTTTTTGATAATAATGCCAAATCAAAATGTAGTGCCTGAATACTTATGCTGGTACTTAAACCAACCTCATGTGCAATACGAGTTACGGAAAGAAAGTCAGGGCTCTAAGATGCCAATGCTTAGCGTATCTACAGTCAACCAGTTTGAAGTTGAAATCCCTAGCTTGGATATTCAGCAACGCATAATCGAATTAAACCGTATTTGGGAGCAAGAGCAGATCTTGACCCAACAATTACTTAAAAATCGTGAACAAATGATGATGGGCATGTTTAAACAACTGCTCCAAGGAAACAAATAATGGTTACTCAAATCAATCAAGATACCGTCAATAAAGCCCTTTGGTCGGCATGTGATGTATTCCGTGGCACGGTGAGTGCAGATACCTACAAAGACTATATTTTGACTATGTTATTCTTAAAGTACATCTCTGATGTATGGCAAGATCACTACGATAATTATAAAAATGAACATGGCGATGAACCTGAGCTCATCGAAGAATTAATGAAAAGCGAGCGTTTTGTCCTGCCTCGTGAATCAAATTTCTATACCTTGCATGAGCGTCGCTTTGAGCCCGGCAATGGTGAACGTATTGATATAGCTTTACATGCGCTTGAAGAAGCCAATGGGACAAAGCTCAAAGATGTAGGCAAAAGTGTCTTCCAAGAAATCTCGTTTAATACTGATAAATTGGGTGAAGAAAAGCAAAAAAATACCATTCTGAAAGATCTTTTAGAAGTTTTTGCTGTACCCGAATTGGATCTGAAACCAAGCCGTGTTGGTTCACTTGATGTGATTGGTAACGGTTATGAGTTTTTGATTAAAAACTTCGCTGCGAGTGGTGGTCAAAAGGCAGGTGAATTTTATACGCCACCTGAAGTGTCTGACTTAATCGCAGAGTTACTTGATCCGCAGAAAGGCGACAGTATTTGTGACCCTGCATGTGGCTCTGGCTCACTGTTAATGAAGTGTGGTCGTAAAGTTGTAGCAAATCACAAGAGCAAAGAATACGCACTCTACGGGCAAGAAGCCATTGGTTCAACTTGGTCATTGGCGAAGATGAACATGTTCTTGCATGGCGAAGATAACCACAGAATTGAGTGGGGCGATACCATTACTAATCCAAAACTATTGGATAAGAATGGCGACTTAATGCTGTTTGATATCGTAACAGCAAACCCGCCTTTCTCATTGAATAATTGGGGGTATGAATATGCTGAAAACGATAAGTTTGACCGTTTCCGTCGTGGTTTACCGCCAAAGACCAAAGGTGATTATGCCTTTATCTCACACATGATCGAAACGATAAAACCTGTTACGGGTCGTATGGGTGTTGTGGTTCCACATGGTGTGTTATTCCGTGGCTCATCTGAAGGTAAGATTCGTGAGAAGTTAATTAACGAAAACTTATTAGATGCGGTAATTGGTTTACCTGAAAAACTATTCTTTGGTACGGGTATTCCTGCTGCGATTTTAATTTTCAAAAAGCAAAAGTCTGATGATTCGGTTTTGTTTATTGATGCAAGCCGTGAGTTTAAGTCAGGTAAAAACCAAAACAACTTATCTGAAGAGAATATTGCCAAGATTATTGCAACCTATCGTACTCGTGAAAGTATAGATAAATATGCGTATTTGGCGACTTTGCAGGAAATCAAAGACAATGATTACAACCTCAATATTCCTCGTTATGTGGATACCTTTGAAGAAGAAGCTGAGATTGATTTGGTTGCTGTACGTGCTGAGCGTGAGCAGTTAAAAACTCAACTTGCTGAGCTTGAAGTGCAAATGGCGAAGTATTTAGAGGAGTTGGGTTATGGTGCCTAATGGTTGGAAACAAGTTGATCTAGGTTCTTTATTTGATTTTAAAAATGGATTAAATACCGAGAAAGAACATTATGGAAGGGGGTATAAATTTGTAAATGTAATGGACGTTTTTGGTAACAATATTCTTACTGAAAACAAAATCATAGGTCGGGTACAAGTCTCAGATAAAGAACTTATAGCGTATAAATTGCATTATGGAGATGTTCTTTTTAATAGAACGTCAGAGACATTTGATGAAATAGCAATGGCTGCTGTTTATTTAGATGATGCCGTTGCTACTTTTGGTGGGTTTGTCATTCGAGGTCGTCCAAAATCAAATGACATATATCCTGAATATTCATCATTTTTGTTTCAAGCTGAGATGTATAGAACACAAGCTATTAAACTTGGTCAGGGAGCGGTTCGTGCCAACATTGGTCAAAAAGATTTAGCAAAAGTTAATGTTTTACTGCCATCGATAACGGAACAAAAGGAAATCACTCAAATTCTTTCTACTTGGGATCAAACGATTTCGGCTACTGAAAAACTGCTTAAAAATAGCCAACAGCAGAAAAAAGCATTAATGCAACAATTGCTGACGGGTAAGAAGCGTTTGCGTGATGAGAAGGGTGTTGAGTTCAGTGATGAATGGCAACGTATTGAATTAGGCTTACTTCTTGACTATCAACAGCCAACACCTTATTTGGTGGAGTCCACTGCTTATAGTGATAGTTATAAAACTCCTGTTTTAACAGCGGGTAAAACATTCATTTTGGGTTATACCAATGAGATTTCAGGGATTTATCAAGATCAATTGCCTGTAATTATTTTTGATGATTTTACAACCGATAGTAAGTATGTGAACTTTCCATTTAAAGCAAAATCAAGTGCTATGAAAATCTTGACTGCTAAAAAAGGGGTTTCAATTAAATTTGTATTCGAAGCAATGCAAATGTTGAAATTCAATATTGGAGGACATCAACGACATTGGATTTCAATTTTTTCAAATTTGGTAATTTCTCTACCAAATCTGAAGGAACAACAAAAAATTGCTGAGGTTCTTTCTCTGGCAGATCAAGAGATTGAGACCTTACAGAAAAAACTTGATTGCTTAAAGCAAGAGAAGAAAGCACTGATGCAACAACTTTTGACAGGTAAAAAACGTGTCAAGGTGGCTGCTTAATGATGCAAATCAACCCTAGCTATTACCGCATTATGGCGGGTGCGAAGTCTGTATTTGCTCAAGAGTTTCTAGAAGGCGGCTTTATTGCCGCCAACTGGAACATTGACCAAGACTTAACACATGCATTGCCTGATGATTGGCGTGAGTTTAATCATCGTTTTATTCCTGTTTATCTTAATGCTTTACCTGACAAAACGAAGATTTCGGCAGGCTTAGCATGTGGCATGTTGCATACCCTTTCTAAGGGAATTAAACAGGGCGACATTATCCTTACACCTCGTGGAGATGGTCATTACTTAGTGGGTAAAGTCATTTCAGACTATTACTACGTGCCTTCTGGTGAGTTAAGCCATCGCAGAAAAGTTGAATGGTTTGAACAGACTTTACCTAGAGAACTGATGTCTCAGGAGTTAAAAAACTCATCAGCGGCAGGTACAGTTTGCAATCTAACCAAGTATGCAGCAGAGCTTAAAACGCTTATTGATGGTAAAGAAACAGTTGAGCATCTCGAGCCTGATGAAGTGCTCGAAGACCCAACAGCTTTTGCTTTAGAAAAGCATTTAGAGCATTTCTTGGTAGAGAATTGGTCTAAAACTGAGTTGGGTGCAACATACGACATTTATACCGAAGATGGTCAATTGGTCGGCCAACAGTATCCATCGGATACAGGTCCTATCGACATCTTGGCTATCAGTAAGGATAAAAAGACGTTGCTTGTTGTTGAACTTAAACGTGGTCGTGCAAGTGATCGTGTTGTGGGGCAAATTCAACGCTATATGGGCTATGTCAAAGATGAGTTGGCTGAGGCAGATCAGCAGGTAAAAGGGGTCATCATTGCACTTGAAGATGACTTAAGAATTCGTCGTGCTTTGAGTGTGGCTCAGAATATTGAGTTTTATCGTTATCAGCTGAGTTTTAAGCTGCTTAAGCACTAGATTTGCTTAAAATTAAAGGGGGATTTTTTGAAAAAGTATTTGAAATTTAATATGTTGGTGCTATTTTTTGATTTTCTTTATAAAGAAAATGTAACACCACAAATACGTATATTCTTATTGAATTTACAAAAGCATCTTGCAATTTCGGCTATGGGTAAGCATAATATGTTTAACAACACCCACAGCGCCTCTGATTTAAGCGTACCAGTGTGGGTTTTTTTATGACTAAAACTTTTTCAAAAGACCCAAAAACATACCCAGAATTATTACAAAAGTTAGAATCTGATGGTCTAAAGATTACAGATCAGACAGCTGCACTACGCCACCTTAAACAGATCAGCTATTACCGATTAAAAGGCTATGGACTGGCTTTTCGACAATATGATGAAACTGGCAAAAGGTTAAGTACATATCAGCCTAATGTTGAGTTAGTTACTTTAATTCATATGAGTATGATTGATGCTGAATTACGTAGTCTGATTTTAGCGGCAATAGACCGTATTGAAGTCGAAGTAAGAAATGTTATTAATCATGAATTATCGATTAAGTATAATAGCTCTCATTGGTTCTTAGATGAAAATTTGTTCCAAAGCTCTGATCAATTTAAACATCAAGATTTTTTGGGCAAGATTAAGCAATTTACTGCTAAAAAAGCAGATGCTGGTAGTGAAAAAGAAAAGCTCAGAGAAACTTTCATACATCATTATTATCAGGCTTATGTCACACCAGAATACCCGCCATGTTGGATGATTGCTGAGGTTTTACCTTTAGGCTCATGGTCTAAGTTATATGAGCATTTGGTGCAGAGTAAAGATCGTAAACAGGTTTCAAAACAGTTTGACTTGTCACCAGAGTTATTGGAGTCATGGTTACATGCGTTGACCTACTTACGCAATGTCTGTGCGCATCAAGGGCGTTTATTTAACAGAACATTTGCCTTTCCGCCTAAACAGGGTAAAAAAGCTCCTCTAAAGACCCAGCATCAACTCTATAATTATATCTGTATTTTATTCCTGTTCTTAAAGGAGTTTAATCATGAATATGATTGGTTAGAGCGCATTGAAGCAGTATTAAAGAAATGTCCAAATGAATTATTGAAATTTTATGGTTTTGATGAAAATTGGTTAGAGAAAGATGAAGACTATTGGATGAACTAAACCAAAATTTAGGAATCTCATAAAGTTATTTAAACAAAGTACAAGATAAAGTCATTTTAGGGTGAATGCGTGAATATTTATAATCCAAGGTTTCAAGAAGAATATAGTGGAAAGATTCCTGCTCTAACCTTGTTGACTAACTTAGGATGGTCATTCTTATCCCCATCACAGGCACTCGTTGCCCGTGATGGAAAACAAGACCAAGTGGTATTACGCCAAATCCTGCGTAAAGAACTTTCGAAACGTACTTTTCCATTTGCGGGTCAAGAATATCCACTATCGCCAAAATCAGTTGATAACTTAATTGCTGAAATATGTAGTCCTGCTTTGAATGAAGGGCTACTGACCGCCAACGAAAAAATGTATGACCATTTGTTCTACGGCATTCCTGTCACCGAATTTGTAAACGGGAAAAAAGTTAGCCCTACGATTCCATTGATTGATTGGCATAACATTCATAACAACGACTTTTCATACACTGAAGAATTTGCTGTCACACGCTCAGGTGGTGTAGATACACGTAGACCCGATATCATTTGCTTTGTAAATGGTATTCCTTTAGGAGTAATTGAAGCAAAACGCCCTGATAGTCAGGCTAAGAAAGGTCCAACGATTAATGAAGGCATTTCTCAGACGCTTCGTAATCAGCGACCTGATGAAATTCCACATCTGTTTGCATATAGCCAACTGATACTCTCTATAAATGGACATGAAGGGCGTTACGGCACATGTAATACTCCTGCTAAGTTTTGGGCAGCGTGGCGAGAAGAAGATATTTCTGATGCAGAGATGTATGCGCTTAAAAATAAGAAATTAACTGCTTCACAAAAACAGAGCCTATTTTCTTATCGTCCAGTCGATGACTTAAATTGGTATGAAAACCTAATTGCAGGTGGAGACTTAGCTGTTACAGGTCAAGATCAACTGCTTATTAGTCTATTAAAGCCTGAACGACTACTCGAAATGGTTCGCCTATATACGCTTTTCGATAAGAAAGCAGGAAAAATTGTTGCCCGTTATCAGCAAATCTTTGGTATCAAACGCCTCATTGAGCGTATTAGTACTAAGAATAGCAAGGGTGGTCGTGAAGGTGGTGTGATTTGGCATACAACGGGCTCAGGTAAGTCTTTTACTATGGTCTTTCTCAGTAAAGCCTTGATCTTGCATGAAGATTTAAAACAATGCCGTATCTTGGTTGTCACTGACCGTGTCGATTTAGAAGATCAACTAAGTAAAACCTTTGTATCAGGTGGTGAACTGGCAGGAAAAAGAGACAAGCAAAATGCCATGGCGACTTCAGGCAAACGCTTGGCTGAACAAATTGGCAAGGGTACAGAGCGAATCATGTTCTCTTTGATTCAGAAGTTTAACTCTGCAACCAAACTTCCTGAATGTGTCAATACAAGCTCAGACTTCATTGTCTTGATTGATGAAGGGCATCGAAGCCAAGGTGGTGAAAACCATGTGCGTATGAAACTCGCACTTCCAAATGCGGCATTCGTGGCATTTACAGGTACGCCATTACTTAAAAATGAAAAGACTGTAAATAAGTTTGGTCCTATTGTGCATGCGTATACGATGCAAAGAGCGGTGGAAGATAAAACTGTAACACCTTTGCTGTATGAGGAACGTATCCCTGATTTAGACGTAAACGAGCGAGCAATTGATACATGGTTTGAGCGTATTACAGAAGGGCTAACAGATCAGCAAAAAGCAGATTTAAAGCGTAAATTTGCGAGAAAAGGTCAGCTTTATACTGCTGATGACCGTATTCGCCTGATTGCATTAGATATTGCCAATCATTTTGTTAAAAATATTGATGATGGTTTAAAAGGTCAGCTTGCTTGTGACAGTAAAGCCTCAGCGATTAAATATAAAAAATATTTGGATGAAGCTGGTCTATTTGAATCGGCAGTGGTCATGAGTCCACCCGATAGTCGTGAAGGTAATACTGATGTTGATGAATCAACTACCCCTGAAGTGACTCAATGGTGGAAAGAGAATGTCGGTACTCAAGATGAACAATCCTATACAAAACAAGTCATCGAACGCTTTGAAAAAGATGAATCCCTTAAGTTATTGATTGTAGTAGATAAGCTATTAACAGGTTTTGATGAACCTAAAAATGCTGTTCTTTATATTGATAAAAATTTAAAACAGCACAATTTAATTCAAGCAATTGCGCGTGTAAACAGACTTCACCCATTGAAAAAGTTTGGTTTATTAATTGATTATCGCGGTATTTTAAAAGAATTGGATGCCACAATTCTTGATTACCAAGATCTCGCTGCTCGTACCCAAGGTGGTTATGATATTAACGATCTTACAGGCTTATATACTCAAATGAGTTCTGAATACAAACGATTACCTCGTTTGTATAAAGCACTTTGGGCAATTTTTGCTGATGTTAAAAATAAAAATGATCCAGAGCAGTTACGCCAAGTTTTAGTTCCTCGTATTGAAGAACGTAAGGGTGAGTTAGTCGATATTCACTTAAAAGTTCGTGATGATTTTTATGAAGCACTTACAGAGTTTGCAAGTTGTTTAAAAGTTGCGTTGCAGTCAGCAACCTTCTTTGAAGATAAAAGCTTTTCTGATGCAGATCGTCAGCACTACAAAGAAACAGTCAAACTATTTACAAGCTTGCGTCAAATTGTGAAACGAGATGCTGGGGAGACTGTTGACTACGATCAGTATGCAGAGCAAGTCAAAAAACTGATTGATAAGCATGTTGTGGGCATTGAAGTTAAGGACCCTGATGGGGTTTATGAAGTTGGCAAGATGGGTAAAATAGCTCAGCCTGAAGATTGGAGTGAAGAGAAAACACGTAATGAAACGGATATCATTAAAACTCGTGTAACTAAGATGATTGAGCAACAATTGCGTGATGATCCTTATGCTCAGGAGGCTTTCTCTAAGCTGTTACGTCAAGTCATTGAAGAAGCAGAGAAAGAGTTTGATCACCCATTGAAGCAACACATGTTGTTTAGAGAGTTTGAAGAACAAGTTGAAGCTCGTCGTTTAGATGAAATTCCCGATGTGTTCAGTGGTAATAAGCATGCTCAAGCTTATTACGGGGTCTTTAAGAAGCTATTACCTGAAGCATTCTCGATAACAAATCAACAGAATCAAGATAAGTGGATTGAACTCGCTTTCGAGGTTGATCGTTCTGTGATGAGCTCTGTGGCTGAAAACTCCATCAATCCGCAAAATATTGAAGCGGATATCCGTAAAAAATTATTACCTCAGATGTTCCGTGAATGTAAATCCATTGGGAGTGGTATGGATCAAGCAAAAAAAATTGTAGAAATGATCGTACAAATTACTCGGGTTGGTTTAAATGGGCTCTAGGATGAATACGCTGCCAGAGAGAAAGTTAAGCATTGTTTATGGTGATGAAATTATTGATTTTGAGGTGCTTGAAAGTCCTAGTCGTACTCAAAAGATACTGATTAAAGTCTATGCTGATTGTCGGGTGGTTGTATCAACACCGTTAAATACAGATGATCAAACAATTATTGAAGCGGTAAAGCAGCGTAGTCGTTGGATCTATAAACAATTACGAGAGTTCCGTGAACAAAGTAGATTTATCACGCCTCGCAAATATAAAAGTGGTGAAAGCCACTTTTATTTAGGTAAACAATATCAATTGAAAGTGATTCATGATGATACCAAGCCAAAAGGTGTAAAACTTCTAAGAGGAAGATTGGAAGTAAACACCTTGGATATGGGTCTTGAAAGTATTAAATCTTATTTAAATGAATGGTATAGAATCCGAGCAAAAGTCATATTCGAAGCACG
Source organism: Acinetobacter sp. SWAC5 (assembly GCF_003419885.1). NCBI lineage: Bacteria > Pseudomonadati > Pseudomonadota > Gammaproteobacteria > Moraxellales > Moraxellaceae > Acinetobacter > Acinetobacter sp. SWAC5. The sequence continues at coordinate 19,714 of NZ_QUWR01000022.1, forward strand.
TTTGCAACATATTCTAGAACAAGCTTTATGGGTTGAAAATTACCCTGATATTCGTTTGATGACCATGCGAACACAGTGGGGAAACTGCTCCCCATCAGGTTTACTTACGCTCAATCCTCATCTAGTTAAAGCGCCTACAATCTGCATTGATTATGTGATTCTGCATGAACTTTGTCATTTGGTTGAACATAATCATAGTGAGCGTTTCTACCAACTATTGAATCAAGTTATGCCTGATTGGGAGGTAGTGAAAGAGAGATTAGATAACATGGCTGTGAAGTTTTTTGATATTTTATAACAAGTTTGTTTCAGCGGTGGAAATTCGGTAAGGGGGAACTCTTCCATATAATTTATAAACTGATTAAGGTATGTGGCATAAGTGAGCTTAAATTTAAAATATTGTAATTACAAAACAGCAACTTATACATAAAATATCAATGAATGGCTTTTCAGGAAGTTTGTGCAATGTAAGCCTATCGTAAGCTATAAAAAGGGAAATTTAATATCTCCCTTATAGATTACAAATATGAAAGCTGTATTTGAGATGCAAAAAAAAGCTTTTGCTCTAATTCCTCATTCCACAGTCCTTCATCTTCCATACCTTGTTTTATATTTTTGAATATATCATCAGATAAGGTAACAGTAGATGATATAGCTGAATATTGAGCTTGAGGTAAGCATTCATTCAATAAACCTTTCATAGTATTGATCAGTTTATTTCGCCAAATAGTTGTTCGTTTTGATTTATATTGCTCAAATTGATCTTCGGCAACGGAAAGAAGTTCTTGTATTTTTTCACCAATATCAAAACGAACTTGTACCCACGAATTTCACTTGCTAATGGTGAATTTTTTACAAACTCATACAGGGCGTGTTATGTAATTATTTGAAGTTAATTGCTAGTCATGGTTTATTGCCGGCATATATAATGAAATATTAATTAATTGCTTATGTTATCGTAGGGTTGGGTTGATATGCCTATTTTATGAGCGAATTAAAAGAAGGACGGCAATGATCGATGAAGACTATTTCAAATACAGAGAAGCCAATTTATTAGCTCAATGGGATAAAAAACTTGCCACGGTACTAAAAATTCAAGAACTTGAGGCAGAACTCAAAGAATTTAGCTATATCCAAACATGTCGCAAAGATAAAAATACAGCAAGCTATGCACGTTTAGAACGTAGTATAGAAGGGTTTAGAAACCGCATAGCCCGCTTAAAAAAACAACTTTATACGACCTAATCATCATTTTTAACAAAGCAGTGTTAGTACACTAAAATGATTGAATAGCTTAGGTCAATCACTGAACTTTAGTCAGATGTTTAGATGTTCTCACCTCGAATCACTTGCTAGTATCTCGAGAGAAAATTCTATTTGTATTTATTACTGTTTTTAGAAAACTATCAGTGTAAATTTACGGTCAAAATAGCCATAGATCTTTTATTAATTTAACGTAATATTCTGTTTATGTAATTTTAATATTTATATTAGACCTCTTGCGAAAGTATCTTTAATGACTATTTTAGATGTTGATATTTATTTAAAAATCAACGCTTATCACTGATTAAATTTTGACTAACGCAAGAGGTCTATTTATTTATAAAACAATAAATTATTTAATTTTTATTAAATATAGGTATATATATCCATACAATACTGAGAACGATGGATTCAAATATAACGACACATTTACACATTCTTCTTGGTTATTATTTATTAAAAATCGCTTGGAAGTCGTAAAGGATTTGCTCAAAGAAGATGGCCTGGTTTTCATTCAATGTGATGACAATGAACAAGCATATCTAAAAGTTTTAGCAGATGAAGTCTTTGGTCGTGAAAACTACTTAAACCAAGTTTCAGTAAAAATGAAACAAACGTCTGGTGCTTCTGGTGGTGGCGAAGACAAGCGCCTGAAGAAAAATATCGAATATATTTTGATTTACACCAAAAATATGAATAGTGAGAATGGTTTTAAAAAGTTCAACGATTTCTATGACGAAGTAGAATTGTTTGAATATCTAGAAACCATGAAGCAGCTTAAAAAGAGCTGGAAGTATACGCGTATCTTAAAAAGCGTTGGTACCAAAGAGCACATTAAGACATTAACAGATGGTTCAGGTGAGCCGATTGAGGTTTATACGCATAAAGGTGTGGTTCTAGAGCCGATCAAAAAGGTGATGGAAGAAGAAAACCTGACTGAAGCTGAATGCTATCTGAAGTACTTTGATAAGATTATGCGCGACACGAATGCTCAAAGCTCAATTAGAACACGCGTGATGGAAGGTGTAACCGGGGATCATGAGCTATTAAGCATTGAATATGTGCCTAGATCTGGAAAAAACAAAAATAAGGTAACGACTGTCTATTACAAGGGTGCCAAGTGCGATCAAATTGCTTGGTTGAGTGATATTGCGGTCAAAAGAGGGAAATATATCTTCAAGCTTGAAAAAGCTGGCACCTTTTGGGATGGCTTTCCGCTGAACAATTTAACAAAAGAGGGTGGTGTATTGTTCCCGAATGGGAAAAAACCAGAACTACTTTTACAGCGTATTATTGAGATCGCCACGGATGAAGGAGATCTTGTGCTCGACTTTTTCTCAGGTTCGGGTACTACGGCTGCTGTGGCGCATAAATTGGGTCGCAAATGGATTGCGATTGAGCAGATGGACTATATTGATGAAATCACCAAAACACGCTTAAAACGCGTAATAAACGGTGAGGACGGCGGTATCTCTAAACTTGTAAATTGGAATGGTGGCGGTTCATTTGTTTATTTTGAACTGAAGCGCTATAACCAGGCCTATCAAGATGGAATCTTGGCTGCAACAAGTAAAGGTGAGCTGGACAGTATTTATAATGAAATGGCTCAGAATGCCTTTTTAAAGTTTTGGTTTGATAAAAAAGACTTTGAGCGTGAGGAATCATTTAGGGCTTTATCACTAGACGATCGTAAAGTGCTTTTATTGCAAGTTTTGGATGAAAACCAGCTATATCTAAACCATGCAGATATGTTGGATTCAAAATTCAAAGTCACTCAGGAAGAGATTGCGCTCACTGATAAGTTTTATGGTGCACCTAATGTCTAGATTAAGCCCAACATTGGTAAAAGATACCTTAAAAGACTTCCTATATTATCGTATTGAAAACGACAGTGAATACATTGAGTGGGCTAAAAACTTTACTATCCCTCGCTATATCACTGATAACTTGTCGCGTACTTTAAGGGGGTATCAAGAAGAGGCTGTAAAGCATTTTATCTGGATCTATGATCAAGATCCGACTAAAGCCAAACACTTACTTTTCAATATGTCAACTGGTGCCGGTAAAACGCTCACCATGGCTGCTGTTATTCTCTTTTTATATGAGAAAGGCTACCGTAATTTCATATTTATGGTCCATCAATTGCAGATTATTGAACAGGCCTATATGAACTTTATTGATCCGCAATTTGAAAAGTATCTTTTCAATAAGAACGGCGTGAAAATCAATGGACGTTCTATTCCTGTTAAAGAAATCAAACTCTTTCCAGATTCACAAGGCAACGCTATTAACTTTATGTTTTTAAGTACGGCGTTCCTCTACAACAAACTTGTGAATGAGGTAGAAAATGGTTTGTCTGCAGAAGATTTCTTGAATAATAAAATTGTTCTGATTGCAGATGAAGCGCATCGACTTAACGTGAATACACGTAAGAAGATAAAAGAAGATGATGAAGCGATTACCAATTGGGAAACTTCGGTCAATACTGCAATCAAGGCACGGCCAGATAATCTTTTGCTGGAGTTTACTGCTACTGTTGACTTGGGCAATAGTGCCATCCATAGGAAGTATCAGGACAAATTAGTCTATAAATACGATTTCTTGAGATTCAATAAGGAAGGTTACAGTAAAGCGGTTTGCTTCCTTTACAACACTGAAACTCAGATCGCCGATCAAAAACGCTTATTGGTGATTAATGCCGTTGTATTGAGTGAATACAGACGTTTATTCGCTGAGCGTGATATGCAAGTCACGATCAACCCAATTATATTGGTGAAATCAACCAACATTAAACAAAGCAAGCTAGACCGTGAATTTTTCCATAAGGTGATTAATTCACTTAAGCCACAAGATTTAGATTATCTGAAAAAGCTAAGTGAAACCAATCAGACTAATTTGCAAGACGCTGAAGATAGCTTTCGTTTCTTGCGTCAAATGTTTGCTTGGATTGCCTCTCCGAAGTCTGGTCTATCCACGATCAGCGATAGAGATGGTTTAAAATCATTTATTTCTGAAATTAAAATTCGTTTTTCTTCAGATAACACGTTTGTTTACAACTCAACGGATAAAACCAATTCAACTTTGTTGCCGATTTTAGATGATCCTAAAAACTATAATCGGGTGATATTTTCAGTTGATGCACTCACAGAAGGTTGGGATGTTTTAAGTCTCTATGACATCATTCACTTTGATATTTCTGCAGCGAAAAAAGTATCGCTGCAAGATATTCAGTTGATTGGCCGTGGTGCTCGTTTATGCCCATATAAACTGCATAAATCATATCGTTTGAATAATGATAACCTTGACTTGTTTGATAAAGAACATGGCTATGAGTTTGACCAGTACAAACGTAAGTTTGACAATGCGATTGATGAATACGGGCGTGTACTTGAAACGTTCATGTACCACTTTGTTAAGACTGGCACGTTTTACGACAACTTAAAGTTAGAGCTTCTAGGTGAAGGGATTATTAATAAATCCACTGAAAAGCACACAATCACGCTTAAATCTGACTTTATGAACAGTGAGACATATAAGAAAGGTTTTGTCTTAGTCAATCAGCAAGAATTTAGAAATAAAACGACTGATTCTGAGATTGATACGACTTTTAAGCGTGAAATCAAAGCCAGTGCATACCAATTGCATGCTGGTAGCTTGACCGACAAGCAACAGAATCAGATCCAAGCTGAAGTTAACCATAAAACCATCGATCTGACTGAAGAATACTTTAGCCGACCGGTCTTGAAAAAGGCGCTCGTTGCGACTGAAGGGAACTTTTTTAGATTTAACTATCTAAGAGAGCATATCGTTGGGTTAGATAGTATGGATGAATTAATCGATAACTACCTACCGCTTTATCAGATCCGCTATTCATATACTGAAGATAAGGATATTCACGATCTGACCATTGATGAAAAATATCAGCTACTTTTGGGCATAATTTTACCTGAGGTACGTAAGGCTATTGATCGTCATATGCCACGTATCACGGGTAGTAAAACCTTTAAACCTAAATCGCTGTCTACTGTTTTTCAGCAAGAGAAAAACATTTACTTGGTTGCTTTCCCTGTTGAAAATCCTGATACGGGTGAAATCACTGTCAATGCTCCAGACGAACGTGCGATCGCACAATCGTTGCACCCAAATGAACAACTGAAGTTTAATGTTGAGGGTGCCGATTGGTATGCTTATAGTGAAAACTACGGTACGAGTGAAGAGAAGCTATTCGTAAAATTCATTTCGACTCAAATTGATGCCCTTAAACGTCAATATAAAGATGCTGAAATTTACTTAATACGTAATGAGCTAGACTACTGGTTATTTAGTCCTATTGATGGCCGTAGATTCAGTCCAGACTATATGTTGATCGTGAATGATACGGTGAACCAAGAGATGTACTATCAATGTTTGATTGAGCCTAAAGGCGGTCATTTGTTGGTGAATGACGAGTGGAAGGAAGAAGTACTGATCAGCTTGAGTGACGAGAGTTCTGTAATTTTTGATCCAGATGAAGAGGATGACGAAGGTTATAAGAGCTTCTTAAAAGAGGTGGAGAGTATGGGCTATAAAGAGATTAAGTGTTTAGGCTTCAAGTTCTTTAATAGCGATCCTCGTGGTGAAACTGATTTTGCATTGGATTTTAGGGCAACATTGCCACACTAATCTTGAAAACATTGACTCAAAAAGAAGCCCCGATATTCGGGGCTTTTTCATATCTGCTTTTACATATCGAACGACTGTCCACGTTCGTTAGTTTTGTTTAAATTCTGCGGTTCTATACCATACAGCTTTAGACCATCACCTAGAACGAGATCATCTACACGCTTTTCAAAACGAGTAAAGAAATCGTTCAGTCTTTGGAAGACTGGTGGTTCATCTAACAGTTTGGCCATGTTGTTTAATGTTTTACTTAGACTGTTCACAAGATTGAACTTTTGTTGACGGTCCAAAGACAAGCTGTTCGATGTATCTAAAAGGGTGGTGAGGCTTTCTTGAACCTTTAGATAGTTTTGATCATTGGTCACATTACTGACAATCAAATGCACTACTTTGTTTTTGATCTTCAATGTATCCAGATTCAATTGATCAAATGCAATGGTCCTATCAGTAAGATTTTCTCTAAATGTTTTGAGATTCTGCCACTCTGGATGTGCAGCCTCTAAATCAGATAAAACTTTCATGATTGACGCACGGTATTCGCTATCAGACGCACTAATCACAAAAAGTTCAGGATACGACCGCTTCTTAGAAACTTCTTCCTGAGCTTTATTGAGCTTATCTTCAGCGACAGCAATTGAACCCTCAACATCGGCAGTACTAATACCAGCTTCATGAATTAACTTTCTAGCTTTATACATTTCTGCTGAATGAAGCCAAAAAGCGGTAAAGATAGCTGACTTAGCGTAGCTTTGATGATCGATACCTTGCTGAAGATTTTGTTCGGGAATGGTCGAACGATCCACACTCTGCAATTTAACTGTATCTTTGTTGATGTCCTTGGATACATCAATATGTACTTTGGTATTTTGCATGCTATCCATACTTGGGTTTGTGCTACTGGTTGGTTCTTTGGCACCCATTTTCTCGAATTCAATATCACCGGCTTTAATCTTTTGATGGCCATCTGCAGTAGCGACAACTTTCAAAACATCATTTTGAACTTTGGTGACATCAATTTCAGAAAGGATCTCCATATAAGACTTAATGCCCTCAAGAGTCATGACGGGCGTAGATACGGGTGCCGTAGCGGTTGGAGTTGGTTTATCATCAAATGCTTTATCAAATGACGGCGGTTGGTACTTTGGTTTTGCATAGGATTTCGTGCTACCTGTACCAGCTGGTCCATCATAGTTAGCTTTTGATAGATCTTGTTTACGCTTTTCAATATTTGCGTTGTAATTTTCAATATTTGCTTGGTTTTTAGCACGTATGTTCTGCAATTCCAGATATTTTTCATCTGATTGTGCAATCACAATGCCGTAATTCGGTTGGTATTCTTTATTAGGGAACTTGGTTGCATAAGCTTCGCGTTGACGGTTGTAGCGGTTAATTGCATACGCAACTTCAGGGATCTTGTTGTCTATACGTTTGACGGCGTTATTCAGTTCTTTTGCCAACTCTGCAGCTAAACGTTCAACACCTAAATATTGACGAGCATCATCCCAATCAGAAACAGATAATTTATTTTGGAAAACCGGGGGTAGGGTGATACGTGTATTTTCATGTTTGCTCACATCACCTAACACACCACTTAATGAAAAGTTGTGACAAGCTTCTTGTAAGCCAGGATTCAAACCAGACTCAAGCGTTTGGCCAGCATCGTTATCATAACCAACAAATATATTGGCTTCAGGATTGATACTGCAGATAAGCTCAGCAACACTTGAGATATTGGATTTACTGTATGACGCTAAAACTTGTGTGTTTTCTGCAGTAAAACCCTCACCCAATAAACCAAGCTCTAAACCAGCATCCAACGCCTTACGTGCGCTGATCGCTGTTGCCCAACCCTCCTTGATCAAATAGTTCTTTGCATTCGGGTTAAAGACTTCATAGCCAACATCAGGATTTTTGCTAACAGGCAAGAATGCATCTTTCGTTTTGGCTTTATCAAAAAAGTACTTACCCTTATGCAGTACTTCTTCAAGCTTGTTGGTTTCTTTGTTGCGCTTTTTTTGGCGATGGTGGGTGATACGCTGTAAATTGACGACTTTGTTATTGGTGTCAATTAACGGTGCAAGAATGACAGCTCTGCTTTTACGTAAATCAAAGCCTTTTTTCTTTTCGCCCTCAAGCTCAGGTTCAAAGTTGATGAAATGCTTTTGATACGCTAATACATTCTCTACTGTTTCAACGAGAAGCTGTTGATTGGTAGCTGATTCAGGAAGTTCACGCTTTACTGCTTCAATGGCTTCATCACGGGTAAAGTTATCTTTACGCATGATTTTAGCGCCGTATGGCTCTAGGTTCTTTTCAACCATATACGGCATTTGTCGAATGTCGCGTTTAAAGGTCTGAAGGCTTCCAGTTTTATTATTAAAAAATGAATCGTCAATAATTTTACCAGCACGTTGCCACTCAATACGGATAGCGATTTGTGCAGCTAAGAGCTCTTTTTCTTGTTGAAGTAGATGCTTCTTTTGAGCTTCTTCAAACTCACGTACACGGCGATCAACATCTTCTTTGCTTGGTGGTTTGTAGTTAGGGTTTGAATCTCGTTGAGGCTTGATTACGTTCTTATAGTGGTCAGCAAAAGCAATTGAGATTTCAATGTCAGTTACACCAAAGCGGTGTCCTTTGAGTACTGGCCAGTATTCACCAGTATCACGGTTCATGTTTGGATAGATCCAATACATCCCTCGTGGTTTGACATTGTTGCTACTTGATTTACTAGGGTTATCTGATTCGGTGAGGCAAGGCACTTTTTCATCAAATACGGTCACGAATTGATATTTACCAGATGACTTGAATACGAATCCGTAGTTTCGCTCCAGTTCTTCTTGGAAAAACTGAAACATCGTATTTAAATCACAATTATGTCGGGCGCTCGGTACTTTCTCAGCCATAACAATTCCAATTTCTAATATATATTTAGGTGCAATGTGCTACCCAGGTTGCATAGGACTATTAATCATATGCTTAAGAAAATTTATACTTTTAGTATATACCGATTCTAAAAACATTTCTGTTTAATCTTTAATATAAGCTATGTCTAATAAAGGTTTAAAGAAAAATTAAAAGCTTTAATTTATTATTTTAATAAAAAATGTTTAAGCCCTCAATGTTATAATTTACAGATATTAAATAGGTTATGAATGACCACTTATTTAGGGTTAAATTACTTTTAATAATTTGAGGCTTTATATGTCAAAACATATTTTTTTGGGTTCTGTTGTAATCAATGGCAACGGCAATGTATACAGTTCAGGTTCCAACTATCAAATCGTTGGAAGTGGCAAACCAGTGACTAAGCAAGTACCTGTAAACCCATTTAACGAAATCTGTATGAAAGGTCCAATGAGTCTGAAGTTTTTTGCTTCAAGTGTTTCTAAAATGGAAATTACTGCAGACGACAATATTGTAGATCTTATTAGTGCGACTTTTCAGGGGGGTGTATTGGTTTTAGCTATTCAGGACAATGTAAGTTTTAGTACTTGTTCACCGTTAGAAGTATCGATCAGTCACCCAAATTTAAAAGCTATTGATTTAAAAGGTTCAGGCAATATTCAGGTCTTAAATCTTAATGAAGATAAATTCACAGCAAGTATTAGTGGATCTGGAAATATGGATTTAGACGGTACCGTTGAACACTGTGTCTTATCTTTGAGAGGTTCAGGCAATTTTGATGCATTACCATTGAAAAGCAACAATTTAGAAGTGGCACTATCTGGTTCAGGCAATATCTTTTGTACAGCTATCAATTCTGCTCAAGTACAGCTTTCAGGCTCAGGCAACGTTAAAGTTTATGGCAAACCAATCCATAAGTCACAAAACCGAACTGGTTCAGGAAACATTAGTTTTAAATAGGTCGATAAACCTAGTGCAATGAAAGTTTAGAGAAAAACAAACCCCAAAAGTTTGCTACCTTTGGGGGTTTATGTTTGACATTCAAATTATCGAAATAAAAATATTATTAATGAAGTTTTCGGACCATTCAGGATCGTTCGATTTACTCACAATATCTTTGAGCCAAACCTTTAATGATTCAATTGGATAATCTGCATTTTTGTATAAATTAATCACGGCGATAATCTGTTGATTCAGTGCTGTTGTTGAATCATTACGTGCGATCATTTCTACAAGTTTTGTGTAGGCCTGAAGGAGTTCTGGTTCTTCAGCTCCAGTGACTTTACGGGGTTGTTTGCTGATCTGTTCAAGAATTTCAATAAATTGTTCTTTGACCAGCTCAATCGGGTGGATCTGACTAAATCCCTGTTGAGTCAGCAAAGCATATGCACGTAAAACCAAGCTAAACCAATTCTTTTTGGTCATGCTATCAGGATAGAGGCCTATATCATCCAACTGTTGTTTGATGCCAAAGAATAGGGCGCTGATAGAATAGTTCGGGTTAACCGTGCTTTGAACTGCAGTCGTCCACACGGCATTTTGCATTTTATGACGTATTACATCACGCGTGTATTCAACGCCGTACAAACACTTAAAATCGTTCCAGTCACTTAGATCTAACTGTTCATCAGTAAATTCAGGTCCAATCATGGCTGCGTTTACAGCTCGGCATGCTTCTGTTGCGTAATAGATACCGGGATTGCGCTTTATTTTGCTTTCTAATGCTGTTTTATGGTCATTATCATTGAAGATATAGAAGCGTGAAAACGGGAATTCGGCACGGAAATCACGTACTACATTCATGATGTTGCCAGCCACGTACACGACAATGACTGGAATAGAGTATTGAATTGATTCTGCAATTGCTTCACCAGTGGCGTAGCCCTCACAAAAGATTATCCGATGTTGGTTCCATGCATCCAATGGATCTTTAAATAAGATTTTGAAAGCGCCGTTTGCAAGTACACCACGTAATGTAAACTTATCTTCACCACGCTTGTTTTTATGTTCAGCGATGGTCTGAAGGAAAATGATTTGATTTTTGAGGTTTTGCCCCTCAACTAAAAGCTTGTTCTGACGTAGCGACTGTTGATCTAGATCTGGTTGCAGATCAATAATACGGTTCAGAATAATGGTGCTGTTCTTGTGTTGAGGGTAGTACTGGCTGACATAATCAATCAGCTCATTTTTAGTGAAGTTGCTTGGATTGTACAATCTAGCATGACTGAAGCTAATCTGCTTTTTCACATTGTAGTTGTGTGGACGGTTTGGTAAGGGTAGGCTTCTGGCCCATTCAAAACCCATATAGATTTGAGCCAATATCTCTTGGTCTTTTTTGTTCTTCTCAGCACTTTTGCATGAGCTTAAGAAGCGTTTAAGATCTTCTTCTTGCTGTTCCTTGGTATATACGGTATCACCAGGTTGCAGATCCATTTCTTGAATGTATTCATACAAGCTGTAAGTGAAGTTTGCACCGCCAGCATGAAACCAACCATAAGACATACGTGCGTTATCTAGATCTACAAGATACCAGGCCGTTTTTTTCTTATTTTTTGTGGCGTCATTGTGGTGATTGGTTCTGAGGTAAATACGTTTAGAGCTTCGTTCAAGCTGAAAGTCACTCTCACGATCAAATACAATGCCCTCATTTTCAAGATGCGATCTAAATATTTTAGATAGCGTACCAATATCGATACCATACTTGATCATGAGGGGGTTCATAAATAAAGAAACTCACTTATAAATATTTTATAACCAGCGGTTGAGCGACTACATATTTTGATGGGTTGTTGGTTTGCAACGTAATTTCGTGAGCGTAATGCCATGCCTTAGTGATACGGTTTAGGATGACACTTTCAAGGTCGTCTTCTAAGAATTCGTAAAGATTAAATCGCACGTTGTTTAAGATCAGTTTTTTATAACCTTTCACAAGGGTATTTAAAAAATTCTGAGATTGGTCCATAAAGGCGTTAACGTCAGCATCATAACTTATTGTGTTATTCACGACTGCATTATAAAAGTACTGCTCAGAATCAATTTTAATAATATGCATCTGCTCTAAGAATGACTCTAAATAAGCTGGATGCATATTTTTACTTAAAAACTTACAGATCCGCTTATTCTTGTTGTCGTTAAAATAGATGTATTTAGAGGTTAGCTCAGTATTAATCACTGTGACATATTCGCCGTCCACACGAAACTTCACGGTATTATTGTTGGTGAACTGCAGCATTAATTCTGTGAAGATATAGCTATCTAACGTTTTTTCATGCTTAAACGTCTGCTTGTCCAAGAAATTACTGTTGTACTGAAGATCTGCAACATTGGCATAGCTTTGAACGAATTGAGCGATGTCATTGTGCATGTTTTGGGTGTCGAGATCCGATACTTCAGTTGAAACCGATTGAAAGGCACTATTTTTATAAAGATGCCCTAATAATTCTGTTTGATTGTGGTTTTTAGGTTTAACTTTCAATCCAACTGTAAAATCGTCTTGCTCATAATTCCCTTTAATTAGATTGCTTAAATAACTTTCAGCTTCTTGAAAAGATACGTTTCCAAGGTTGTCTAAAAATGATTTTAAGGAAGTGCCATCTAATCGTACTGCAACATGAGATATAAATGATGGATCGAACTCGAAACGCATAATACTTCATTGATTGAAATGGGTATTAAAAGTATATAACAGGTTTAAGGAAAAAAGAATGAAAACCTTTAAGTATTATTACCATAAAAGTAATTTTGAATTGATTTAATAAGTTTAGTTTCGGTTTCTTGAGTATATAAACTACCTGAAATTAGTTTTAAGCCAGTATCAGTTTTAAGCCAATGTAGTGTATTAAAATGGTCATTAGCGATATGGCTACTCTTGTGCATGCGCGACACAAAACCAGTGTTCAGACCAGTATCAAACAGGCGTGGACAGCTTGGTGCGTGGACATGATAGAGGACTTCACGGCGTTGATTGCTAGAGGGTGATTTACCTACGCCACGGCGTACTGGCATACCTTTGTGCTTTCTATAACTACTGAGAAATGAATCAATCGTATCGTTATACGTGGGTTGCATCAGGTAGCCACGGTGATTGTAGATGTCAGTTTTAGGATGAATAGAGAAATTAAATAAGCTAAGCATTTTACCAAGTAAGATTAATAGCTCAGGACTACTTTTAAGGTTGGTACCAATCAAACTATCTTTAATAGTTTTAATAGTATCCGTGCGATACTCTAAAACCACATAGTCACCCCAATTAGAGGTTAAGCTTAAAGCATCTTCATCAGATATGTTGGCTTCAGTATCTTCATAGCAAAACACAATGATCAATACTTTAACGTTGTTGCCGTTAAACAAAACTTCGTTTTGATGCGCGAAAAAACCATATAAAGGTTTGTCGTTGTGTCCTAGACCTGGTGTATGAATAAAGTTGGTCCACTGAAAGTAGTAATTCAGCAAATGACCATCGACATAGCGACCGTTTTCATCATTCAATAGGGTGCGATATACATCATTTTCAAGCTTTAGCACGGGTTGGCTGTACCGCCAAGCGCTCAACGCTGCAGTCGTAAATGCAAAGTCATAAAAGTTAAACTCAGGGTTCATATTTTTATAGAACAATGCATAAGGCTGTAACACACTTTCCCATACCTGTAATGGGATAAAGATGTTGGAACCCCACTTAGGAATCTCCGCAAAATAACCAGTGCCATAGGTATGATTTACGTTATCCCAAAACAGGCGTTCTAGCTGTTTATAGTCTGGAATGTCTACGCTTTTAACCAATGATGCTGTACATAATGCTAACTTTTTCTCCAGTGCCAATAATTGACTGACAGGAGGGTATAAGCGACCAGCTTTTTGCGTAAAAACTTCCGCATTCAACTTTGATATAACATCAGCAAAGATTGAATCTTTCACTATACTGGTCATCCATAAAAAGTGTGTGAGGGTGGCTGATTTAGTATAAGGCATTCTAACAAGTTGTATGTATTCTATTAGGCGTAAAATTCTAAAAAGTTGATAATATATATCAGTTTTTAAAGCATTCACATTTCATACATAATTCCAACCTCGCTCAAATATAACATCTTATGGTTTGCAATTTCTAAACAGCAGTTTAACTAATCTGCAATATATCAGGGTAGAGTTGAGTATAGGGCTTAATCATTACTTTTGTTCAGCATGAGATAACAGTTTGTGGAATTTACGTGAATATAATTAAAAAAGCTTTAAAACTTATTAGAGATCGGTTATATTACGAATCAAGGGATATTACCCTATTTAATAAACTATTAGACTGAGATTGTTCTAATAGTTTTTTTTTCCCTTTTTTTGACATTTCCTCTTTTTTCTTCTATAGCTTCTGCTATATTTCTCCATATTTTTCGTTATTTTGGTTAATATTTAATCAATGTTAAAAGCATAAATAATCAGCAACTTAGCCATTTATACCCACTACTATCCACAAAAACCTGTGCATAAAAAAACCAAATATTAAATCCCAAAATGGAATTTCTTCAATTTTAAGCTATAATTCCGCACATAGTTTTAATCATTGTAGTGGACTTAGTTATGAGCCATGTAGACCAAATAGAAAGGATTAAAATTACTAACCGCGAAATCGGAATATTGCCTAACAATGTGCCAGTAGTAGATCAGTTTTTGAATAACTACCGCACACATAAAGCATCAACGACTCATTCAGTGGCTAGTAATTCACCTTTAATGAACATTACCAATTCAATGCATGTGCATCGAGTAGAAGATTCCCCCTATACTCAACCTATTCGTAAACTTCATTAGAAATAAAAAAAGCAGCGATTTCGCTGCTTTTTTATTGCCTATTGGATTTCTTTAGTGCTGATCCATATAGCTTTGAGTGAGCTTCTTACGCTCGTAATTCTCTTTGAGCTGTATGCCAATACCAATAATTATTATAGGTAAAATGGCTAGGGCAAAAAGAATGCAGATCGAATCAAAAATTGGCCTGGGCATATGAGCGCATTATTGCGGATTCGCATTGGTTAATTCCTCCAGTGTTGGTGGTTTTGTGGCGACTGGTTCATTTGCTGGTGCTTCAGGTGACACTTCTGGTACTTCAGGTGTTGAATTTGGTTCTTGTTGTGGATCTAACTTGTCTTCATAAGACTCTTGTGGAAGGCTATTGCTTGCAACAAAGTTATCTAGAATATCCTGAGCCTTATATGCCTTATTGCATTCGTCATTTGAGGCGTACATTTCTTTTTGTACGCTATCGTCTAAATACTTTTCTCGGCCATCACTAACATCATCGCTGTAATAACCAGCTTTCTTAGCAGAATCTATATAAATGGAATAACAAATATTTAAAACATTACTACGCTCGTAATCATGTTTGTAATACCAGTCAATACTACGTTCCTTTGCATCAGTTTTCGTATCTTCAAGGTATTGATCTAAGCGTTTCTCTTGTGGCGTAGACGAACACCCGATGATTAACAATGAGGTGCTTAAAACTATAAGTTTTTTAATCATGGTTTTAGCTTAAAACAAACGATACCTTTATAGTACAACATTAATTCGTTAAATAATATTTTTGGAATTTTAATTTGTGATGGTTAAACATTGCATTTTCAAACAATTAAGCCGTTTTTTCCCATAATTTTAGATAAATATTGTTGTCTTTTTGCGCGTAGAATATTGAAAACAGGAAGTAATTTAACCACTTGAAATGTTCATCCAACTAAAGATTAAGAAATAAGCCCTTAAAAGTGTTTGTTTATCAACCCTTAAACCTATTTAAACATTTTAAAATTGTATATACTAAAACCATTACTAGATTAACTTCAGTAATTATTACTAAAGAAAGTTAAAAATTGGATGAATTTTAATGAGTAGTTTGTTCATAGTAGAGTCACCCGGAAAGGTCGAAAAAATTCAACATATCTTGGATGACCTGTATCCGCACGAATTCGTTGTACGCGCTTCAGTTGGCCATGTATGTGATTTACCTAATCATGAGATCGGTTTTTCATATCCAGCCTTTGTTCCTAAATACGAAATATCTCAAAATAAAACACGCGTTGTTCAAGAATTAAGACAGGCTGCTAAAAATGCAGATACGGTTTTCCTCGCAACTGACTTGGACCGTGAAGGTGAAGCCATTGCATATCACTTAAAACGTATCCTGAACTTATCTGACGATCAGTATATTCGCGTCAAATATAACGCTATTGATAAAAGTACGATCGCTAATGCACTTCAAAATGGTGAAGAGCTGGATCAAGGTATGGTGGCATCTCAAGAAACACGCCGTTTCCTTGACCGTATGATTGGTTTTTACTTGTATGAGCCAATTTCAAATATTTTAAAAGGCAAATTTCCTGTTGGCCGTGTTCAATCTGCCGTACTCGTTGTGCTTGGTGATTTAGAAGATCTACTGAAAAACTTCAAATCACATGAACATTACAATCTTGAAGTAACTCTAAAACAAGGTTGGGCTGCGAAATGGGATTTTTCTAAGTGGCTTAATCCTGAAATGAAGGATGTGCACAATAACCAGTGGTTAGATAAAGCTTCAATTACCCGTCTACAAAACGTAATTGATAAAAAAGACTTAACCATTACCAGTGTTGAAACTAAGCCATCTTTCCGTAGTGCTCCAGCGCCGTTTATTACTGTTGATCTGCAAGCTGCAGCTGCAGCGCGTCTTGGTTTGGATCTAAAACAAACTATGGAAGCAGCGCAAAAGTTATATGAAGGTGGTTATATCACTTACCATCGTACTGATGCTGCTGTAATTTCGCCTGAGGGGATGCAAGCTCTAGAAGCTTTTGGTGAGAGAGAGGGCATTGCGATTATCGGCAATAAAGCCAAATCTCGCGATGGTGCTCAAGAAGCACATGAATGTATTCGTCCTAGTGACTTCTTTACCTTTGAAGCTGGTGAGGACCAAGTTCAAAAGGATCTATATCGTCTAATCTGGTTGCGTACTGTTGCATCGCAAATGGCTCCAGCTGAATACGAAGTTAAATCCGTTATAGGTGTCTATAAAGATGTCACTCTCAATGTAGATGGTGAAAGCATTACTAAAGATGCTGAATTCAAAGCTTCTAGCCGTATCTTAAAAGAAGATGGCTGGTTGGGCTTATTAAAGACCTACAGTATTGATGAAAATGCACTTGAATACGTGGACGGTGAAGAAGATTCAGAAAAAGAACCTGAACATACGCTACCTATAGATATTGAAGTCGGTCAAAACCACAATGTTATTGCTGGTAAAGTTATCGCGACCAAAACCAAACCACGTTCACGCTACACCGTACCATCATTGGTCAAATTACTTGAGAAAAAAGGAATTGGTCGTCCTAGTACTTACCAATCAATCTTTGAACGGTTAATCAAGCACGGCTATATCAAGCTTGTTAAAAAGAAAATTGAAGTTACACCGCATGGATTGAAGTTGATTCAAAACATTAGAGGTAAGTTTAGTTTTGCAGATCCGCTTTACACCAAAGAAATTGAAGAAACACTGGATCTAATCGCTACTGGTGATGCCGATTACAAACAAGAACTCCAAAAGTTCCATTTAGGGATTGAAAGTGAATTAGGACAGTTCTCAAAACATTGGCTTGATTCATTCCCTGTCTACAAATGTAATAACTGTGATGACGGACGCATGTTGCCGAAAATCGGTACCAATCGCGACAAAACAACATCGGTCTACTGGTCATGTAATTCATGCAAAAGTTCAGCGCCAAACAGAAATGTTGATGGTAAAGATGAACCGGGTAAGCCAACTGTACGTGAGCCAACTGCTCATTTATGTTTATGTGGCAAATCACTGACTCAGGTTACAACTGATAAATCTGTATTTTTTGAGTGCTCTCAACGTGCGTTCGTAGATGGCACCTGTAAAGAAACATACCGTTCTACAAATGACGAAAGCGGTAACTTGGTTCCTGATTTTGACGAATATCGCCGTAACCATACATACAAATGTCAGCTTGAAGGGTGTGGCGGTTGGTTGCGTGAGTTAAAAGGTATTTCAACTTCTTCAGGTAAGCCGTATCACTTCTTTTCTTGTGAAAAATCCAATCCAAACCTGAAAGGCAAAAAATGTAAGTCGGGTCCATTAGAGGTGTTCCCTGATGGTAGTCCTAACTACGAGCCAAGATTCCAAGTGACCAAAACAGAGTATCCATGTATCTGTAAAAAGCCTCTTGTACATACCAAGTACCGCAAAGAACCTGGTGTTTACGAAGAGCGATACAGTTGTGAAGCTGCATCATGTAAACGTTATTTCGACATATTGCCAGATGGATCACCAGATACCCAACTTACAAAATCTCGCACTGGCAACGAAGCCAAGTGTTTTGAGTGTGGCCAGACCATGATTCAGTCTGCATTTAATTTACGTGGTGAACGTAAGTATAAATGGGATTGCTTTAGCTGTGGTGCAAGTGGATACGACAACAACGGTGAGCCAGTTCAACGTGGCAAAAAGAAAGCCAAGTCTAAATCGACCTCTAGAAAAGCTAAATCAAGTAAATAATTGAATAGGTGAATAAATGAGTAATCACGAACCAGATGATATGGACAACATCGGGAAGGAAGCTGAAGAAGCGATCAAAATCCAACCCGATGATGAACATGTAAGTGAGCCTGAACAGCCAGCCAAGACAGCAAAGAAGGGCAAAAAAGTAAACATTGATGAAAACTTTTTTGCTAAGCATAAAAAGCTAATCTTGATTGGCGGTGGTGTTCTTTTCTTTTTGTTATTTGCTGTGGTTATTTTTGGCAATCAAAACATCGAAGTTGAACGTCCACAACAAAGCGATGTTGAACTTGAAGCTCGACTGCAGAGTGAAGTTGCAAGACGAGTAAAAGAAGAAAGTATGAAATTGGCTGCTCAGCGCAATAAAATTATCGACCGTATTAGTCGTAACTTTGACTGTAACGCACCACAAGTATTCTGTCATGCACAAGATACGTCAGAACCGTATTCAACTGTCGTTTCTAGTTTGCAGAACTTCCAATTTCAGCCAGATACGCCGTATGAAGTTTACATTGAAGTCTACCCCTTGAAAGTGGATGCCCAAAACCCACAAACAAGTCAGCGTAAAGGAAGTGTTTGTAGCCCGAACAACGTGCACCTTTTCTTATGCCAAAAAATCGTAATGAAAAATCCTGCGCTTATGGCCAATCAGATCCGCGAACTATATGCGCTACTAACGCCGTCTATGACTTATCGCTTGCAGATCAGCAGTCGTCCAATTACGCCAAGTGACATCGATCTGACATTGATTACTACCGAACTGGACAAAATGAATGCCGATTCTGCAACTGCTAGTGAACCTGAATTGGAGTGTGTACCGCCAGATCCTAAAAAAGATCCTGTTGCGTACAACTTATACGAAACAGGGGGCATGTCTTGTCAAGACATCATGAAGGACTTAGCTGCACGTAAGACAACTGCTCCAGCTGGTCAACCTGGTCAAGCTCAACAAAGTGGTGGTGAACAACCACAACATCCTGATGCATTTGGTACGCCAGTAGCAACACATTAAACATACTAATAAGAAACGGATTGATTTTGGTTAATCCGCTATTAATTGGCTTTTGGTTGAGAATACTAATTTAAGCATCTGTTTATCAAATAGATCTTAAAAAAATGAAACAATAAAATGCAGATTTATTCTGCATTTTTTAATTTTCACATTACAATAGTTTAAATTCGCAACTTTTAAGCAACCGGGTACGCTATGAACAACCCAACCAAAATTCAAGATCTGCAAGTGGCAGATTTGCCGTCCACGTTTAAGCTGAAGAAAAAACATAAAGAAGAAGTTTTTCTGAAGTACAAAGAGTTGAATGAGGCACTATTCAAAGTAGGGTACATTCCAGTGACGTTCTCAGACTTTGTGCATGCACTTATAGAAACTGGCGTAAAGGGATTTTCTGTCGAAGAATATGTCAACGCTCAATTAAACTCTTAATTTTAGAACTCTAATTATTTTTTTGATGTCAAAAAAAAAATGGACCACATTCGTAATCCATTCCTTTATTTTCTTTAACGATTAACTTTCTATTTTGGTACCACACTGAGGGCAAAACAGCATATTGTCCTGAAGTGGTTCACCACATTTCACACAAAACATATTCTTTTTCGGTTTGATGACCACGGGCACTTGATCTGATAGATCCTGACTGTGCGTTTCAGGGTTATTCATCAATCCAAGATGTGTACCATGTGTTCTTGGTGAGCTTTTATTGATTGCGTTATTCATCTGGTTCATAGATGACATGCGGTTAATATCTGCTTCAGACGTTGGGGCAACCACAATGCTTTGGCTTTTGGCAAAGTCGGCTAAATGCTCTTTCAGTACAACAGCATCATCAGTACAAGCAGTCATGCTCAAGATCGCACGGTTTTGATATTTACCGAAGGTCGTTGTGCTAATTTCAGCGTACCAGACACGTAACGTCATGGTTTCAACATTGATGACTTCTTTTTGTGATTTCACGCTGTCGTCAAGGTAACGGCCAAAGTTAATTTGAGACAATTGATAGCTACCTTTAGCCTCAACCCATATTAGTTTTGATACAAAGTCAAAACGGCTCCATAGGTAATTACCGTGCTCAAAACAAAACTTCCCTAAGATCCACATCGATACACCAAAGAAACCATAAGTGAAGACGCTAAAATCCAGATAGCTTCCGTTATATAGACCTTTGGCAAAAATAGTCATTAATACGACTGAAGCAATAAAACTTAACAATCCAAAACTATTGAGGATGGCTAACCAGCGATACTTTTCTTCTTTGAAGCATGAGCTCAATGTCATATCACGAAGGGTATTGATTGGCACTGGTTGAGTTTCTTCTAAGATCTCACCCTCAAAAGCACCGTTTTTACTGCGAGAGTTGATAACTGGCAACTGGCGTGAATAGATTCTGTTAGGAATAGCACTTTCCCAATTCTTTTGTAGATGGCGTTCAAGTTCATCAAACAACTGCATTGGTTGGCAATTCATACTCAAACTATCCTGAACGACTCCAGCACTGGCTTGTGGTGGCTGTTTTACCATTTGAGCAATCACGGCCAAGAAGAATATCGCAATCGCAATCAGCGCTGCAATTAACGTAAAAATTGCTTTATCCATGCTTGGCAACCAAATAGGTGCAACTGCATGTTGGGTAAGGATAGGAACCAATACAGGTCCAAGAATGGCGACTAAAACCAAACCAATGACTTTAGATAAACCAATTTCTTGTGCACCTGAGTTCGGATTAGCCATAGGACGCAATAAAACAATCAAAATAATGGCGTTGTAAACAATCCCAAGCCAAGCACCTGTATTGGGTGATGCACCCACATACGCGATTAGAGCACTCACTAAGGTAATCAGAAAAACAATCGCATTTTGAAATTGAGCTTCTGCAGCGTTACGGATGAATAATGGCGAAAAAATAAGATTAGGGAACAGTGAATATAGAATCCCGTTCACTGAGCCTTTTGGTTCTTCATAAATCAAAGCGCTTTGGCGTAGGATCTCTTTAATATCGGTTGCACCAGGATAAGCACCAGTTTCTTGAATGGATAACTCCTGTGCAAGTCCGGCTGGTTGATCACGACCAAAGTAGAACTTTAGGTTTGATAAGCCTGTGGTCAGCAGTAGAGCGCCATAACTGAACATTGCTAGACCAACTATAAGCGGTGGTAGTGCAACAAATACACCGTTACTGAATAGACCTTTTGCACTGAAAATTAAGCTTAGGCCAGCCAGCATAAAAACGATGGCACCGATCACTTTAAAAATGTTTTCTATTCGGTAGGGATTAGGGAATTCAAACCGCTTATCTTGCGAGTTATATTCATATGCCATTTTTAATACTCCTTAACGCATTTATCTAATTACGTTTTAATTGGTTAATTATAACTAAGTCGTGGGGTATAAAGTTTTTTTAGTTAAAATGAATCACTGTTTTAGTTAAGTTTTAATAAGGGAATTTAAAAAGTATTTTAAAGGCGCATTAAAAAAGGGGATAACGAATCCCCTTTAAAGATGTACCAAGCTTATGTGCTGTTATTTGTTTTGATCTGCTTGTTTTTGAGCATCTGCAGCTGCAGCGTTCAGCATAGAAGACATATCATTTTGCTCGACCTCTTTTGGTGGATTTTGTTCTGCAGTTTTTTGATGTGCATCAAAATCGTGGCCCTCAACTTTTGAAGGTTTTTCATTATCGACATAAGTTTCACGCGCTGCTTGTAAGTCTGCAGATGGATCTACTTTGTCAATTTGTTCATCTGGTTGAATAGGTTTTGATTGAGATGTTGATTCTTCTTTTTTACTACAACCAACTAAAACCAAACCTACAGATAATAAGCCAGTTAATAATAGAGTTTTGAATGACATTTAATCGCCTCCAGCGAAACATAAGCAAAGGTATAGTCACATATACTTATAATGTATATACCAAAATTTAACTAAAACTAGTCCGTTGTATAACGTGACCTTTATAAAAACGGTTTAAGTATATACCAATTGCAAATTTTCTTGTTATGGGCTGAAAGCTAATAGACTAGGGTATCGCTTAAGGACACTATATAGTGGCAAAAAAAAACCACCTTTTACGGTGGTTTCACTAGTTTTAAAGATTAAATCTCTTTAAGGTCTAGATTTTGTTCGCAATAACTACGTACTGCTTCTTTATCTGTAGGATCAAAACCCTTTTCAGTCATTTCTTCACGTAACCATTTGATTACTTGACCGCGACCAGCCCAACGTAAGCTGTTGTTCTCACGGTGAACCCATTCATGCGTAAGCTTACGTTTTTGACGTCTTACAGGCTCAACTTTTGTGGTTTCAATGTGGTTGTTTTTTAGATATTCGCTAAGTGTATGGATGTCCACAACACCATCGGCAGTAATTTTTTCTGAAATGATTGCATTAATGGCACTAACAGCATCGTGAAAAGCTTGGTTTTCTTTAACGACTAGTTGTTGTTGAAGTTCTTCAATATAAGTCTGAAGTTCAACAGGTGACATTTGAGCAACATTTTCTGGTTTTGATACATTTAACATGTCATTAGTTCCAGTATTGCGAGTTAAGTTGTTCATGATTAAACCTTTAGAAATATATTTGAAAATTAATTCAAAATATCTCTTACGACAAAACCATTTTTACACAATTACATTATTAAAATCAATTAGAGTTAATCGTATTTATACCTAAATATACCTTGAAATGGTTTTTCTTATAACTTTTATGTCGGGAATTTCCTTAAACCTAATGACAGGAATGCCAGCACTCTTCAAAAGCTCGTCACGCCTTTTATCTTTATCCTGGGTATATTTATGATAATGCCCATCAAGCTCAATAGATAATATAGGATTGTAGTCTTCATCAACGATCAAATAATCCACGTAAAGCCTAGAAAACTGATTTCGGATACTTATGTTTTGCGTGGTCATAAAAGCACTCATGCTTACTTGCACCAAAATGTTGCGTGATGGAATGACCTGTTCTAGTGCATCAAGCATTATAATCTCGTCTTTTATAAGGACTTTTTTAGATACAAGCTCCTGATTCTTTTGAGGCTTACGATAGCCTTTTGGTGAATTCTTTTTGGCTTTAGTTTTAGGTTTGCGAAATACGCCACATAAAGCAAAAATGAACTTAAACACTATATAAAACAATAATGAATAAATTAAGAATTTTAACAATAAGGAATTTAAAATCGTTTCCATAAACCTAATACATAACAAATTTTAAAGGGTGCTTAAACTTCTTAAACATATTAGATAGTTTTAACGGTGATTGATACGAATTAACTAAAAATGTTTAAGGACTATTAGTGATGCAATGTTAAAAATAGTATAATCTTGTAAAGACAGCTTAGAACCAGTTTTAAAAGTAAAACTGGTTCTCACAAATAACACCGACTATTTCACTGGAAAAGTTTAAAATGGTATTTAATAAACGTACTTTAGCTTTACTGATTGGTACAATCTCGCTATCAGCACACATCTATGCCAACAACACAACCGTTAAAGTCACTCAAACTCCAATTGTATCATCTTCACCAATTCCCTTAGTTAAAGCTAATGCAATTGAACAATACTATATCAACGTTAAACATCGCTTTAACGGTGCGGAATTTGAACAACCGCCTCGTAAAATTAAGAGCATTAAACTTAACTTGAATGTTATTAATAACGGGGAAGTGGTTTTAACGGCGCACGAAGCTGATAAATCCAAGCTAGAAGACTATTTACAGCAAAACCCTAAAAACTCGGAACTATTGGCCAGTTACGTTGCTCGTATGATCAATTACAACCACGGCTATACGGTTCCTGAAAACAAGGGTAAATACAGCAAGTATGCAAGTACGACTGTATATGAAGCTCTACTTGATGAATTGAACTATAACTTTGCAACTACGCCAGTAGTATCAGTAGATAACTATGCAAGCCAACAACAGCTTGAATCTGCTTATCTATACATCCTTTCTCGTTTAGATCCACAAGAAAAAGCGGTGTTTTGGCAATTTGTGAACACATACAAAGTAGGGGATAAGATTGAGATCCCTGAAGGTACTGTTATAGCAGATGTCTTGAACACTTATAAAATCCAATTGAATTTTAAAGCGCCTTAATCACTAAACAGGTAAGGAATATTTAGGAACAAACTATATTATTTTTTAAAGTTATTTTTTACCTGTTCCTATATGTATTCGCCTTTTTATGTTTCCTCATGGTATAGGGTGTTTTTATTAAGCTGGTGATGTATGTTGCAGCGCTATTTGGCGTCAATACAGCTTCTATGGGTGCTTTATTCATTATTTTGGGGGTCCATTACAGCATCAGCAATAGTTGGATCATGAAATTGCTCAAACCATAAATTTCGGAACTTGACTTTTAATCAACCAATATATTGCTCGAAAATTAGAAGCATTGGGTTGATGTGATTATTTCGGATTTGTTATTAGAAATTAATTGAAAGCAGTATTTTTTAACTTTAGGTGGAATGAAAAGGTGATTTTTTCAAGTATATTCACTGGTCTTTTTATGACGGTGGGTTTCACAGCGTTAATTTATAACTACGTGTTGATGGGTGGTAATTCTGGTTTGTTCTTTTTGGTTTGGGGTGGTGCTTTCTCTCTAGCAGGATTGTATTTCCATTACCACGGAACAATTGGGCAAATTGGGTGGCAGAGACAGCGCTTTGTTCGTAACACGCAAACACTTGAATGGTATAAGACTGAATACCCTCAATGTGTTGTGACTACAAATATCGTGAAATGTTGTTTTTGCGAAAGTACATCAATTCGCAGATATGCCTTAAAAAACAATACTTACAAAATTCGCAACTCTTGTGCTAAATGCGGTGAAGTTTTGTTTTATACGGATGAGGATTAATAATGACTATTCATGCGTATTATGGTGATATTAGCCACCTGAAAAATGAACAAAAAATGTTTGATGACTTATTAACCCAATTGAAGCTTCATTGGGGTAATAGTGAAGATTGGATTTATTTGTTCTATAACACAATGTGGTCAGGTCAGGAAATTGATGTTATTGCTTTCACCAAGGAAGCAATCGTTGTTATTGACCTAAAAAACTATTCCGGCAATCTAGTTGGGTCGGAAAATGGGGAATGGCTGATTAATGGTGAGCTTGAGGTTCAGGGTGGTTCTCAGATTAATCCATTTGTTCAGATTCGGAAGAACAGATTTGCTGTTTTAGAGTGGTTCAAAAGTGCTGAATTGTTTACCGACCAAAACTTAGGTTTTATTAGTGGTTGCATCATCCTGAATGAGTTATCTAGTACGCAAATGGATTTGTCTCATTCGGTAAGAAAGTGGTTTTATGTTACCGATATTGCTAATTCAGTGGATACTTTGTCTAGGCTCCATACCAAGGGGATTAGTCTTGCTAGTGATGATATTTTATACCTAGTAAACAAGTTAAAACTTAAAGAATATTCTTGGGATCAGGGTGTTGCTCCTAGAGTGCGTAATCTTATTCAGTCAGATGATCGTGATACTCCAAGTGATAATAGTCGTGATCAAAGTTCCGCTCCGATCAAATACACATTACATGATCAAATGGAAAAGAAATTCAAAGGTGTTTTAGCACCGTACCTATTTTTCTATGGAACGGTCATCATCTGTTTAGCTTTTGCTTTTCATATTGCAAATGGTATGAAAGTTGGAGGGATTTTTTACTTATTTGGTTTGTTCTTTGGTCGCTAAAAATATCATCTAGATAGATGTTATTCAGGTTGGGATTCCGTAATTATTAAACCTTTTTCTTTTTGCATTAAAAAAGCCTACATTGTAGGCTTTTAGCTTTCTTAGATCTGTATTACTGAATTAAGTCGTCAACGGCTTCACCAAGGTAGGTTGGATCGTATTGCTTATACAAATAGTTTTCCAGAATTGGTAAATCTGGTGCTAAAACCATTCGCGTAATTTTAGGACGATCTTCTTCAAGGTTAAGCTTCACATGTACGGCGAAGAAATCAATGTTGTTCGTGATGAAGTCATATTCTTTACGACCAGTACTTTTGAGTTGATCAACCATACGCGAAAAGTAGTGGTTATTCGTAATAGAGCAATTCAAGAACTCTAACGCATCTTTTTCAGTAACATTAATTTCAATAATGTTATTAAGGAAGGCCAGCTCTGGTTTAATTAAGTTGCCGTTACGGTCTGCAGTTAGACATTTTGTAGAAAAGGTACCAATACCAGCCATACGACCATCATATTTCACAAAACCGTGCTCTTCAGATGCAACTAAGTTTGACGCATGAACGTATAGAGTAGGGTGGTGCTTTGTATTCCACTCTAAATCAATAACGTCAGTTTCATTTTCTGCATAGTGAGATTGTAAAAGAGATCTATTGAGGTTGGTATAGAGGACTTGATCAAGCTCTAATACTTTACGGCGATATAGCTCAGCGAAGGCAATACCGTACTGAGACAAGATATTACATGTTGTATTGAAGCTATTGCAGTAAATCGCACGGTTATCGTTACCGCCGTCACGATCCTCACTGACTACAATTACATGGTTCCCTAAAACACCATTGATTTTATAAACCACAATTGAGCCTAATGCGAAGTTTTGGGTAAGTAGTTCTTCACCCTCAAATCGTACTGCCGTGCAGTTTTTAATATTTTCTGCGCTTAAAGGATAATTACCCGGTGTGATGGACCACAATGTTGATACTGGTACAAATAGAGGCTCAATAGCACTACTTAAGTCAACTCGACCAATCGTGATGATGCTTGTGCCGTTAAAACTATCGCCCTTGTGTTCTGCAACGGCTGATGTTCCGATCGTACCTGGTATTTGTGCGTTCTCTGAAGCGCTATTATTTGGTACAACTGATTCTGTCATGAAACAACTCACTAAAAGTTTTATCTTTGTTTAAAAATACCACATGATAAATAGTATTAAAACTTATACTAGTATTATAAGATGATCTTTAAGATTCATAAAGGTATATTTATGCTAAACCATAAAACCCAAGTTTGTTTTTTTAATAACCTGATTGGACGTTTTTATAAAAATCATTTGATCATTGATGTTAAAACTTTAAACCTAGATTTTATTTTAGATGTTATTGAATTCCCGACATCAATTGAAGGTTTCAAAAAAGCACCTAAAGTATCAAAAATTAAAATACCTTTTACGCAACTTGCTCAGGATCTTCAGCCACAAAATTACCTAGATTTAGTCCAATCTGATGCCAAAAATCTGTATCTGCAGATTGGGCAAAAAAGACGTTATATTCACGGCGAACAAACTAATTTTTCATATGCTACATCGGTGTTTCAGCAGATCGGTGATGATGAAGTGCTCCAGCTTGAGGCTTTGAACTATGCACTGAAGCTCCAAAGCATTACTAATGGTATTCAGCAGCATACAACAGCGATTGAGACATATATCGAGCTAAAGCCTTTACGATATGCGTTTAGCTTAGATACGTTCATAAGTGCAACTGCAGATCTAGATCAACCTTTCGATACTCGTGAAGCGCTTTCTGGCCATATCGTTAACCATTGGGAAAAATGGGTTAAAGCAAACAATATCACCAGTGAAAGTTCTTATGATGCGGTGCTAATAAATACCGATAAATTAATACTGGTTCGAGTCGGTATTCACTCATTCTCAGTGAAGATTACAGACCTTGAAGTGGCTGACGGCGTTATCTATGCTTCTCTTTGTGATTTAGAGCTCTTACAGGTGCTTCTACCAACGTTCTTTGATGGTATACCTTGCCGTATTACTGCATATGCCGATATGAACATTCAATATGCTGTATCGCAATATAAGACTTGGCTATCAAGTCAAAACCTGAAGGAGATCCAGTACGTTCGCAAACAAGGTATTGAGAAGTACTTGCGTAAAAAATTAGAAGATGAAAGTGACTTAATCGGTAACGCGCAACTTGCCAAAACCCTAATGAATACCAGCTATACAGAACAAACAGTCTCGTTTTTTTCTGACGCTTGGGGATTATCGTACGCAAACCATTTTGAGAAGAAAATTCGTCATGCTTTTGATCTGGTCATACAGGCTTTGGATCATGAAGGGATCTCATTAGAGCAGCTGCAGTTCATCAATAGCCTAACAAAAGGGGCAATTGAGAATGCTATTAACGAGATGCTGAACAAGACTGGTTCGCCGTTAAACGTGGTACCAACACTCACTCAAGAATTACTGTTAATTTGCGATGAATTCAATGCCAAAAAACTCAACATATCAAGTGAGCTCTTGGATGCAATCACTCAGTTTGCAGAACAATATGCAGTATCACCACTGTTGGCCATTAAGCGTGATAGCGCCGTGTATTTGCTGTATGAACCATTAGATGCCGATAATCAGTTAATTGATTATGAATGGTTTTCTACTGCGGTATATACCAAAAATCAGTTTGTGCCTGAAGCAGATGAACAACATAAAACAAATGTAGCGGATCTTCTTAAATCGGTTGAAGTACTGCATGTATTCAAGCCGAATATCCTGTCGTGGACCAATGGCAAGGTATTTGAAACGCCAGAAGAAAAGAAAAATGCTTTTATGTTATGTCTCACACCTGAAGCATTTGAAAATCAAATAGAATTCTTACGCACGAAGAACGCAATACCAGGATATTTTAAAAACCTGATTACATCCTTAGGTGGTTTAAATTCAGTGGCCACGGAACAAGATAAATACGGTGTATTTTTGATTGAGTCGATCGCTAAAAATTTGACTGGTTTTGCATATCAAGGACAACTCTTTCCTATCGATCAAAATGCCCAAATTGACTTAGATCAATGCTCAAATTTAACGCTTAATTCTAAACTACTACCAAAAAACTACCTGACCTTTAAAAGACTAATGAGATTAAGCGATAGTTTAACGAATGGCGTTAAATAGGTTTAAGGAATATTATTATTTTTACTTTAAGTTTAAATAGTGGTTTTTTAAATGCACAAAAATAAAGTATTATAGTTTCAAACTTAAAACCCTTTTTAAAGTTATATAGAGAATACTGAATGAAACTATTAAAAACTGCGATGGTGGGTATCCTTGGTACTGTATTAGCGCATACAGCTTTCGCATTTGAGGATGAAACTATCCCAACACCGAACTTTAAGGAAGCGTATGTAGGACTTTTAACGCCATCTAAAAGCTTTAATGTTGTTGCTGGTGGTCTTAGACCTGAGATTAGCGAATACAAACTGTCTGATAGCTATTTTGAAAACAATTCAAATCAGCGTTATAAAGCGACAGCTCACCTTTACCAGCAAATGAATACTCAGCAACGTGCGATGTATATATTGCTTCAACATACAGCGTACTTAAACGATATTTTCTATCCTCAACGTAATCCGCTGACCAATCCGAACGTATCTGACGAACAATTAAATGTAGAGCCGGTACTTAAAAAGCTCCAGTCATTCCGTACTGATAATGGCCTGGTTGAAAAAGTTGTAGACCGTGAAACGATGCTCCAAGCATTAAAAGCACATTATGACTATTACATGCGTGACCAATTCACCGTGCGTTTTTATGGCAAAAACCAAAATACCTTTACCTATGGCATTGATAACTTTTCAGGTTTAAAAATTCGTTCGGTAGAAGGGAATATTCGCATTGTCGATCGCAAAACAGGTACATTGTTGGGTGATTCAATGATTAAGTTAAACCACTGGATTCCATCTAACCGTGCCAAAGAGCGCCGTACTATTGATTTGCCGTCTACCATGCCTGAGTGGAAGGACGTAGACATTAAAGATCTTGCAATCAAATTCCAACCAACTGCAATCACTACCATGCAGGGTAAACGCATTGATATTAATAAGATCTATGCGTACAACACTGAAAAATTCAATTTTTAATGCATAAAGCGGTCTATCTCGACCGCTATTTTTTTTGCTTATGTACAATTATTAACCGTAGCCTAAGCAAAAGTTATAAGTTACTTTTCCCACGAATCAAATTAAGGTTGAACCTATGAAAAAAGCTCTCCTATCAATTGCCACTGTAATCATGGTCGGGGATGCTCAGAAGTGCCGAATGATATGTCACATATCGATGTTTTTTCTTCCGATCGCTACCTATCAACTGCACATCAATTTAATAAGCTTGTTGATGATACGTTTAAGTATCCGTATTCTAAAATACCGTTTTTTCTAGTGACGAAAGGGTGGAGTGTTAGTGGTCCAAAAGAGCCAGTATCGCAAATTGTGTATAGTTGCTTAACTTCTAATGAAGTGGAATTAGTGACAAAAATTAAGCCACTCATGCCCGAAGTGACCTACATCAAAACACCTGAAAATCAGGTGAAAAATTGCATCATTAAACATTCAAATGACTCAATTAATGCTGATGCATTGAATGACCTTAAAGCTTTCCCTTTATTCCAAAAATATGCAGACAACCCATTTTTACGTAAGACCGTGGATGCTGCGAAAGCAGATGGCAAAATCTCAGTAAAAGAATATATGGATATTGTGCAAATTGTCATAAAATTAATTGGGGCTGACAAACAGGTTCAGCTAGAGAAAACTATCCAAGAGCTTTAAGTATTCATATGTCGGAAAATCTATCCATGCATAGCATGACGAACGAAGAATTGATTCAAGAATGGCTTGATAGCCTGAAGCTTGAAAATAAGTCCGACATGACGATTAATGAATACAAAAAGAGCTTACTTTTGATGTTAGAAATGCCTTTTTTTAAAGGTAAACATCTATTGGAACTAGACCGCGATTACATCACATCATTTCGGTTGCATCGAATCGATGTTGATATTGTTTCTGCAAGAACACTCAACAAAAATTTATCAGCTTTAAAAAACTTCCTGAACTATTGTCTGCGTAAGGAATATATACCTGAAAACTTCTTTTCTGACATTCGGGTTAAGTTCAAAAACCAAAGCTTACCGCGCCCGATCGCCGTGAATACGTTGAATGAGATACTTGATAACAAGACGCCATTAAATCCGAAATACAATAATCAAAAGTTAAGAGATCTAGCAGCTGCAGAAATTGCTTATTCTGGCGGTTTACGTATCTCTGAATTACATGCCATCAAACTAAGTGATATCAACCTCAGTGCTATGCAACTAAAGGTATTGGGTAAAGGAAATAATGAACGGATTGTTTTTTTAGGAAAAAAATCACTAGAGGCTATTTCTACTTGGCTTTTAGTTCGTAATCGTTGGATTTCAAAAGCTGGAGTAGAAGACTGCGGATATTTATTCATTGCACCATCTGGCAAACATATTGCGAAAAACCATTTAGGTGCATGCATTACAGCTCTGTTAAAGGCGCATGGTTCTGGAAATATTGGTAGTACTCATGCTTTGAGACATAGTTTTGCATCGCACTTGTATAACAAAACAAAAAATATTCGCGCCGTTCAGGAAATGCTAGGTCATAAATCACTATCTTCGACACAAGTATATATTCTTGTAGATCACGAAACGTTGATTAGTTCTTATAAAGATGCACATCCACGCGCTAGAGCGAACCAAGATTAATAATTTATTCGCTTCTTGTACTTCTAAAGATATATCGTAAACGATCGAAATAATTAACTTTTGATGGTGCCCGTAATGGCTAAGACTTTTGAACAAGTAAAAAAAGAATTTTTCAATACAAGGGTCATCACAAACAATCGACTACCTAAGCGTGGTGAAAGCCACAAAATTGCTGTGAAACTTGGTTTAATAGACCAAAAACAATCAACATATGTTAAAAAACAGAAACTTTCATATGTTGGCTTATCTGTAATTGAGTGTTTTGAAGAAGCTGGTTTAGATGATGTCTATATCAATGAAAAAATTGAAGAGTTTTCAGAGCTAAAAAACTATACTTCATTACATAAGGCATTAAGAATACTTGATGACGGCCACATGGCCCGTTTAGCAAAAAAATTAGAGGTTTCAGTCGATATGCTCAATGCGACATTGGCTGTGCTGAATAAAATATAAAAAACGGATTGAACCAACCCATGAATGCAAATGAGCTTTATGAAAAGTTACAGCAAATTGGTAAGCCACTGGTCCACGTAGAAAGCCTCGTATCTACAATGCAGTTGGAAATCCCTGTTGAGGAGATTGAAAAACACATTGAACTTTTCGGGGTTAATTTTTTACTGGTAGAAGTTGTTCGATATACCTTTGACGGTTTTCTATCTCCAGAGTACCAACACTATATAGACGAATTCATTGCAGAAAATGAACTGGATGAAGATGTCATTTTGAATATCAGAAATAAAACATCATCAGATATAGGCCTGGTTAATGTTGGCTTTAATCTAAATGGTTGCATCCTTGGCTTAACCCATACGGATGAATGGATGGAACATTTATTCCACTTGGTTAAGTTCATTACTGACAGTGAAAAACGCGAGAAAAGTAGGAACTTTTTGTCTGAACAAGACAAAATCAAGGAACAAAAAGTTTTAGAAAAACAAGCCAAAGAAAAAGAAAGGGAAGTGATGATTCAACAGGTAGAGGATCTCACCAATACCGATGATTTTAAATTATGCAAAACGAAGGGTGAAATATTGTTGTTTTGGGAAAAGAACATTCCTGACCTATACAAAACTCTATCCAGAACTTTTATGGAAACAATGTCTAAGAAATATATCTCTATATTGCGTGGCTCATGAAGTGATACGATATGAGGAAGAACAACGAGTAGTGCATAAATCAGCGTTCTTGAACAACGCAAACAACAATAAAAATTAGTACTCAGCATTCACCAAAGTTTTGTATTGAGAATATTTCGTCAAATTTACTGTGTCACGTACTTGGCCATATTGAATACTGCCTAGATCTGAGTAGGTAAGGTTTTTCTTTTGAGATACTGCAACCAATAATTCATAGTTATTTCTTTGATTGAGTTCAATTGCTGAAGCGATATTTTTGTCTTGGCTCACTTGAGAAGTAATGCTTTGGATCTCCTTTCTATCTGAAGCAGATACATCCAATGTAGTTAAATAAAATCCGATCGATAGAAATATTGTGGCGGTTAAAGTGAATAGGGATGCACCAGTAAGATAAACGGCGCGTAGAGTTCTATACTTTGTATAAACCACAACTGAAGATATGCAGATTGCCAAACATAGCGCAAGAATAACGGCATGTTGGTCTAGATAATCTGAGAAAAGCATTGTAAAGCCTGAAGTACAAAAACATGTTATATCACTTAGCTACCAAGCCATTTGTAGTATTTGAGACTTATCGTATATATGAAATATAAATAGCAAACCTTTGGTATATACTGAATCGGTTTAAAGTGCTGAAACAATAGGCTTTAGAAATAAAATACTAGTCAAAATGTGAATAATCAGGGGGTACACATGGGGCAAGCTAAGCAAAGAGGTACAGCTCAAGAACGTGCTGAAAGTGCAATTCAAAGTACGATTGATGCAACCTTGGCAAAGATTAAGACCGTACTTGATGGATACTATCAAGACATGCCGAATAACTTCTCGCAAGCTGAAAATTACTTTACTGGATATGTCGCTGCATTTGATATTAAAGATGGGATGGAACTTGAAGGTAAAGAGTCTGAATGGGCTTATGATGGTTTACCTACGCCTACCGCTTTACTCAAACTCGTTGAAACTGAGTTAAACGAAGTGATACGTGAAGATAAAGAGTTTTTGGATGACTTTGATCCTGAAATGTATATTGAAGAACTAGGCGAAAACTTGATGTTCTTCCGCTATATAGGTGCTTCTAGTTTCGATACGCCAGATGATGTTTTGCATAATATTCAAACAGTGTCATTTTGGGCGCCACACTTGGTCATGATTAATGGCGTATGGCATAACACTTATGATGCTGGTGCGGTCAATGATGATGGTGAAACGGTCGGCATAAGATTCTAATTCTAGAGGGGTGCATATTGATTACTGCAGCATGCACCTTATTGGTTTAAACATTGCTGTATCGACTGAGCAATATTTTCAGATATTTTCCAGATTACTTTCTGATTAGATAAGCGATTTGCTTCTTCAGGATTGGCAATCACGCCGATCTCAATTAAAACCGCCGGCTTTTGTGATTTCTTCAGGACCACTAGATTGTCATATTGATATACGCCATTTGAGGTCAAAAGCTTTTTGTTTTCACCTGGTATATTCATGCCATGGTAAGTAGAAGGGCTTTCACCAATTGATTTTAGGTTCTGGCCAATGAGATTGGCGCATTTCAAACTTTTTCCGTATTCTGGATTTTTCTTTGATACAAAAATTGAAAAACCTTTGAGTTGATTCTTGTACTTGGTCAGCTCAGTAGGTATTGAGTCGTGGTGCACCGAAATAAAAAGATTAGCATTAGGGTATCTGGTCGCACGTTGAACCAGTGAGACTTTATCTTCATTCACTGAAGATCTGAGCACTTGGACATGACGCGATTTAAGAAAGTATTCAATAGAATTGACCATGCTAAGGTTGTAAGTGTATTCAGGATAGCCGTTAGCTGCAGTAGATCCAGCTTGTTTTGGTGAATGGCCAACATCAAGTACTACTGAATTTTCAGCAAAGATAGATTGTGTAATGATTGACATTGCTAATATCGATATACATTTTAGCTTTAGCACAATTAAAACCCTTTAAGCTATTATTATGGTTTTAAGTATATTTAATTTAAAAAAAATTAAAAGGTTTAAAAGGTTTTGTTAAAATGGTTTTAAGATGGTTTTAAGATGGTTTTAAAGTACTTATCATGAGAGCTCTAAATACAATTTTGGATATAAAATTTATACATCGACTGTTCACTCAGTTTGTAGAACATCACCCACGACCATTGAGTGTTCACTTCCTGAAAGGCACCTATATAGATGAATTAGAGGGTTATAAGTCTAAATGGCTCGTTCGTTCTATTCAGCGTCTTATTAAAAATTGGGTCCAATTGGGGATGATAGAGGATCTAGGGCGTTCTACTTGTCGCTCATCTAAATATTATAGATTAAGTAAGTATGGTGAGCTGTTCCTTAAAATATATAGAACGAATGCTAATGTTAACTTTTATGACAATCCTAAGTTTAAGATATTAAAAAAAGATATTTCATATCGTTATTTTACCTTTACATATTTTGCAGTTTGCCAAAACAAATCCTTTAAATTGTCAGATCTGCAAAAACTTGGTGACTGCCTGAATTACCACATTCACGGACGTTCTTGGCAGCGTAATATTAATTTGTTCATTGAAGCTGGAATTATTTCATGTGAACGTCAATGTCCATCAGAAAGTTATAATTATCATGTAATCAATGTGGGATGCAAATAAAGTTTCATCCGTACAAATAAAGTATCATCCTTACAAATAAAGTTTCATCCTAAGCCTGTATCCGCTATGTTGAGGTCATCGACACGGTGGATGCAGGCTTTTTCATGTCTGGAACATTCAAGGGCCTGACCCAGGCACAGATTGATAGAAGGCTCAAGGAGGGGCGTGGCCAAGGCCAGGGACGGGACTACAAGCCGTTCATCTACACCAGGGATGTGTCCTCGTTGGGGCGCTCCCACCGCCTGCCTGGCAGCAAGACCCGGCGTCTGCACCATCTTTTATCCGATCTTGAACTGGCCATTTTCCTGACCTTGGATCGGTCTCCCCAGGTCACTGATATCCGTGAGCAGTTCCCGATGCGGGCCGAAGATACGGTGCGCATCGCCGAGGAACTTGGCCTTGCTCACGGTCGCTACAAAGGAATCCCTCAGGTTCTGACCAGCGATTTCCTGGTGGATTTTGATGACCCCCAGCGCCCATCCGTCGCGATCCAGGCCAAGTACAGTGCCGATCTGCAGAAGCCGGAAGTCATCGAGAGACTTGAACTTGAAAGGCGCTACTGGCAGGAAAAAGGGATTCCCTGGTTCATCATCACGGAGCGCGAGGTATCCAGAGAGGCATTTGCCAATATCCAATGGCTCTATCCGGCCCATGCTGAAGACGACATTGCACAGGATGATCTCGCACACTATCAGCAGCTGTTCTTGCTCGAGTTTCAGCGTCACCCAGACCGGAAGCTGACCGCCATTGCCCAGGAAATGGATACTTCCGGCCAACTGGAGGCTGGTCAAGCACTCTATTGGCTACGCCAGCTGCTGGCTCGGCACTGGTTTCTCTTCGATCTTGACACCCCTTACCGCGTGCTGAAGCCGAAGGATCTAGCTGCCAACCCTCATCAGATTCATCAGGAGCTGATCAGTGTTGTCCGTTAATCAGGTGTTCCGTATGGGAGAGCTCCGAAAGCGCCTGCTCTGGTCCGGTACCGAGCAGGCTGTCTGGATTGATATCGATTTGGACACGGCGCTGCCCGAATCGATATCGGTTGCAGAGCTGGAGCGTCTGATTATTGAGGGTGAGCTGGAGAGCATTGGCGATCCCTTCGAGGAGACGGTCCTTCGGGAGGTGGAGGCAGGCTCCCCTGACCAGCTGAAACGTGATGAGGCGTGGGCGATGCTGGCGGATTATATGCACGATCCCCAGCTTTTCGTGCGGCGCCCCAGAGGGCTCATTGTCGGAAGCATCATGCAACGCCATGGTGTCACCAA
This sequence comes from Acinetobacter sp. SWAC5, assembly GCF_003419885.1. NCBI lineage: Bacteria > Pseudomonadati > Pseudomonadota > Gammaproteobacteria > Moraxellales > Moraxellaceae > Acinetobacter > Acinetobacter sp. SWAC5. The sequence goes on from NZ_QUWR01000022.1 coordinate 56,600, forward strand.
ACAGACGGTGTACAGATTACTGAGGCGCTACTGGCAACGAGGCATGTGTAGGAACGCCCTCTTGCCGGACTATGTCAACTCGGGTGCCCGTGGCAAGCGCCGAAAGCCGAACAGAGCCAAGCTGGGCAGGCCAAGAGTGGTGATGGCGGGGAAAGGGCGTAATGTCACGCCGGATATCGAGCGCATTTTTCGCCGGGTCATCGAGGAACGCTTGCTCAAGGAAAAACATCCGTCCATTCCTGATGCCTACGCCTCCGGGCTGAACCTGCTCCGTGCTGTTCAGCCGGAGCTGCCGACCTCCGAACTGCCTACATTGGGGCAGTTCCGGTACTTCTATGGGCGCGAATATCATTTCACCGACACCTTGCCGCGCAGGATGTCCGCAGTGGACTTTGCCAAGGACTTCCGGCCGCTCAACAGCACATCGACGACTGAGACCCTGGGTCCAGGATACCGTTACCAAATAGATGCCACCATCGCAGATATTTATCTGGTTTCAGAGCATGACCGCAGCCTTATCGTCGGCAGGCCTGTCGTTTACATGGTGCTCGACGTGTTCAGCCGCATGGTCGTTGGTATGTACGTCGGATTCGAGGGGCCCTCCTGGGTCAGTGCCATGGTGGCATTGGCCAACACGGTCGCCGACAAGGTCGAGTATTGTCGCCAGTATGGTTTGGAGATCGATGCCAGCGATTGGCCGGTCAAGGGTTTGCCGGATGTGATACTGGCCGATAAGGGCGAACTGAACGGCACCAAGGTTGAGGCATTTTCCCAAGCCTTCGGCGTCCGCATCGAGAACGCACCGGCCAGGCGAGGTGATGCCAAGGGCATCGTCGAGCGCTATTTTCGAACGGTGCAGGAGCGTTTCAAGCCTTACGCCAGCGGTGTGGTCGAGGACACTACCAGCCGGAAGCGAGGTGGCCACGACTACAGGCTTGATGCCAGTCTGACAGAGATGGATCCGTAAATTTGAACAACTCCTATAAGTGATATTCTGCTCCTCAAATGATGTTATAAACATCAATATATGGAGTATTTTATGACACGTAGACCAAGAAGAAATCATTCAAATGACTTTAAAGCTAAGGTAGCACTTGCTGCGATTAAAGCAGAAAAAACACTTGCTGAA
>NZ_QUWR01000023.1:0-54910 GCF_003419885.1 Acinetobacter sp. SWAC5
CCGAGTCGTAAAGCTCAGAAAGCTGTTATTGAACAAAGATATTTAAATCCTGTTCTTGACTCTTGCAGTTAAAAACAGGACATTTTAAATGGTTTATCGCATAGACATTTTAATTGGTGAATAGCAGATATAAGTCGAAACACTGGTGCCTAATGAAAAGCCAATTAAATCAAATGGCACAGCATCGGCAGCTTTTGCCGCTGCAATCACTTGTTCTGCCAATTGAGCAGTGCTTAAAGGCTGACCCTCATCGGTTGTTTCACCTGAACCCGAATAGTTTGGACGAACCACTTTATAGTGCGGGGCAAGAAATTCAACAAAATGCCCCCAGTTCGACTCGGAGTTTGCGCCTGCGCTATGCACCAGCACGATGTTTAATGGGCCGTCGCCATCAACGCTATAGGAGATTTTTGCATTTTCGATTGTTGTAAATAAGTTCATTCGTTGTACATTCTCATGTGTTTGGAATGAAATCACTATAAACTCTGACAGCACTGTGAGAGTCAAGGGGGTAAAAATGCAAATTGGTCAATTAGCTAAAAAATCAGGCATCAGTATCCGCATGCTTCGTTATTATGAACATCAAGGATTAATCGTTCCGATGCGCAGTGAGTCAGGCTATCGCATTTATAATGCCAAGGATGAAGAGCGACTTCGCCGTATCCGCATCTTGACCAAGGCAGGGCTGACTTTACAAGCCATCAGCCTGTTACTGCCGTGTATTTCGGTTGAACAACTAGATGTCGATCCTTGTGAACAAGTCATCGATTCGCTGAAAAATGAATTAGACAATATCAATAAAAAAATTGAAAATCTTCAAATCAGTCAGCAGTATTTGTCTGATTATTTAAACATTTTACAGCAAAAAAAGAGCATGTTGACTTAAGTGCATAACGCGTCATGTTTTGGATAAAACACGATTTTCTCAATCATTCTAAAAGCTTGAGCAACTTACTGATGCCATACTCAATATCGGTTTTTTTGACATGATCGCGGGCCAAACTTGAAATGCCAATCAGGAAACTATCAAAGATAGTGGCTAATCCAATGCTGTCTATATCCGTTGATATCTCACCAGATTCGATGCCACGCTGTAGGGTTTGAATAAAGCCTTGGCGGGTTTTATGCCGAGATTGTTGCAAGATTTCCGTTACATGCTGGTTCTCTGCAGAAGGCGCCAACACAGTGCTTAAAGCCACCATACAACCCAAAGGATGACTTGGATCATATTGCATATCTAAAGATTGCTGTAAGGCTAAGGCGATTGCGTCTTTCGCAGATAGCGTGTTATCCCACAGCGTCTCAGTCACCGTTGCATAAGTATCGATGTAGTATTGGCTTACTTCTTGAAACAAATTTTCTTTAGAGCCAAAGGCTGCATAAAAACTCGGGGAAGAAATATTGCCCATAGCCACTTTTAGTTGGCTTAAAGACGTTGATTCATAACCATAATTCCAAAATAAATACATGGCCTGCTTCAAGGCCTCATTGCGATCAAACTCTCTAGGACGTCCAGTCTTCGCCATCTCAATTCTCCTGTCACAGAATATTAATATACTAATCGATATAGAAGTCGTTGACAAAAGTCTATTCATTGTTTTTAATTATGTACTGATCGATATATAAGTGTGAGCGCAATTGAAATGGCGCAAAACAATCAGTCAATTAAAAGTGAATAACATGATGAAACAGTTAGAAGATGTATCGCTGGATTCTAAAAATAATGCGCCGATGCCAGTTTTTGCTTTATTGGCACTGGCCATGACTGGCTTTATTTGTATTTTTACCGAAACCATTCCAGCAGGTTTATTACCGCAAATCTCAGCAGGGCTGAATGTTTCTGAAGCCCTAGCGGGACAGTTGATTACGATTTATGCCCTTGGTTCTTTACTGATGGTAATTCCACTCACCATTTGGACACGTGCATGGCCAAGACGCCGTACTTTACTCCTGACGGTATTTGGCTTTTTGCTTTTTAATTCAATTACAGCGCTGTCTGATCATTATATTTTGACTTGTATTTCTCGCTTTGGCGCAGGTGTAGCAGCAGGTTTGGCATGGAGTCTATTGGCAGGCTATGCAAGACGTATGGTCAGTCCAGCCCAGCAAGGCAAAGCTTTAGCGATTGCCATGGTCGGGACTCCCATTGCGTTGTCACTGGGCATACCTTTAGGCACTTGGCTGGGGCAGATGATTGGTTGGCAAATGACATTTTTCTTGATGTCTGCTTTGGCGATTGCCTTGGTGATTTGGATCTTTATTGCAGTTCCAGACTTTCCAGGTGAAACAACGCGACCAGAAAATTTAATTTTCAGCGTATTAAAAATACCCGGTGTATTTTCAGTACTGGCAGTGATTGTGACGTGGATGCTGGCACATAACATTTTATATACCTACATTACGCCATTTTTGTCTTTGTCCCATTTGGACGCACATGTAGACCAGATTTTATTTTTATTCGGTGCGATGGCTTTACTCAGCATTTGGTTTACAGGTCATTTAATTGATCAGCATTTAAGACATTTGGTCATTGCCAGTTTATTAATCTTTTCAGTGATTTCATTGCTATTAGGACTGTTTTTATATTCAGCGCCAGTGGTGATTTTTAGTATTGCCATTTGGGGACTGACCTTTGGTGGCGCTGCAACACTTTTACAAACGGCATTAGCACAAGCCGCAGGACAGCATGCCGATGTTGCCTTGTCCATTAATGTGGTGGTTTGGAATGGCGCAATTGCACTGGGCGGTATTTTGGGCGGCTTGCTGCTCAATCAATTTGGTGCACAAGTTTTGCCTTGGGTCATGCTGTTGATTTTAGTGGTGGCGTTCATCATTGCGCTTTGTGCCAAGTCGAATGGCTTTAAAACTCAGTATCTCTAAACCCATATTTCTAAAGATGAAACAAACAAAAAACGATTCTAAGCAAACACGAAATGAAGATTTAAACGTTGTTCAGTTTGAGTCAAACGCAACAATCAACAAAGCAGTAAATACACAATCAAAGAGGTTTAATTTTATGAAAAAACTACTACTCGCAACATTCACGTCACTGACTTTAGCTCAATCCGTGATGGCTGCACCGCAACTGAATACCACACATGAATTTCCTGTGATGAAGGGATATAGCAGTTATTATGATGATATTGATGGCGTGAAACTGCACTATGTGAAAGGCGGGAAAGGGCCTTTGGTATTTTTGGTGCATGGTTTTGGGCAGTCTTGGTATGAATGGCACCAGCTTATGCCGACTTTAGAGAAAAATTACACAGTTGTGGCGGTCGACTTGCCGGGCCTTGGGCTTTCTCAGCCGCCAAAATCTTTTAAAGGTTCAGATGTATCTGAAATCTTATATAAGTTGGCAACTAAATTAAGCAATGATCAGCCGTTTTATTTGGTTGCACATGATATTGGCATTTGGAATAGCTATCCAATGGCAGTGAAGCATCAAGATAAAATTAAAAAATTGGTGTTTATGGAAGCGCCGATTCCAGACAAAAGCATGTATGAATTCCCAGCATTCTCAGAACAAGGCGAATCACTGGTTTGGCATTTCAGTTTCTTCGCAGCCAAACAAAACCTAGCTGAAACCTTAATTAAAGGACATGAAAAATTCTTTTTAACCCACTTTATTCATGAGCATGCCACCAATAAAACAGTATTTACACCACAAGTGCTAGATATGTATGCCAAGTCGTATTCCAAACCGCATACGCTGAATGCGTCATTTGAATATTACCGTTCTCTGAATGATTCAATTAAAGAGAATGAAAGCATTTCCCAAACCAAATTGAATATGCCAATGCTTGCGATTGGCGGAGGCGGTCATGGTGGTATGGGGCAATTCCAAGTAGATCAAATGAAGCAATATGCGACCAATGTGACGGGTAAAGTGATTCCAAATTGTGGTCATTGGTTACCTGAAGAGTGTGCGCCTGAACTGAATAAAACTGTGGGTGACTTTTTAAATGCCAAGTAAACACTAAGGATAAAACAACAAGGCTTAACATCAAGGCATCAGGTTTTTAGCTTGATGTGTCCATTTGAATGCATCAAAACATGACCAGTTCAAATGAAGTCGATTTAAATAAGCTGTGGCTGAGTCTGATGAACTCAGCCATTTTTATGGTGATCTTGATTGATTTGCTATTTTTAAAGTGGAATATTTACGTCAAGCTAGGCTTTATTTTGTATTTATTCAGTGCAAATACCCGCAACAAATTTGTATTTCATTATAAAAAATCATGCCCTTGATGTAAGATAAAATCCATTACAGAGTATATGTATTTCGAGTGAATTTCCTAAATTCGAATACTTGATAAAAAAGGAAGCAAGCATGCAGCAAGAAGTCATCATTGTCGGTGGTGGTATGGTCGGTTTAAGTCTGGCACTCATGTTGGCCAAAGCCAAAATTGGCGTAAAACTTTTAGAAGCCATCAAATACCCAAATTATGATGATGCAAACCTTGCGCCTTATCACTCGAGTTTTGATGCACGAAATAGCGCTTTATCACGCCGTAGCGTACAAATTTATCAAGAATTGGGCTTGTGGGATGCATTACAAGAACATGCAGTTCCGATCTTAGAAGTGAATATTACAGAACAAGGTAGTTTTGGTAAGGCACGATTACTTGCAGATCAAGAGAAAGTCGAAAGCTTTGGACAAGTCATTGAAAATGCATGGTTAGGCCGTGTACTCCTTACGGAAGTTAAACAAGAACCATTGATTGAACTGATTGATGGTGTGCAAGTGACTTCACTCACGCAAGATGCAGACTTTGCTTATATTGAAGCTAAGCGTGGCGATTATACCCATAAATTACAAGCAAAAATCGTGATTGCAGCAGATGGTCGTGACTCATTTTGCCGTAAAGCCCTAGGCGTTGGCGCATCAGAACATGACTATGACCAAGTTGCGATTGTAACGACGGTACAAACTTCTAAACCGCATGGTCATGTAGGCTTTGAGCGCTTTAGTCCATTGGGGCCATTGGCATTATTGCCATTGCCAGGTGAATACCGCCGTTCAGTGGTATGGCCTGTTCCGAAAGGCACAGAACATGAATGGATTGGCGAAGACAAAGACCAACATTTCCTAGATGCTTTACAAGAAACCTACGGCGATCGTGCAGGAAAATTCCAAAAAACCGGTAAACGCTTTAGCTTTCCTTTGTCACAAGTGCTTGCAGAAAAACAAGCAGTGGGCCGTGTGGTATTAATGGGCAATGCTGCACATACCATTCACCCAGTTGCAGGTCAGGGCTTTAACCTGTGCATGCGAGATGCGCATGTCTTGGTGCGTTATTTAACTGAGCAAGTGGAAAAAAATGCCGATTTAGGCGAAGCAAATATGCTACAAGACTACGAAAAATCACGTCTCAAAGATCAGCAACGTGTCATTAAGTTCTGTGATTCTGTGGTACGTGGCTTTAGTAATCAAAATCCTATGCTGAAATTGATTCGCAACACAGGTTTAATGTGCTTTGAAAATATTCCAGGCATGAAGCAACTCGTAGCCAATTATGCGATGGGATTAAAATCATGAGTACATCAACACATGTTCTTGATGCTGTAATTGTCGGTGGTGGTTTAGTTGGTGGCTTAACTGCATTACTGTTGGCGCAAGGTGGTGTACAAGCAACTGTGCTCGATGCTGCACCTATTTTAGATGCAGAAAAAACTTTAGCTGTAACCAATCCACGTGTATTGGCACTGAGCCAAGCGACTATTCATTTGCTTAAAACTGTAGGGGTATGGGACATATTGGCCCGTCAGCAACCTTATACAGGCATGCAAGTGTGGAATAAAAACGGCTATGGTGAAATTAACTTTGGTACATCGTCAGAGCAAGCACCAAAAGTTGAACATGCCCTCGGTTCAATGGTGGAGCCGAGTATTTTGAATCTGGCTATTCAGCAAAAAATGTTAGCTACGCTTCACGATTACCGAACTCAAGTGAAAGTAAAACGCATTGAGCGCGGTGTAGGTGTTTGGTTAGTACACTTGGCAGATGGCACAACGCTACAGACCAAACTGCTGATTGGTGCAGATGGTGCAAACTCATTTGTTCGTGAGCAAGCTTTTATTGAGCTGGATGTACTTGACTATAAACAAGCAGGTTTAAGCTGTGGTATTCGTACGGCACAAAAAAATGCGCATGTTGCCCGTCAAATTTTCTTAGAAACTGGGCCTTTGGCGTTTTTACCCATGACCAGTTTAAAAGCTGAAGAAAATGGCCATTGGCAATCTATTGTGTGGACCTTGCCAGATGATTATGCAGAAGAATATGCCAAGCTATCCGATGCTGAATTTACAGCATTGCTCACTCGTGAAAGCCATCACATGCTGGGTGAAGTTTTAGAGGCAACAGCGCGGGCAACTTTTCCATTGAAAGCTCGTGCTGCACAGCAATATGTGCAAGATGGCTTGGCCCTCATTGGTGATGCTGCCCATGTGATACATCCATTGGCAGGTCAGGGTGTGAATATTGGCTGTTTAGATGCGGCCGTGTTATGTGATGTACTGTTGCATGACAAAGCCCGCGGCGTATGGGCGCATGAGCAAAGCCTCAAGCGTTATGAGCACCGCCGTAAAGGACAAAACGATGCCATGATGCACAGCATGTCTTTGATTGGTTGGATGGAAACCACACAACTTTTCCCTGTGGTCTGGGCGCGCAATTTTGGATTAAAGCAGGTTGAAAAATTACCAATGCTCAAAGATGCTTTTATGTCTCAAGCCAATGGCTTAGGGCTTTTAAAAGATACGCGTTATTCGGCTTAGCCTAAATTTGATATTTTTTAATCAATTGTTCATACAAGATTACGATTTTGGTTAAAAAAAATACAATTTTTAGATATTAGCCTCTAGGCGAAAAGCTCAGAGATTGCTAAATTCCTTCTAAATTGAGATTTAAATTTTACTTAAACATACAAGTCATTGGTGGGGAGATTTAAGATGACGGATATGAATGATTATGATGATGCAGAAGATTCTGCAGTTGATGATGATGAAGCGAAAGCCGCTGAAAAAGGCGCGTCAGATAGCGAAGATAGTGCATCAGACACAGATGTTGCCGAAGCGGAAACACTCACTGTAACGGCGAAGCAAAAGCAACGCGATGCTTTAGAAGATGAAGTCGCTGCGTTCTTAGCGCGTGGTGGTCGTATTACTGAAGTGCCACCAGACGAATCTGCGTCACGCGATTAAGTGCCAAAAAAGCCAAAAAACACCGCATTATGCGGTGTTTTTTTTCCTCATATTTTATCTGTTGTAGTGTTACGGTCGGACGAGTATGAGTGTTTTTTTGAATATTTGCGCCAAAGTGCAAATAAGGGATACAAGACCAAATGTGCGAATAAAAGAAACATACAATTGATAATAAAAGCTGCCCAATATGGCGGTGCATGCATTGCACCCATACATGCAATAAAGCTTTGAAAGATAAGTACAGTACTTAAAAAAAGATAAGCATTATAGCGATGATGTGCCCAAAAAGGAGTGAATTTGAGCACATTGCCGATCAGAAAATAAATGGAATACAGTATACAAACCATAAAAACGGCATCAGGTGACGGGTCGACCAAATCCTCAAAGCGGTAATGTCGATACGGTCGTGTGCTATAAAAACCGATATGTAATAAACCTAAAATCCAAAATAGATTGAATGTGCAAATCGGGAGTACGCTTTTTATCATGATTTTCATGCGTAAAATAATTCTCAGTTTTTGTTTTTAGATAGCGTAAAACAAAATGCAGTAAGGTGACAGTGTAGCAGAATGAAATATTTAGCTTGCACTAGATCAAAACAAGAGAATATCTAAAATTAAAAAAAGCGTATGACTTTATAGGAAATACGCTTTTCATTTCGTTTGGATGTGCTGATGGCATCAGCTCTGCGCATGAAGAATGTTAATCTTCTTGCTGAGTGAGTTCTAAAGCACGTTGATAGGCCACTTTTTTCTTGATACCAGTTAAGTCTGCAGCCAATTGAGAAGCCGCTTTAACTGAAAGGTCTTGGAGCAAGCGTGTTAAAAGCTGATCTAGCTTTTCTTGTTCCAAGTCTTTTTCTTCAGTTGCACCGCCAATCACAAGTACAATTTCACCTTTTTGTTGGTGATGATCAGATTCAACAAAACCAACCAACTCACCCAAAGTCATTTTTTTAATGGTTTCAAATGTTTTGGTAATTTCGCGTGCAAAACCGACTGGACGATCAGCACCAAAGACTTCGGCCATATCTTTTACACAATCTAAAATACGGTGTGGTGCTTCATAAATAATCATGGTTTGTGTTTCGTCTTTCAGCTTATTTAAGGCATTTAGACGTTGTGACTGTTTAGAAGGTAAAAATCCTTCAAAACTAAAGCGGTCACTAGGTAGGCCTACAGCACTGAGGGCTGCAATGGCTGCACAGGCACCCGGTACAGGAATGACTTGGATGCCTTGTTCCTGAGCTGCACGAACTAGCTTAAAGCCAGGGTCACTAATCAGCGGTGTACCTGCATCACTAATCAGCGCCATGTTTTCACCATTCAACAAACGCTGAATAAGCTGTTCAATTTTATTGCTTTCATTGTGCTCATGACATGCAGTCAAAGGTGTTGGAATATTAAAGTGTTTGAGCAATTGTGCAGAAGTTCGTGTATCCTCAGCGGCAATAATATGAACAGACTTCAAAACGTTAATTGCACGATAACTAATATCATCTAAGTGCCCGATTGGAGTCGCAACAACAAATAACTGAGCACTCATAGGTTTCTCCATGTGGAATATAAGACCAAATAATAAAAATAAAATACTTGTGACCACCATTTTGGTGGGGGCAGTATCTTATGCCCAAGCAGAGGTATTGGTTATTTTACCTGAATCTGGCCCTATGGCGCGAGCTGCAAACAGTATTAAGCAAGGTTTCATGAGTGCTTATCAGGCATCAGGCTCAAAAGTGCCTGTAAAATTCGTAAATACTGATCAGACAAGTATGCCTGCACTATTGAAAAAAAATGTGAACGCCAAAACGCAAATGATTGTTGGGCCGTTGGCGAGATCAGAAGTGGATGCGCTTATTAAAGCAAAGCCGAAATTAAAAGTCTTGGCCTTAAATGAAGGGACATTGCAGGCAAGCAATGTGCTACAATTTAGCCTTGCAAAAAAAGATGATGCCAGCGCATTAGCCCGCGTGATGAAACAAGATCAGATCGAAGATATTTTAGTGTTGCGTCAGTCTGGAACAGAGTCTGAAAATGAACTATTTTTAATGGCCTTAATGACGAAAACTGAATTACCCATCCATGTGCTCGAACAGCAGCCGAAAACATTAAAAAAAGGCCAAGCCCTCGTATTACTTGGTAATAATGAATGGTTACTTAGTTTGAAGTCATTGCCGAAAAAAAATATTTACACTTTATCGAATGCCTTAGAGCAGCATAAACCTTTACCACTCGGGATAAAGTTTTGCGATGCACCAGCCTTGTTTGAACCCGATTGGGAAGATATGAAGCACGCATACGCACAACAAGCTGTAGGCTTGCCATACCAGCGCTTATTGGCCTTTGGCGGCGATGCATGGCAAATCAGTGCACTGTATTTAAAAACACCCAAAATGAAAACGGCCAATTTTGAAGGACGAACTGGGCAACTTAGTCTGAATGGGAACCAAATTCAGCGGATACCACATTGTTATGCCTATCAGGCCAAAGGGTTAAAGCAGGTTTAATGACTTTTTGATAACTGAAAAAACAAGATTTAATACATCGAGACTAAGTAGAAAAATGTGAGCTGAGCACCTTAAATGACACAGGCAAGGAAGTTAGGCCAATGGGCTGAAACTGAAGCAGTTAAAATTGCACACGAAGCGGGTTATGCCTTAGTCCAAGCAAATTATCATAGTCGTTATGGTGAAATAGATTTAATTGTGCAAAAAGACCAAGACTTGGTATTTATTGAAGTCAAAGCACGATCACAAACCCATTATGCACAGGCAAGTGAAACCGTATCACGTAGCAAACAGCGAAAACTCATGCAAACGGCCTTAATATTTTTACAGCAATCACCACAATACAACGCATGTTATTGCCGTTTTGACGTGATTTGTTTTGATTTTTATCAACACTTTGCAAAATCCATACAGTATGACTTTTCAAAATGCCCTTATGATCAGCAGTGGATAGAAAATGCTTTTACTTTTGAGCAAGAGTTTATTACTCTTTGAACAAAATATACTGTGTAAATGCATAGATAGAATACGATCAAAAAATAGTGAAGGAGTCTTGCTGAGTGCTTAAACGTATTGCAATGACAATGTTTTGTGTAGCAAGTTTATCTGGCTGTGCAAGTTTTATTTCTGGTGGTACAGGGAGTGCACCTGTAGGTACGGAAAATGGCGCACGTTCTTTGGGTCAGGTCTTTATAGACTCATCTATTGTGCGCACTGCAAAAATTAACTTATATAAGCTCGACACACGCTTTAAGCAATCACGTGTCAATATTGAAAGTTTTCATGGCAATGTTTTGCTCACTGGCCAAGTACCAGACCAAGCTTTAAAGCAACTGGCTGAAGACAATGTCAGAGCCATGAGCGATGTAAAAACCATTCATAATTATATTACTGTAGGCAATCAAATTAGCTACGGCACCATTATGCAAGATACAGCAGTGACTGCGAATACACGTGCATTATTGATGAAAGCGCCAGTGGTTGCTGAAAGCAAAGTCCATGTGCATACCGAAGATGCAGTATTGTACGTAATGGGACGTTTAAACACGGCTGAGCTGAATGATTTGAATCAAGTGCTCCAGCAAGTGGGGAATGTCACTAAAATTGTGACCCTAATTGATAATGTTGACCAAGTTTCTTCGAGCTCACCTGCGGTTGCATCAAGTTTTGCACCGATGGTGAATGCCGTACCTGATACGCAAACTCCTGTTGCAATAGACCCTGATGCAGTAGAACCCAATGCCCCTTAAACAATTTTCGTCACATTTACAGCGTCTTAAAAGCCAGCTTGATCAAAAAACAGCGTTGGCTAAAGCTATATATCGAGATTTTCGTATTTATGACTTGGGGAGTTTTGCGCTCAACCGTATGACGCCTAAATCTGGCTATACGGTACAACGCAATATTCCCTATGGTTTAAAAGCACGTCACCGTCTAGATTTGTACAAAGCAAAGCAATTGCGTGATACACAGCCGCTCTTGGTTTTTGTACATGGCGGCGCTTGGATGCATGGTGATAAAAAAGAATATCACTTTGTGGGTGAGGCCTTTGCTAAAGAAGGCTTTAATGTGGCGGTAATTAATTACCATTTGGCACCTGAGCATATATTTCCAAGTTCAATTGATGATTTAACATTGGCATTGAATTTTTTAAATCAATCGAATCTGAAATTGAATATTGCTGTGGAAAATATAGTGCTTATGGGGCATTCAGCAGGGGCATTTAATGTGATGTCCGCGCTGTACCATCCTACGCCGTATCGTTTGCAAAATTTGCAGGCTATTCGAGCGATTATTGGCTTGGCTGGGCCTTATCACTTTGATTATAAAGGCGACCCGCTATGTGCGGATGCTTTTGATCAGAACATCCCGTATCAACAAGTGATGCCTTATTACTTTATTGAACAAAACCACGTGAAGCATTATCTGTTTACTGCGGAAAAAGACAATGTAGTCGGTCTAAGCAATAGTACAGATTTAAATGAAAAGCTTTTGGCTTTGGGGAATCACAGCCAATTGATACCCGTGCCTCGTGTAGGCCATATCACCATGATTGGCTCGGTTTCGAGTTTGTTTAGCCGATTCTTTAGTACTAAGCGTCAAATTTTGCAGGCTTTGGACGATGTTTTTAAATAGAGCATCCTAAACTCAGTTTTATTGTGATTAAAAAAAACCGCTTCTGATGAGCGGTTTTTTTTCGATACCAGATCAATGATCTACAGGCTTTATAGCCATTCTTTGGTATCGTCAGCCGTGGTTGTACCATGAATGACATGCATAATCATGGCATGTGCGATACTGCCTTTAAATGGAATTTCGGGTAATTGATCAAATTTAAAGAAGGCTGCATCGCTAATTTCTTCTTCTTGTAAGCATAGCTCACCAGATTCATATTCAGCTTTAAATGCAATCATCAGGTTACTAGGGAAGGGCCACGGTTGGCTGGCCAAGTATTGAATATTTTTGATTTTTAAACCGACTTCTTCTTCGGTTTCACGGCGTACTGCATCTTCGAGTGTTTCCCCCACTTCTACAAAACCTGCAATTAAGCCGTACATTGGGCGGTATGCTCGTGCATTTTGAGCCAGTAGAATTTCATCTTTACCACGGGTAATAACCGTAATGACACATGGATTAACACGAGGATATTGATGATATTGGCATGCAGGGCAGACCATGGCATATTCAGTGGCATGAACTTCTGTTTTATGGCCACAATGGCTACAAAACTTATGATTACGACGCCATTCTAAAAGTTGAATTGCACGGCTGGCTTGTTCAAACTCTTTGACATTCCACAGCTGTAATAATTGGCGAATGGGAACGAGTTGATAGCCTGCGGGAATTTCATCTTGCTCTGTAAGATCACGGGCAATCACTTGATCACCCGTTTGAAGCCTCAGATCACTTGCTATACTTTCGACACGAGGAAGTTGAAATTGGTCATCAACCAATAATTGCTGTTGTTTAAAAATATAGGCAAGCGATAGATTTGACATTAGGCCACGGCTTTAAGTTTCTCACTACTGTCCAATGCTACCTGAAACATACTATGTAGAACAGGCTGTTTGTTTTTTAAATTTTCAATCAGCATGTCTGCACTTGCAAGGCCATCAAGTAGATGGTTAATTTCAGCTGCTTCAATTGCAGTAGAAGCCTCTACACGCGAAGAAACGAACTGTGCATTGGTATTTAGCGCAGCTTGTCCTGTTTCGGCATTCAGGAACAGCATTGAACCACCAATTTCACGTAATTGAACTGCGACAGGCGCGAGACTCTGTAGGTCATTATTCTGTAAATATTGAACCAGTGTTTCGCTTGCTTGATCAATCAGTGCTTTGGTTTCGTTCAAGAGTACTTCATGTGCTTCATCTAAACGGTCGAGTGAAATATTCATGTTATTTACACGAAGTTGTAGACGGCTAGATGTGTGATGACGCTCTAAAACGCCAATTGAGTTCATGGCAGAAAGAATGCAATTCATTAATTGCTGTGCAAAAGTCTCTTCTTTTAAGATTTCACTTTGGCTTAATGAATTGGCCTGACGTTCTAAATCTTTATATGCTTCATTTAAATTCAGCACTTTAAAGATATTTGCCAGTTCTAACAGCTTCGCTTGAAGTTCCTGAGTTTTTTCAGGCGACATATTTTGGTAATTGAACTCGATATCGTTACGAATTTGCGCCATTTCAGTGGTCACAAGTTCGCTAATCGTGTGCATCGTACCAAAGTCAGGACCATATAAATGACGGCTAAACACTTGCAATTGCATGTCAGTTAACAGGTCTTCACCAATATTTAACTTGCCACGAATGTGCTGAGAAACTTCATCTTCTTGGCTAATACATAGACTTAAGATATTAGATAAATCAACTAGGCTCGCTTTAAAGCGCTCTGGCGAACTGAAGTACTGTGCAATATTGCGCTCAATAGACACCAGTGTGCGTAAACGTGGCTCATTAATCAGCAATTGATCAATTTGATTTAATGCCACAAACACCAAATTCCAATACTGTTTACTTGGGTGTTTTTCTGAAAGGCTGGCTAAATATGTCCCTACAATTTTTAATGCTTGTAAGTCGAGTTCGCTTTCTTCTTGCTTAATTAACTTGTTGAGTGACAATTTGTATAAGCGGTGCACGTATTTAGATTTTTCTAAAGTCGGTGCTTGAGGAAGATCAAAATCTGGTGTGATGCAATCGAGTAGTGATTCAATGTGCTGACCTTCAGTGGTCATTGGTTTACCCAAGCATGCTTCTAAGCGGTTGAGTGTATCCAACAAAAACTGCGGAATTTTTACTTCGCGTAAGCAAATAAACTCGATGTAGCGTTTTAACATGGTGGTGCCTTCGCTGAGTGCGATGACATCTTTGGTTTGAATTGTGGCAGGATTCCCCATGATCTTGCGCATCAATTCTGCTGAGTATTGAGCGATCTTTGCTAAACTTGCCATATCAATCAGTGCAAGTACTTGCGCACATTGTTCAAATTGATTAAGAGCGTCGTCAATACCGAAAGGAAGGGTTTGATCTTCGACTAAAGTGCTGACTGCTGATTCGACCAATTTGATCGAGTTATCAACCTCATTTTTTATTATCAGCAATGCTGTTGGATCAAAATGTATAGAGGTTTGGTAAGACATGGATCTGCACCTTTCCTAGTGTTTTCTCTTGTTTGTGAACCGCCATAAAAGGCGGACCATCTTTTATCTTTAACTATAACGTAAGTGTTAATGTTTTAAATACAAAAATATACTAGGAAATTTAGTTTTTATTTTGCAAAAAGGCAAGGCGTTCCATGTTTTTCTTCAAATTGTTTGATCCAATTCTCATGCGCTTCGAGTTCTTCAGCACTTGGAAGGATCACGGGTAAATCAATTTGAATCGATTGGCGACTGTTTTCACTCTGCGCATTTTCTGTGTGGGTGAGGGCATCAATATCAAAAGAGACCTGACCACCCGTCATGGCTAAGTATACGTCTGCTAGAATTTCAGCATCGAGCAAGGCACCGTGGAAGGTACGGTCACGTTGTACAATTTCGTAGCGTCGGCTCAGCGCATCCAACGAGTTTTTTTGCCCTGGATGTTTGGCTTTTGCCATTGCCAAGGTATCGGTTACGGCACAGACTTCTGAAAGCGCAGGGAAGCCCGCACGTTTAAACTCCATGTCTAAGAAGTTCATATCGAAGCTGGCGTTATGCGCAATAATTTCTGCACCTTTGAGATATTCAAACAGTGCAGGGGCAATTTCTTCGTATAGTGGTTTGTCTTTTAAGAAATCATCACTAATACCGTGGACATTTTCTGAGTCGCCGACGGGTTTAAGTGGCTTGATATAAATATGAATAGAACTACCGGTCAGTTTACGGTTGATCATTTCAATCGCGCCGACTTCAATAATACGGTCGCCATCTTGATAGTAAAAACCTGTGGTTTCGGTATCGAGAATCAGTTGGCGTGGGCCATGCGCTTCAATGCTAGGTGGGGTAACCATAATCATTGGATGCAGACCTTCAGCAGGTAAAATCACTGAACTTGAGTTTGCACTGAATGTGGTTGCAAGTGTGTTATTAGGCTGTGTGTTTTGAATGGACACAGGTGCTTCAGTTGTGTTTAAAGCAGGATCATTTTGCACGGCTTCAGGTGCAGTTTCTGTAACAGCTACAACTTCTGATGGTGGCTCAATTTCCGCTTCCCATTCTGACTCGTCTTCAGGTTCTTCTTCATCACTGCCAAGATCTAAACCAAAGGGATCATTTAAGAGCCAGTCGGGTTCAATTTTTTTTTTCGTTTCAGTTGCAGGAGCTTGTTTGAGCGCTAAAGCAGTGTTTTCTGCACCTAGATTCGCCAGTTGATCCGCCATTTCATTGCCTGGATGTCCTGCATGACCTTTGATCCAGTTCCATTCAATATCACGCCCTTGGCAAGTTGCGTCTAATTTTTTCCATAGATCTGGGTTTTTGACATCTTTCCAGTTTTTCTTTTTCCAGCCATGAATCCACTCTGTAATGCCTTGTTTGACATAGTTAGAGTCGGTCCAAATCACTAATTTAGCATCTGTTGGGCAGTGCAAAATACCTTCAATGGCTGCCGTAAGTTCCATGCGGTTATTGGTGGTTTCTGCTTCACCACCACAGATTTTTTCCTCAGCATTTTCGCCAATAATATATGCGCCCCAGCCACCCAATCCTGGGTTACCTTTGCAAGCGCCATCGACATAAAGCGTAATTGACTGAGCCATAAAAACTGAATCCGAATAAAAACATCAAAACTGAATGGCATATTGTATAACGCAAATCCATTCGATAGGTCTATATCAGGGTTATTTTTTAATTTCTTGTAACATTTATACTGAAATAGCGTTAAATTAACGCCTTGTGTCTGCGCCATGCTTCACTACAATGGCATATCAAAAAAAAATTTATACGAGATGTTCGGATTCTTTTATGTATAAACCAAGCAAGAACTGGTACGAGTTGACTTTGCCTGCATTATTCAAAATAACCGTTTTAGGATCGGCACTAGCAACCCTGGGTTTAGTGGGCTGTGCATCCTCGACCACAGCGACAAGTGCGCATAAGTCAAAAGTGGCAGGTTCGTCAGGTTTCTTAGATGCCAATAGCTTGGATGGCTTAGAAGATTTGTTATCTGCAACGGATATGCGTGCAGTGGAAGGTGATCGCCTATTGGTGCTCAAACATGGTGATGTTTGGAAGCGAATGACGGTCGGTTTCAAAATGGATTTAAACCATTGGGATTCGCGTATTGAAGCGCAGCGTGGTTGGTTCGCATCGCGTCAGCCCTATATTGACCGTTTAAGTGCGCGTGCGTCGCGTTATTTGTACCACACTGTAAAAGAAGCTGAACGCCGTGGTATGCCAACCGAGTTGGCGTTATTGCCAGTGATTGAAAGCTCGTATGACCCAGCAGCTACATCGAGTGCAGCAGCTGCGGGCTTATGGCAGTTTATTCCAAGTACAGGCCGTATTTATGGCTTAAAACAAACTACACAGTATGATGGCCGTCGTGATGTGGTGGAATCAACACGTGCAGCCTATGAGTTTTTAGGTAGCTTATATAATCAGTTTGGTTCTTGGGAATTGGCTTTGGCTGCTTACAACGCAGGCCCAGGTCGTATTCAGCAGGCGATTAACCGTAACCAAGCAGCAGGCTTACCAACGGATTATTGGTCATTAAAATTACCACAAGAAACCATGAACTATGTGCCACGCTTTTTGGCCGTTGCACAAATTATTAAAAATCCAAATGCGTATGGTGTGAGTCTTCCGCCGATTGCAAACCGTCCACACTTTAGAGAAGTGAGTGTTGGCGCGGCTAATTTAAATGAAATTTCTTCTGTAACAGGACTCAGCCGTGCGGAACTCTATGCATTGAACCCAGGTCATCGTGGGGATCAAATTGATGCAGCAAGTCCAATGAAGATTTTAATTCCTGCAGATATTAGCCCGTCAGTGGATGCAAAACTGAAAAAGTTATCTTCAGCATCGACAGGTTATTGGGCAGGTGGTGCAGCTTCAAGCCTGCCAAAGAACAACGTGACCATCACACCGTCTAAAGTGACACCGCCTGAGATGAACACGACAGTCATCACACCGTCTAAAGTAGCACCACCGGTGATTACGTCAACTCAAGCAAGCAAAACTACGCCACCAGCGCTAACTGCAAGTACAGTAGCTAAGGGCAAACCGTTGTCGGTAACGCCACAAGGTTCTTCTGCTTTGGCAGCCTTTGCAGCAAATACAGATATTCCAAGTGCACCGCGTATTCCTGTTGCGGTTAGCCCAAGTAAAGCCACGACAGTTAAAGTGACTGCTGAGCCTCCTGTAAGCACCAAAGAGCGTGAACAGATTATGGCGGCCATTAAGGCCGAAGGTGAAAATAAAACGGTTGATGAAGTTTTAAAACCTGTTGCGACTCAAGCAGAGCAAGCTGAGGTGGTTAAAGAGTTAAAAGCTTTGGCGCCACAAGGAACAGAAATTGTTGATCCCTATGATGGCAAAATTAAGCTGACAGCGATTCAAACCAGCCAATCGATTGCAGATCAACAAGGCAAAGAGCTGACCAAAGGCTTCGCTTATCCGAAGAGTGTTGCAGAGCAAACTGGCACTGACTCGGATGAAGCAAAACGCAACCAAGGCAAAAATGTCATTAAAACTGATTCTGAAATTGTTGTCGTAGCACCTAAGGGCAAACGCAGTACATATACCGTGCAGGCGGGTGATACCTTAGCGGTCATTGCCATGAAAAATGGTGTGAACTGGCGTGATGTCGCGAAGTGGAACCAAATGGATGCTGATGCCAAATTGTATGTTGGTACAAGTATTTATTTATATGACGCAAAACCGATTGTTGCTGAAGAGCCGAAAGCAAAAGTACAACCTGAGCATTATGTGGTGAAAGCCAATGATACGTTGACAGGTGTTGCAAGCCAATTTGGCTTGTCGGTAAAACAGCTGGCAGATTTCAATGGTTTAAATACGACTAGCGGTCTATTTGTAGGTCAAAAGTTGGCACTGAAAGAAACACCAGCATCAAAAGCAAAATTAGCTGCTGAAGCTAAAAAAGCTGAAACCGAAAGCAAAGTACAAAAAGTACAAACCAAAGTCTATACGGTGAAGCGTGGTGAATATTTAAAACTAATTGCTGACCGCTATGCTTTATCAAATCAGGAATTAGCAGACCTAACCTCGGGCCTCACAGCAGGCAGTAGTTTAATGGTTGGACAGAAAATTAATGTTCCATTAAACGAAGTTGAAAGTGCTTCAAGCAATTCAAATAAAGTTGAGTCGAAGCCAGAAACAAAGTCTGAACCAAGCTTTAAAACTGAAAGTTATAACGTCCAACGTGGCGATACCCTGTATAGCTTAGCCAACCAAAGCAAGATGACTGTTTCAGATTTTGCCAATTTAAATAATATTGCTGCAACAACCTCTTTACGTATTGGTCAGACGCTTAAAATCCCTGCATTAAATAAAGCACCAGAGCAATATACGGTGCAATCAGGTGATACGCTCAGCGCGATTGCAAATCGCTTTGAACTCAACATGGATGATATTGCGAGTTTAAATGGCTTTAGCCGTAATGCATCTTTGCGAGTAGGTCAGCGTTTAAAACTCACTGGTGAAGTGCCAGTGGCAGTAGTGAAAGCAGATCCACGTAAAGACAGCAAATCGGATACACGTGTAAGTAGTGGCGAAGCCAAAGATACGCATGTAGTGAAAGCGGGTGAAACATTGTCTGCGATTGCGCAAAAGTACCAGCTACAGTTGAGCTATTTAGCGGATTTAAACGGATTGTCACGTAATAGCACAGTACGTGTTGGGCAACGCTTGAAGATTGATGGTGATGTGCCTAAAGTAGAAGTCGATACACCCAAAACGAGTAAAGTAACGACACAGGCGAGCTCATCGTATAGCGGAAGCACTGAAAGCTATACAGTGAAGTCAGGCGAATCACTGAATGCGATTGCAAATCGTACGGGTGTGAGTGTTGCAGACTTGGCTGCGTTGAATAACCTAAATGCGCGTGCAGGTTTACGTGTCGGACAAAAAATTAATGTACCAAAGTTAGTCACGGAATACCGTATTAAACGCGGTGATACCTTGATTGGCTTGGCGAATCGCTATGGTTTGGATACTGCTGCTTTGGCTGATATGAATAATATGCAACCGAGCGCATCATTACGCATTGGTGATGTGATTAAAGTACCTAACTAAGCCAATACCGTGCAGGAAGCAACGTGAATAATTTATTTGCCAAGGGGCATCCTTATGTAATGGCACTTGGATGTGTCATGGCAATACAAGGGGCATGGGCTGCAACGCAGACCACGCCCTATATTGCAATTCATAGTCAGCCTTTATATGCCAACTTAGCGGCCATGCCGTATGCAAATGCTAAAGCGCCTAAAGGCGGTTATTTAAGTACAGCCAGCAATGGCACATTTGATAATCTTAATAGCATGAATGGTAAAGGGAGCTCTGCAGATGGCGTGAATTATCTATTTGATTCACTCATGAGCAGCTCTTTAGATGAGCCAGGGGTGATGTATCCCTTGCTTGCCACTAGTGCAACCTTTGACCCAAAAAAGACTTCGTATGTCATTTTTAATCTGAATCCTAAGGCTAGGTTTAGTGACGGTTCGACCGTTACTGCTGAGGACGTTAAATTCAGTTTTGATGCTTATCAAACCAAGTCAAATCCAGGTTTACAAATGTACTTGGCAGATTTAGCAAAAACAGAAGTGTTGTCTAAGCATCAAGTCAAAATGAGTTTTAAGTCGGACAACAATGCAGAAATGCCACTGATTTTGTCGCAGTTGCCGATTTACTCCAAAAAAGACTGGGCCAAAAAAGATTTTACCCGCATCAGCATGCAGCCGATTTTAGGCTCAGGGCCTTATGTGTTGGATAAAATTGATGCAGGACGTAGCTTGAGCTATAAGCGCAATCCAAACTATTGGGCTAAAGATTTGCCAGTCAACAAAGGCCGTTATAATTTTGATCGTTTAAAGTATGTGTATTACCGTAATTTAGACATTGCCTTTGAAGGGTTTAAGTCGGGTCAATACACCTTGCATGAAGAGTTCACCGCACGAAAATGGGTGACGGCTTATAATTTTCCAGCAGTTAAAGATGGCATGGTGGTGAAATACCGCTTTAAGCACAATAACCCGATTGCGACACAAAGTTTTGTATTTAATACCCGCCGTAGCCCTTTTCAGGATATTCGCCTGCGGCAGGCTTTAACGTATGCCTATGATTTTGAATGGCAAAATAAGGCGCTGTTTTATGGACAATATACACGTCTGCAAAGTTATTTTAGCAATAGTGAATTAGAAGCCAAAGGTGTGCCGTCAGCAGCTGAAATGGCGGTGCTCAAACCCTTGCTGGCAAAACTTGATCCGATTCAACGTGCTGGCGTATTAAAAAATTGGAAGTATCCAGTTTCGGATGCCAGTGGCTTTAACCGCAATAATTTATTGATTGCGCGTCAGTTGTTACTCAATGCAGGCTATAAATATAAAAATGGCTATCTGCTGGATAAAAAAGGCCAGACCATTCAGATTGAGTTTTTAATTCATCAAGATGGCTTGCAGCGTACGCTGATGCCATTTGTACGCAATATGAAGCGTTTGGGTATACAGGTGAATATCCGTCAAGTAGATGTACCTCAATATATCGAACGTATGCGTAGCAAAGATTTTGATATGACTACGACGGTAATGCCTCAATCTTTAAGCCCAGGCAATGAACAGGCGCAGTTCTGGGGAAGTGCATCGGCGGATCAGCCTGGGAACTACAATTATGCCGGGATTAAAAATCCAGTCATTGATGCTATGGTCGAACAGGTGATTCGAGCGCCAGATCGGTCAGCCTTGGTGACGCGTACGCGGGTTTTAGATCGTTTGCTACGAGCAGGTTATTATCAAATTCCAACTTATGGCAAAGGAGAAAACTGGCTCGCGTATTGGAATATGTATCAGCAGCCTACAGTCAAGCCAAAGTTATCGACAGGTATAGATTACTGGTGGAGTGACGCAGTGCAAGCGCAAAAGGTTGCTAGCTATTTGCGTAAGCAATAAGCCCAAAGTAAAAGGAATAACATCATGGGCACTTATATTTTAAAACGGCTGTTGCTGATTATCCCAACGCTGTTGGCGATTTTACTGATTAACTTTGTGGTGATTCAGATTGCACCCGGTGGACCAGTAGAACAAGCGATTCAACAGGCTGAGTCTTTTCAGGGGATGGGCACGGGCGGTGGTGGAGAAACTGCACAAGACACCAGCAAATACCAAGGTGCTAAAGGCTTAAGTGAAGAGATGGTGCAAAAGATCGAAGCGCAATATGGTTTCGATCAGCCTGCACATATTCGTTTTTGGAATATGCTCAAAGGTTATGCCACTTTAGATTTTGGCACCAGCTTTTTTAAAGATAAGCCTGTGACCCAATTGTTGTGGGAAAAGCTTCCAGTGTCTTTATCTTTGGGGCTGTGGAGCACGTTGTTGATTTATTTGGTGTCTATTCCATTAGGTATTAAAAAAGCGCGTCAGCATGGCTTAGTTTTTGATAAAGCAACATCGCTTTTGTTAGCTGTGGGCTATGCAATTCCTGCTTTTGCTTTCGCAATTCTGCTGATTGTGTTTTTTGCAGGTGGCTCTTATTTTCAATGGTTCCCATTACAGGGCTTGGTTTCGGAAAACTTTGCTGAATTGAGTCTGTTTGGAAAAATTGCAGACTATTTCTGGCACATGACCTTGCCTTTGCTGGCGATGGTGATTGGCGGTTTTGCAGGGCTGACCTATTTGACCAAATATTCATTTATGGAAGAGCTGAATAAACAATATGTGCTGGCAGCGCGCTCTAAAGGCTTAACTGAGTCTCGTGTGCTGTATGGGCATGTGTTCCGTAATGCCATGTTAATTGTGATTGCGGGCTTACCAGAAGCACTCATTGGCATCTTCTTTGTGGGTAATTTATTTATTGAAATTATTTTCAATTTAGATGGACTCGGCTTGCTTGGCTTTGAAGCCATTGTGCAACGAGATTATCCAGTGATTTTTGGTACCTTATTTATTTTCACCTTGTTGGGCTTAATCCTGCGTTTGATTAGTGATGTGCTGTATCAGGTGATTGATCCGCGGATTAACTTTGAATCACGGGGGGCAAAATAATGTCTCCGATTATGCAGGCACGTTTAAAGCGATTTAAAGCAAATAAATTAGGTTTTGGCTGTTTTATTCTTTTTGCGATTATTTTTGTGCTGTCATTGGGTGCAGAGCTGATTGCCAATGATAAGCCACTGCTGGTGAAATACGGCAGCAGTTTGTATTTGCCAGCTTTTAAAAGCTATCCAGAAACTGAATTTGGCGGTGTATTTGAAACCGAAGCAGATTATAAAGACCCAGCAGTGCAGCAGCTGATTGAAGAAAAAGGCTGGGCTGTGTGGCCCATCAATCATTTTTCTTATCAAACACCCAACTTAGAACTGGCTGTACCTGTGCCGTCAGCACCGACGTCACAAAATTGGCTTGGTACAGATGACCAAGGCCGTGATGTGCTGGCGCGTATTTTATACGGCCTGCGAGTGTCACTGCTGTTCGGTTTTGCTTTAACGTTGGCTTCTGCAGTGCTGGGCATTATTGTTGGTGCGGTGCAGGGCTATTACGGTGGCTGGATTGATTTGATTGGACAGCGGATATTAGAAGTGTGGGGTGGTTTGCCAATGCTGTTCATGGTGATGATTTTGGTCAGCATGTTTACCCCAAGCGTGTACTGGTTGTTTGTCATTATGCTGCTATTTGGCTGGACGGCATTGGTCGGATTGGTACGGGCTGAATTTTTACGCGCGCGTAATTTTGATTATGTACGGGCTGCGCGCAGTTTGGGGGTGTCGGACCGAACCATTATTTTTCGGCATATTTTACCTAATGCCATGAGTTCGAGCTTGTCGCAGCTGCCGTTTATGCTCACGGCAAATATTACCGCTTTAACTGCCTTAGATTTTTTGGGTTATGGTTTGCCACCCGATGCAGCTTCTTTAGGTGAGCTACTGTTACAAGGCAAAAATAATTTAAATGCGCCGTGGCTGGCTCTTTCAGGCTTTTTCACCTTGGCGATTGTATTGTCATTATTGATTTATATTGGGGAGGCGGCGCGAGATGCATTCGATCCAAGACGTCAATAAAACACAACAGAACAGCATACTTTCAGTTCAACAGCTGAGCATTCATAACGAAGCACAGCCTTTGGTGCAAAAGCTAAGTTTTGAGCTGGCAGCGGGCGAAACACTGGCCATAGTGGGCGAAAGTGGGTCTGGAAAATCCATTAGCAGTTTGGCTGTATTGGGTTTATTACCGAAAAATTTACAGCTGAGTGGGCAGGCGCTACTGAATGGTCAAAATCTGCTGACTATGCCTCAGCCTCAGTTGCGGTGTATACGTGGTGATAAAATCGCGATGATTTTTCAAGAGCCAATG
The DNA here is from genome assembly GCF_003419885.1 of Acinetobacter sp. SWAC5. Classification (NCBI taxonomy): domain Bacteria; kingdom Pseudomonadati; phylum Pseudomonadota; class Gammaproteobacteria; order Moraxellales; family Moraxellaceae; genus Acinetobacter; species Acinetobacter sp. SWAC5. The sequence goes on from NZ_QUWR01000023.1 coordinate 23,714, forward strand.
ACTGCCCTGAATCCGCTACACCGAGTAGAAAAAATTATTGGTGAAAGTCTATTGCTACGTGGTTGGTCGAAAGCCAAAACCCGTGAGCGGGTGATTGAACTGCTACATGATGTAGGCATACCAGAACCTGAAGAAAAACTAAAGCGCTATCCACACGAGTTATCTGGTGGTCAGCGTCAACGCGTTATGATTGCCATGGCATTGGCGCTCGATCCGGATATTTTAATTGCCGATGAACCGACGACTGCTTTGGATGTGACACTGCAGGCGCAAATATTAAAGCTACTCAAATCACTGCAGCAAAGTCGTAAAATGGCGATGATTTTAATCAGCCATGATTTAAATTTGGTGCGTCAATATGCGGATCAAGTGATCGTGATGTATCAAGGCCAAGTTGTGGAACAAGGTGCGCTTGAGCAGATTTTTAATGCACCTGCGCAGAATTACACCAAAGATTTGCTGAATCATGATTTTGGTGAGGCCTTAAGGCTAGATCCACAGCCTGCGGTGCTGGAGTTGTCTGATGTTGGGGTGAAATTTCCCATCAAGCAAGGTCTGCTCAATCGGGTAAAAGATTATTTTGTTGCGGTAGAACCATTAAGCATGGCGCTACAACAGGGGCAGTCGATTGGCATTGTGGGGGAAAGTGGTTCGGGTAAAAGCTCGCTGGCTTTGGCAGTTGCACGTTTAATAGATGCAGATGGGCAAATACTGCTACAAGGCCAAGATCTGAATCGGCTGTCGGAAAAGCAACTGCGTCCGTTGCGTAGTGATTTTCAAATTGTATTTCAAGATCCGTTCAGCAGTTTAAATCCACGTTTAAATGTCGAGCAAACCATTGGTGAAGGTTTGTCGCTCAAGCGGATGTCCAAAGCAGAAATACAGCAGCGTATAGATGAAGCTTTGCAAAAAGTAGAGCTACCCGTGTCGTTTAAATTGCGTTATCCGCATGAGCTATCTGGCGGGCAACGACAACGGATTGCCTTGGCACGGGCGTTGGTGTTGCAGCCGAAAGTGTTAATTTTGGATGAGCCGACTTCTGCGCTTGACCGTACTACACAGCGTGCGATTGTGCGATTACTCCGTCGTTTGCAACAGGAATATCAAATGAGCTATTTGTTTATTAGCCATGACTTGCAAGTGGTGAAAGCACTGTGCCAAAAAGTACTGGTACTGCATCATGCCAAAGTGATGGAGTTTCAAGAAACAGCACAGCTCTTTGCACAGCCACAGACGGATTACACCCGTAAATTGATAGAAGCCAGTCAGTATTAATTGAATTAAGCTAATTTGACAATATAAATTGTCTATCTGCTATTGACGCTGAGTAGAATACGTTTAGAGTAAAAGCACTATTTAAAGAATAATGGAATTTCAAATGAGCCATCTTGCAGAATCGATTCAGATCCGTGGCACGCAATTCAAGAACCGCATTATTAAGGGGGCGATGAGTGAAGCATTGGCAAATACTCAAGGACAGCCGAATCATTTGCATTTTGGTTTGTATGAAGCTTGGGCCAAAGGCGGATTAGGTTGTGCGATTACCGGTAACGTCATGGTCGATTTACGTGCTAAAAATGAGCCAGGCGTAGTCGGGGTTGAGTCTGAACGTGATTTGGCTTTATTAACCCAATGGGCTGAAGTCGGCAAAAAGCATGGCATGGTGCAATTGGTACAGCTATCACATCCTGGTCGCCAATGCCCTAAGGGTTTAAATAAAGAAACTGTGGCACCTTCGGCAGTGCCATTTAGCCCCATGTTAGCCACAACTTTTGGTACGCCACGTGCTCTACGTGAGGATGAAATTTTAGATATCATCCAGCGCTTTGCTACAGCGGCGGCAGTATGTGAAAAAGCGGGTTTTGAAGGTGTACAGTTGCATGGTGCACATGGTTATCTGATTAGCCAGTTTTTATCGCCTTTAACCAATCAGCGTAATGATCAATGGGGTGGATCAGTAGAAAACCGCATGCGTTTTTTATTGGAAATTTATAAAGCCGTTCGTGCAGCAACATCGGATCAGTTTATTATTGCAGTCAAGCTGAACTCAGCAGATTTCCAGCGTGGTGGCATTACTGAAGAAGACGTGATTACCGTGTTTAAAGCGATTGATGCCGCGGGCATTGATTTGATTGAAGTATCGGGTGGTACTTATGAAGCGCCTGCGATGGCGGGTGCGAAAGAGGATAAACGTAAAGCATCGACGATTGCCCGTGAAGCTTATTTCCTAGACTTTGCCGATAAAATCCGTAAAGAAGTGAAATGCCATTTAATGGTAACAGGCGGTTTCCGTACCGTTGAAGGCATGAATGCGGCGCTGGACAGTGGTGCATGTGAGTTTGTGGGCATTGCGCGTCCCTTTGCAGTAGAAACGGCATTGGCAGATCGACTGATTGCTGGGCAAGATGTACGCTATGGCGTAGACAAAATTAAAACAGGTATTCCAATGGTCGACAAAATGGCGATTATGGAAATTATTTGGTATGCCGCGCAATTTAAAGCCATTGGAGAAGGCAAGCAGCCAAATCCAAAACTCTCACCGTTAAAAGTCTTTTTTAAATATTTAAAAGGTAATTTAACTGCGGTGATTAAAGGTCGTGTAAATTCACGTAAATCGGCTTAATCTTAAATTTGTTTTTTTTTAAATTGAAAATCAGCGTGTCAGTGGAATGACATGAACAGTGTAAAGCTTACTGTGTGATTTGCCAATAGCGCTGAAATTCTTCAGCAGACCAGTGTCCTTTCTGTAAAGCAGTTTGGAATGCGGGTCTGCTTTTTATTTGTTTTAAATATTGGGTGAGTGCTGGATAGTCGCTAAATTTTGCATGCGCAAATTCACAGGCTAGTAATGGAAACCATAGTAAAATATCAGCACTGCTGAATTTATCTCCAGCCAGCCATGTGTGCTGCATGAAATGGCGATTCAGCATTTGTAGTTGTTGATCCAGCTCAGGGTTTAAATAAGCACGATTAAAGGCAACTTTAAAGGCAAGGCTAATAAAGCGAACTGGCCAAGGCGTTTGTTGTGCGATTTGCGTAAAGACCTGTTTTAACGCCAAGTTAGGCATGAAGCTGGCATCGGCAAAGTTTTTATAAAAGCAATAATGCCAATAATCTGGATCTGATGGCAAAACCACAAGTTTTTGTTCGAGCTGGCAGAGGTATTCAGCAATGGCGCTACTTTCGCTTAGCGACTGTATTTTTCCTTGTTTTTTGATCTGCAGAGTTGGGAATTTCATCTCTGCTTGAGGCGCATTTTGATCACAAATAATCAGTTCATAATTTGGGTTTAATTCTTCTAATAGCCAAACAATGCGTTGAGAGCGGGAATTAGGTAAATGAAATAATGTGATCTGCATAGTTCTTATATTGGTGTGGAGTTTTATGTGGGTATGGAATGAAGCACTTTGAGTATCTTTATCTTATGCTGTATGGCCAGTGGATGGCAATTTTTTATAAATGCATTGGCAATAAAAAAGCCCAAGTCGTAATGCTTGAGCTTTTTCATAAGATGTTGCCATCTTGAATATGGCGTCCCTACGGGGATTCGAACCCCGGTTACCGCCGTGAAAGGGCGATGTCCTAGGCCTCTAGACGATAGGGACAGTACAGAAAGCAAATTTTAAAACCGTTAATTAAAGTCTAAGTTTTTAGACTAAATAATGGCGTCCCTACGGGGATTCGAACCCCGGTTACCGCCGTGAAAGGGCGATGTCCTAGGCCTCTAGACGATAGGGACTTAATAAAATGTACTTCTGAAAATTGGCGTCCCTACGGGGATTCGAACCCCGGTTACCGCCGTGAAAGGGCGATGTCCTAGGCCTCTAGACGATAGGGACGTTTCAGAGGTGGGCGTATAATAGGGTGAAAACAGGGGGGTGTCAAACGCATTTGAAGAAATAATTTCAGTTTTATGTGCTGAGTGCATAAATTTAAAACAATCTTGTAAGAATATGGGAAAAATACATTGTTTTGGGTTAATTTGTGAGCGAATTTAGGATGGCATGAATTACTTCTGGATGCTGTAAATAGCCAGCAATATCGTGTGGGTGTTCAATAGATGTACGAATCTCACGATTTAAAATAGAGGGGCTGAAATCAAAAGGTGATTTTTGTAGTGCTAAAGCTGCTAAAAAATCATCATGCGAATAAAAGTTAATCCAATCTCCTTTGAGTGAAGTAGGTCGCTGAATGGGTTGAGGTAAACGCTTTTGAATGGTTTGAAATGCAAGCGGGCAGCCTAAAGTAATCAAACTGCGGATGTTCATTTCTGGGTGTTCGAGCAGGTAGTGATAGGCAATAACCGAACCCAATGAATGCGCGACAATAATATTCGGTTTGCTGTCATGCAGTTGCTGATGAATGCGTAAATGTACAGCGTGCATAAAATGACTATTGGATAAGTATAAATCTGTTTCAACTAAAAACTTATGCAAGAGTGTGGTGTGTAGTTTAGGAAAATCATTCATCCATAATGCAAAGTGATGTAAGGCATAATCTTTGCGGAGCGCACTAAATTGATGAAATTTTGTGTGAAAATTTGGCTGTGGCTGTTTGGGTTGAATAATTGGTTGTAATGGTGTTTTGATTGTAGACGTTGCTGTGTTTGGTTTCTTTTGTCCATAGGTATTGAGATGTAAAAAGGGAAGATGTGGCCAGGTTTGAGGCAGAAGTGTGCTGGCACTAAGTACATTACTGAGATGATAACGTGAGAGTAAATCACCATAAAATGGCATGCGAAAATGTCGTTTTAAGTAGGTGAATGCAACCTGTTGCGGTGTTTGATTGAGTGCTTGTTTAAGCAAGCTGAGCCAGCGCTTTTCAATCGATTACGCTGTTTCATGCTGCTGGTTCATCCCGTGAATAAAAATAATATTCATCAGTCATTCTCAAGGATATGAGTGCTATTTTAGTTTTAGTATAGATAAAAAAAGAGCAGCCTAGGCTGCTCTAATTTGCTGCTGAATTGTCAGCAAGAATGATACTTACGATGCATTTTTATTGTGATAAAACGCATAGTAGCTTGCATAACATGCAGCAATAAATGCCAAACAGCCAAAGAAGCTGATGCGCATTGTTGGATCAAACACCATACTGATACAAGTAATGAAGCAGAAAATAAAACCTAGAATCGGCACGATTGGGAACAACGGTGCAGCAAAACCAAGTTCTGATTTTGTATGACCATCTTTATACCACTGACGACGGAAGTTGAACTGACTTAAGCAGATACTCATCCATACAACCACCATGGTAAATGCAGCAATACCCAGTAAGTTAGTGAAAATGGTTTCAGGTGCAAATTGCTCAGAGAGCAAACCAGGCATACCACCAATCATGGTCACAATAACCGCGACGTAAGGAATACCACGTGAATTAACTTTCGAAAATACAGCGGGCAATTGCTTGTTATAAGACAGTGACCACATCATACGAGATGCTGCAAATAAGCCAGAATTGGCTGCTGACAATAGCGCAGTGATAATCACAAAGCGGATAACGTCTTCAGCGTATGGAATACCAATATGCTGGAATACGGTTACAAACGGTGAGCTACTCACTCCATTGTTGCCTAGACCGGCTTCTTGGTGTGGCAATAGGCAGGTAACGACTACAATGGTACCCACAAAGAAAATTAACAAGCGGAAAATTGCTGTGTTAATGGCTTTAGGTACGTTTTTAGCAGGGTCTTTGGTTTCACCAGCAGCAACACCAATCAATTCCGTACCAGAGAATGCGAAGTTCACAATTAACATGGTGGTAAAGATTGGGAAGAGGCCTTCTGGGAACCAGCCTTGAGCGGTTAGGTTATTAAACAGTGGTGCTGTTTCTTGACCTTGGTAGCCAAGCACACCAAAAATAGCCAATAAACCAAGCAAAATAAACGCCACAACAGTAACGACTTTAATTAAAGCGAGCCAGAATTCAGATTCTGCAAACCATTTGGTTGAAATCATATTTAAGATAAATACAAAAGCACCAAAGATCAGTGTCCACATCCACATGGAACTGTCTGGGAACCATTCTTGCATGAGCAATGCCGCTGCCGTAAATTCTGTTCCAAGCGTGACTGACCACGTGAGCCAGTATAACCATGTGATGGTATAACCCGTGCCCGGTCCAATATAGCGTTTGGCATAAGCACCAAATGAGCCAGACTCAGGCATGTGTACAGCCAGCTCGCCTAAGCAGAGCATGACCATATAGGCGATAATACCGCCTAAAAAGTAAGAGATGATGGCACCTACAGGCCCCGTTTGTGCAATGACTTCACCCGACCCTAAAAATAGGCCTGTTCCGATTGCGCCACCAAGCGAAATCATGACCAGATGTCGAGTACTCATAGCGCGTTTTAAAGGCGCAGAATTGCCCTGATGCGAAGCATCATTCGGAGATGAGTGCATAGGAAGACATTAAAATATCAAGAGAATGAAGCGAGCTATTGTAGTGAAAAATTGCAAATCTGCAACGAAATAATAGTAATTTTGAATAAGTGCTGATCAGGTGCGATCAAGATATGGCGTCCCTACGGGGATTCGAACCCCGGTTACCGCCGTGAAAGGGCGATGTCCTAGGCCTCTAGACGATAGGGACGTTGTGAGGTGATGCGTATATTATGGAGTTTTTAAAAAGCTGTCAAACTGGAATTGCGGTAATTTTTAAAATATTGAATTGTTTGATTAAAAAATGAAGGGTATTGAAAAGAATAAGAAAATATTGGCGATAAAAAACGCAGTGAGAACACTGCGTTTAAGTCAAAACCAATCCATTGAGGTATTAATGCTTAATTTTTGTTGTGATATAACCAATAATAACTTGCATAACAGGCAGCCATAAACAGTAGACAGCCAATAAAGCCTGAAAGCATTTCAGGGTCGGCAGCCATACTTAAACCTGTTGCGGTACAGCACACAAAACCAAGGATGGGTACTAAAGGGAACCAAGGCGTTTGAAATTTAAGCTCAGCAACGCTATGACCTTGCTTTAACCACTGGCGGCGGAAGTTAAATTGACTCCAGCAAATACTCATCCACACAATCACCATTGTAAAGGCTGCAACACCCATCAAGTTTTTAAAGATGACATCGGCACCAAATTGCTCGGAAAGTAAACCCGGTAAGCCACCAATCATCGTTACCCAAATGGCAACAACGGGCACACCAGCTTTATTCACTTTGGCAAATACACGAGGCAGTTGCTTTTGAGCGGAAAGTGCCCACATCATACGTGAAGCCGCGTATAAACCTGAGTTAGCCGTAGAAAGCAGTGCGGTAATAATCACGAAGCGAATAATATCTTCAGCATAAGGAATGCCCATGTGCTGGAACACAGATACAAAAGGACTACTACTTAAGCCACCATGACCGCCAACGTTTAAGCCTGCATCGGTATAGGTAAGTAATGAGCTAATAACGATAATGGTACCCACAAAGAAAATAATCAAACGCCATACCGCAGCATGAATCGCCTTGGGTACGTTCTTTTCAGGGTTCTCGGTTTCGCCTGCAGCAATACCAATCATTTCTATACCATTAAAGGCAAAGTTCACAATCAGTAATGTGGCAAAGAGTGGAAATAAACCATTCGGTAGCCAGCCATGCTCCGTTAAGTTGTTAAACATAGGGGCTGAGCTATAACCATCAAATGGAATAAAGCCAAAAATACATGAAAAGCCCAGTAAGATGAACACCAGTACAGTGGCAACTTTGACCATTGAAAGCCAAAATTCAGACTCTGCAAAAGCACGTGTTGAGCTTAGATTAGAAATGAGCACGCCCGCTGCGAAGATGAGCGTCCAAAGCCAAATGGAGGTTTGTGGAAACCATTCCTGCACCAATATCGCGGCTGCGGTAAATTCTGTACCTAAGGTTGCTGACCAGCCCAGCCAGTACATCCATGAGACCATGTAACCTGTACCTGGGCCAATATAGTTTGTTGCAAATGCACCAAATGAACCTGACACAGGAAGGTGTACGGCCAATTCACCTAAGCACAGCATTACCATGTAGGCAATCAGACCACCAATAATGTAGGCCAATACAGCGCCTAAAGGACCAGCTTGTGAAATTACTTCACCAGAACCCATAAACAAGCCAGTACCAATAGCGCCACCAAGTGAAAGCATAATGAGATGGCGAGTGGTCATCGCGCGTTTTAAGGAGGGTGAATCCCCACTTGCAGGAGTCTGCGAAGAATCAGAAGGAGTTGTCATACAATAACTTAGATTTGAAAAATATATTTTATATTTTCATTGTGTGAAAAATCACATATATCGTTATTTTCAAATAAAAGCCGTAAATAGATTTATAAAATAGATACATTTGCAGCCGTTGATTTGGCTGCAAGAAAGACAATCAGAATTAAATTTAGTGCTGATCTTGAGGATGAGAAACTTGCTGTTCGGACGAATTTGTTGCAGGTTGTTGGCTGTTGTTGGAAACAACAAACAAATACAAAGCCGCTGGAAATAAAATAAGCAGAACCAATAAAATTTTCTTAAGCATGTTGAGTACAATTAAATATCTTAGCGAAATTATAAATCAAAATGCGATGACTGTAAGTGTGAAAGTCGCTTTCATACTTACAGTGTTATGGCAGGCTTAATTTTGCTTCTTTTCTTGTAGAAACTGGTAGAGTTCAGGGTGTTTACTTGCAAAATTACGTTCTTCTATCAGGGTATATGTCTTTGCATTAGGGTGAATACCCGCTTGCATTAATTTTTTTACGAGGCTGATTGATGGATTGCGGCCTTGAATATTACTGTTAATTAAATTGTCGCTATTGCCTGCATAACCAATGCCAATACTGAGCAGGTAGTCTGAAACTTCTTCAAGTCCCCATGCAATGGCATTGGACTGTAAATTAAATTTTTCTTCATAGGGGCCGAATTTATACATGCCTTCGCTTTGAAAAAAGTCTTCAGCTTGTAAAAACTTGAGCTTATGAATCATTTCAGTTTGATCAATTTTTCCTTCGGCATCTTTTAATTGGCCGTTAATTATCCTAAAAGATATTTTGCCATTTAAGGGTTTACAGTTGGCTGTAAATAAGCGTTTGGTTTGTTCAACAGTTGTACCCGTTAAGGCCAATTCACAGAGTTTCTTTTTTTCATCATCAGGCATTTTACTTTTGGCAATGGTGCCATTTTCAAAGTCACGAACAATGGCCTCCCAGCCGTAGGTATAAGCTACCTTGTAGTAACGTGTCGCTTCTTCGCTCAGTTTTTTTGCTTTTCCAGAGGGGGCTACTGACTGCTGCGCTGAATCATTTGAGTGATTTTCAGTTTTATCTGAAGTATCTGCTGTTATGGATTCTCGTTGCGTCGTGCCAACTTTAGGAATTTGGTCTGGGGTCGTGTGCGTATTTGAATTTGGTCGAAAGAAGTAAACAATCAGGCTGATACCGAATATGCAAATTCCGAGCAGTAAAATTATTTTTTTCATTTTTTCGTCTATTTAAAAATGAATCAAGCGCGTTTTGAGGCGCGCTTGATGGAAGGAATATTAGAATTTATACGTCACGTCAGCAATAAAACGGCGTCCTTCTTCAGAATAAAGTTTGCCATCATCTTTCACGTTCTTATTTTGTTTAAAACGTTCGAAACCGTTAAGCCGAAGGTCATGCTTTGCTGTGGTGTAATTTTCCAGTCATAGGTCGCGCGGGCATCCCAAGTAAATTTGCTGGCAAAATCTTCTTCTTCCATAACTGAAATATCTATGCCATCCCACGATACTTTATCACCCGTTGCGACGTAGTTTGTTGAAGCAGAACGGAAGTTTAAAAAGTTATGCAGGGTAAACGGTAGCGCTGTCCCTTTCATTTCCCAGTTTAAACGCGCTGTAAATGGTGCATCTTTCACTGGAAGCTGACTTTTTGGAATAATGGAACCGTTTAAAGACACATAGGCGTTACGCGAGTCAGTATCCATATCTTTATATGAACCGCGTGTAGTTTCATTTTCAATATAGCTTAAGCCGAGCGCAAGTTTATGCTGTGTCTGGCCAATGTCCCACGGGTTAATGTTGCTGACTGTAAATGTATAGGTATCAGCTTGACCGCCGTCAACATTGGCATAAGTGCGGTAGTCTAAGGCTTGCGTGCCAGCCGCTGTGGTTTTGTAAATACGGGTTTCTTCAATTCGGTCTTCAAATTGACGATTTACCCATTTTAAATTCAAATCTAAATTTTTGATTTGGCTGCTTACTGCAAACACTTTTTCATCGCTATACGGTGTTTTGACATCCGTTGCGCGAACTGCTGCAGCTTGTGAGCTTGGATAAGTGGTCACCCAGCCGTAATTATTGCTTTCATCCCAATTTGAGTCATAACTTGCAGAACGGGATAAATTCGCATAAGTCGTGTAGGTTTTTTCATCGAGCTCAGTCATGAGGAAGACATTGCCGTAGTAACGGTTAAAGCCCGCTGTAAATTTAAGCGTATCGTTTGAAAATTGTAGGTATTCGAAAGTCGAGCGTGGTGCAATGTTGAGATTTGATCCCAAAGAATCATAATCTGCACGTAAACCTAAACGTGCTCGGAAGTTCTGCCAGCTCATGTCGTCTTCAGCAAAAACATGCCACTGGTCTTGGCGGGCAGTAAATTTACCTGCATTGTAAAATGTACCTGAGCGTGAGTACTGACCTGTCCAAGATTCCCAAGGCTTGGTTGAGCTTGGGCGGTACTGTAAATCGGCTTCATCACATTGAGCATCGCCAACTGCACAAGCTGCCGTACCTAAATTTGCACGTGTGGTGTATAAAGCCATCGCGTCAGGGCGTTCCCATGAGCCTTCATTATGCTGATAGCCTGCGCCAGTTTTAAAACGATGCGTGGTATTGGCCAATTTAATCGGATCGAAAATGGCTTTTAAGTCATAAGACAGGGTTGATTGCTGGTTAATAATATTGCCACCAAAACCGCCTTCAGTCAGAGTGTCACCATCTTTTGATCCTGGTACCCAATCTTTTGAACCCGCTGCATAGTTCCACGAGGTCGAACTATTGCTTTTTAAGCGTCGGTCTAGCTCAGTCGTGCGATAGTTTAGGTTTTGTTCGAGCTGTAAGGCATTGAATTTATTCTTGGTATTAAAAAATAAAGTGTCGGTAATGGTATCAATTGTATAGTCGGAGTTGATCTTATTTTTATAATAGCCTTCTTTGTCGTATTCGTAGTGTTCAACACCAAATTGATAAGCTTGCTGATCATCAGGATTAAAATAAGCTGTGAATCCAGCATTGTTATTCACTTCTTGGGTTTTAATCTTGTCGTTTTCACCCAAACCACTCATGACAGGAATACGTGAACCACGTGTTGCACCAAAGGCGTTAAATCCCCAAGTTTCACTGAAGCGCCCGTAGACATTGGCGCTGATACCTTGTGTGGTGTATTCCTTATGATGTTCCGTATCTTGATCTTCAAAAGCTACTTCTTCTGCATCATTGACATAATTAAAGCGGGACCAAGCAGAATTAGTGTAGTCATAGCTGATAGAGCCATGCAATTTGCCAATTTCAGATTTAGGCGTACAGGTTTTGGCAGAAATTACACCACCCTGAAAATCGCCATGCTCAGCGCTGGCATTACTATCAATGACCTCAAGTTCACAAATTAAGTCTGTATTGATGTTGGCGGTTTGAGCATTGCTCGGAGCGCCATAATAATTTGAATCTGCGCTTTCACCAACAGGGTCAAAGGTGTTTGATGTATTGACGCCGTTTACCGTAAATTTATTGGCAAAGTTTGGTGCACCATTAATTGAGATTTTTTCTGGTGCAAGAGAGGCTTGATTACCACTACTATAAGCTTCGCGGTCAAACTGAACATTGGTGTGAGTCTTTAAAAAGTCACTGATACTTTTTTTGCCATTCGGCATCTCTTTAAGCTGTTCTTGATTGTATTTTGCTGTACCGACTTCTTTATGTTGATCTGCTTCAACTACAATCGTATTCATTTGAATTTCGATTGGAGAGGGACTAGTTTCCGCCGAAAATACCTGTGCAGATGGAAGTGCAATAAACATAGCAACATAGAGGGAAGAGTGACAAAAGCGCATAGAGAGTGACGGTGTGAAACGTAATGCAAGCGATTATCATTAACTTAATGAAATTAATCAATAAAATGAGAATTATTTTCAATTCAAGAAAGCGATTTTATTAAAATAAAAAACCAATCAATAGATTGATCGGTGTGAATTTAATTAGAGATTTTACAGAGAATAGATATGGCGTCCCTACGGGGATTCGAACCCCGGTTACCGCCGTGAAAGGGCGATGTCCTAGGCCTCTAGACGATAGGGACGTTGCGAGGTAGAGCGAATATTAGAGATGTTTCCGATGAAAGTCAAAATAATTTCTTTATTATTCAATGCAATTGCTTTTTTCTTGAACATTTCTAAGTTGATGATTCAATAAATACTGTAGGCCTCTTTCATTAATAATTTAAGTACCACTAAATGATCATTTTTTGATTTTTAAAAGAACGCTCGTATTACATGGTTTGGAATTGGCTAAAGGTAGATATTTACCTAAATATGAAAAGAGATGAAGAATATGGAGTGATTCTTCATCTTAAGGATTTTAGAATTTAAAGGTTACGTCTGCGACCACTTGGCGTCCAATTTCTGAATACAATTTAGAGCCTGCAACATATAAATTATTTCGGTTGGTCAAGTTGTTTATGGTCAGACCGAAAATAGCTGAGCGGTCTTTATTAATCTTGTGCTCATAGGTGGTACGCATATCCCAGCTAAAACGAGGTTTCACATCTTGAAGCACATACGTATCCAGTTTAACGCCTTCATGAATCACTTTGTCATTTGAGCTGAGCACTTGCTCAAAGCTGTCTTTATAACTGAAGAAGTTAGAAATCGTGAGCGGGAGATGGTCAAAATGCATATCCCATTTTATACGTGCAGTAATGGGCTGATTAAAGTTTGATGCTGGACGGTCGGAATAATGAATAATTTTTCCATTATAAGAAACCAATTCTTCCATGTCTGCTTCATTATAGTCTTCCGTATAATCCGGTGTACCGCGGAAAGTTTGGCTGTAATTTATGGCTAAGCCTAAGTTATGATGAGTTCCTTTAACTTGAAGTGGTTCAAGGGTATCTATGCCCAAAGTTACGGTATTGTTCTTTCCGTAGCCATTGTTACCAAATTCAAATGATCGATTGAATCCACCACCCACTGAAATGCTACTTCGGTTACGCGAGATTTCGTCTTTATACTGGCGATTCACCCATTTTAACGCGATATTGGTGTTTTTATATTGGCTAGCGACACCTAAAATAAATTCATCTGCATAAGGTGTTTTTAAGTCAGATTTGCGGGTAGCACTCACATTATAGTTTTGCTGTTCAGTCCACGCGGCATTTTGATCCTCACGTGAGATTTTAAAGTCTAAGCCCATTAATGCTTGACGTAAATCGGTGATGTAGGTGGGTGCACTATAGTAACGATTCCAACCAGTAGTCAGCTCTAGGGTTGGATTGTAAAAGGGTTGATAACTAAATCGAGTTCGTGGCGCAATATTTAAATTATTATTTGACTGGTCATAATCGGCGCGGACGCCAAAGCGCGCTTTAAGCTTATTCCAGTGAATATCATCTTCAGCAAATAAGTAGGCTTGCTGGTATGTACCTTGGAATGTACCTGCTTTATAAAGCGATCCACTACCAAAATATTGGCCATTATAAATTGTAGGTACTTTAGCATTGATAAATGTGCTTGTTGTTGCCTCATCACAAAATAAATCATCAGCTTGGCATTGGCCACCATCGAGATCATATAGATTTTTAGCCACGCCTGAGGTCACGCCGTAAAAGGTCATGTAGTCTTTGGTACGCTCCCATTTAACGTCATTGCGGTTGTAGCCTAAACCGGCACTGATGTGATGCGCAGTTGAAGCAAAATTGATGACATTAAAGATACTTTCTAATTCATAGTTGAAGCTATGTTGGGCTAAATCAATACTTGCATTCGATGAACCTTCCATAGCTTTTGAGCTCGGATCAGACCAATTTTTGGAGTCAGGCGCGTATAGCCAATTGATACCGTAGTTTTTGTCAGCCAGTCTCGAATTATCAATTTGCTGATAATTAATTTTTTGAGTGACCTTGGCCAGATCATATATTTTACTGTGCTGCGCGAAAATTAAAGCAGATTCGTTATGGGTATTATGGTGAGAATTGATGCGTTTTTCTGCGTAGCCATTACTTTCTGAATTACCCAAAGTCAGACCAAATTTCATTGAAGTGAAAGGGTCAGGATCATAGAAAAAAGTCCCGCCTAAATTTTGATTTATCTTCTTTTGATCAATCATTTTCGGGCTGTCTAAACCACTGAGCACATTAATATTTGATTGTCGGTGCGAGGCAAATAAATTAATGCCACTATGTTCTGAGAGCTTGCTGTAAATATTGGTACTTAAACCTTGGCGGGTATATTGTTTTTGGTTTTCTTGTGAAGACTCGCCATCAAACAGGCCTTTATCTGCATCTGTTTTTAGGTGATAGGAAACCCAGTCACTACTGGTATAGTCATAAGAAATACTGCCATGAATTTTGCCAATTTCAGAGGTTGGTGCACAGGTGTCTGCTGAAATGACGCCACCCGTAAATCCACCATGCTTGGCGCTGATATTGCTGTCGAGTAACTCCAAATTACACAGTAAGTCCGTATTAAGTGCAACGCCTTGAGAGCCTGCGTCAATACCGCCATAGATACTTGTCCCTGCACCGACTGGATCTAAAATATTGGTATTGCTCACCCCATTAATCATAAATTTATTTTGAAATGATTGTGCGCCGTGAATTGAAATTTCGCTGGGTTTTAAATTGGCTTGTGTGCCTGCAGCTAAATGATTATTACTAAATTGAACATTTGGATTCACTTTTAAAAAATCTGTAATGCTTTTTGAGCTGTTGGCTGTGCGTTGAAGATCTTGCTGGTTATACGTGCTTCTTCCAATCTCGGGTGCCGCTTTGGCCTTTACCACGATGGTGGTGAATTTTAAATATTCATCATCTGAAGGAATTGGACTTTCTAGATTTGTTTCAGCCCAAAGATTTGAGCTGAGGATGCTACATACAGCGAGCGTTAAAGTAGAAGGAGCAAATCGCATAATAAAATTTAGTAATTGAAAAAAAAATGATTATCATTACATGTTGGTGTAATATCAATGCAATTGAGAATTATTTGCATCAATAAAGGTGTATTTAAGTCAAAAAATAAACAAATAAATTAGAGGAAGCAGAAAATAGCGTCCCTGCGCGGGAGGGGCTTAAAACATATTAGATAATTTTAAGTCGGGCAGGGACGTATAGCGTGGCGCGGAAGCTTATTGTTCCGATACCAATGTGTCGAGCAAATGTGGTCCGAGTTTATTTAAAATAAAGCAGAACAATTCAGCCGTTTTTTGCGTGTCATACAGTGCAGAATGTGCTTCTTTACCATCGAATTCGATACCCGCTTGAATGCATGATTTAGCCAAAACAGTTTGACCAAACATAACAGCGCTTAACGTAACGGTGTCGAACACAGAAAAGCTATGAAATGGATTTTGATTTTTAGTGCCTGTACGAGCAATGGCAGCTTGTACAAAACCTAAGTCAAAATGTGCATTGTGTCCTACCAATACAGCGTGGGTGCAGTTTTGCTTGCGGCGCACTTCATTGACAGCTTTAAATATACGCTTAAGCGCAGATTTTTCGTCTTCAGCCATGGCCATACGCATGGGATTGAAAGGATCAATACCAATAAAGTCCAATGATCTGCGGTCTAGGTTTGCACCTTCAAACGGATTGATATGCGCGTGGTGCGCTTCGCCCGGTACAAATTTGCCCTCTGCATCATACACAATAGGTATGGCTGCAATTTCCAGTAAGGCATCAGTCTGTGCATTAAATCCTGCGGTTTCGACATCGACAACAACAGGCAAGAATCCACGGAAACGCTGACCAATTACTGGTAGAGTTTCATCAGTCACACTTTTCTCCATTGGATGGTTTTACCCGCATACAACGGAATAATTTTTTCACCATCCAAATAGTCAAAACTTTCAGGGATCACTTGATCTTCTTTTACCAATGTAATGGTATTGGTATTACGTGGCAGGCCATAGAAGTCCGCGCCGAAGTGGCTTGCAAAACCTTCTAAACGGTCAATTTTGCCGACTTGATCAAATGCTTGAGCGTATAGCTCAATTGCGGTAGGTGCACTATAACATCCTGCACAGCCACATGCATTTTCTTTAGCATTTTTTGAGTGTGGCGCGCTGTCTGTACCCAAGAAGAATTTAGGATTACCACTTGTAGCCACTTCAAGGAGTGTTTGCTGGTGCGTTTGGCGTTTTAAAATAGGCAAGCAGTAGAAATGAGGCTTAATCCCACCCACAAGCATGTCATTACGGTTAAATAATAAATGTTGTGGTGTGATGGTCGCTGCTACATTACGGTCTTGTTCCAATACAAAATTGGCTGCTTCGCTAGTCGTGATGTGTTCTAGTACTAATTTTAGTTTCGGGAACTGTTTTAATAGCGGAGAAAGGACTTCATCTAAGAAGCGCTTTTCGCGGTCAAAAATATCAACGTGGTTATGGGTCACTTCACCGTGTAGGAGTAATGGAACTTGATGTTCTTCCATTTGCTCAATTACACCGTAGACTTTAGAAATGTCGCTTACGCCACTGTCAGAGTTTGTGGTAGCGCCAGCAGGGTAGAGCTTAATCGCGTTAACAAATTCTGAATCTTTAATTTTTTTGACTTCAGCAGGTGAAGTGTTGTTGGTGAAGTACAACACCATACGAGGGTCAAAGTGAACACCTTCAGGAACATGCGCCATGATACGTTCGCGGTATGCATTGGCTTCTTCTACAGTCTTAACGGGTGGAACAAGGTTTGGCATACAAATCGCGCGAGAAAACTGCTGCGCTAAATCTGGAACTGTTCGTTTTAATGCTAAACCATCACGTAAATGCGCGTGCCAATCATCTGGCTGCAGAAGAGTAATCGTATTCAAGGCAAATTCAAACTTGGAAATAAAACAGATGATAATGCAAAAAGTGTGAAAATGGTAACGGGAATTAAAGACAAATGGTGTGATTTTTATAAATAAAATGACAATTATGTGTTATTTTGACATGAATAAAAAAACAACATGTATGCTTGGAAATGGAATACAAGTATCACCTTGCAAAGCTGCAATACGACAAAGAAAAAGTTGAAGAGTTGATTGCTCAGCAAAGCAGCAGCATTGGACGCGTGTTTCCACAAAAAATGGAGCATGAGTTCTGGCAAAAAAACCTAGAGCGGGCCCGTAAGCATATTGAAAGAAACTTATGGTCTGGGGTTTTGGTTTATTTTTTATTTGTTGTGGTCATGGTGCCCACAGATTATTGGATTGTAGATCCGAATTATTTTAAGCATGATTTTTCTCAATGTTTGTTGGGTTTATTAAATGGTGCGATGAGTCTTCTCGGCCTTTATTTTTTTTCTACACAGAAGAAATTAAAGCCCTATTTTAAAATTGCATCGATGGTTGTGTTTTTTTGGACTATTGTCTCAATGTCTTGGCTCACGTTTACGGTACAAACGGAAGACTTGAAGCATCAGGCTTTAGTTATTATCTGCGTTATTTATATTCTGGCTTATATACTAACGGGTATACGTCCCTTGCACATGCTGGCGATTGGGGTACTGGCCGCCATTTGTTCTGTGGTGATTTTGGTATTATCCATTGAAATTAACATCTTATTATTGGCACGTGTGCTTATTGGTGCGAGCTTTTTAGGCTTTGTCATTAGTCACATGATCTTTGCACGTGAGCGAATGATTTATTTATATACTGCGCGCGCTAAAATTAGTGAACAAATCCATCGTATACATAACACAGAGCTTTTACATTTAAGTCAGCACGATGAGCTCACACAGATCTCTAATCGTCGTACTTTTGATGAAATGCTGCATAATTTCTATACGCAATCTCGTGCGGATGAATCACCCCTTGCAGTGCTATTTATTGATGTTGATCATTTTAAAAACTATAACGACTTCTACGGCCACCAAAAAGGCGATGATGTTATTTCGGCAATTGCGCTGAATATTAAAAACGCCATTCGTCACATGGACTTTGTTGCACGTTATGGAGGCGAAGAGTTTGTCGTGCTTTTACCTGAAACAGATGCACATGGTGCTTATGCAGTGGCATCTAATATTTATAAAGCAATTGATCGTTTAGAAATTCCACATGAAAAATCATTGGTCTCTAATCGAATTACCATTAGTTTAGGTATTACGGTATATCGCGGAGAAGAGATGAGCCAAGACGATCTTTTGAGTATTGCTGATCAGGCACTTTACCGTGCGAAGCAACTGGGGCGTAATCAAATTTATTATCAATCTATCCGTTCAGTCACGTTAACTTCTTAGATATAGTCGGGCTGTAAATGCCATTAAAGTGAATCAAGCTGAATTGAATTATCTCTTTAAAATAAAAAACCGCGCTCAAGGCGCGGTTTTTTTAGACTGAACTAAAACTTAGTTTTTGTCTTTAAGTTGTGGAACAGCAGAAGCTGTACCCACTGCAAGTAAACCTGCACCTGTGTAGATACCCAATTTTGCACGAGTATCAGTGATGTCGAGGTTACGCATAGTCAATTGACCAATACGATCCATTGGAGAGAACATTGAATCGCCTTTTTCCATCGTTAAGCGTTCAGCTTCGTAGGTAAGGTTTTCAGATTCAGTGTTCATGATGGTGTAATCATTACCACGACGAAGTTCTAAAGTCACTGTGCCAGTTACAGCTTTAGCAACCCAACGCTGTGCAGTTTCACGAAGCATAAGCGCTTGAGAATCGAACCAGCGGCCTTGGTAAAGAAGACGGCCTAAACGTAAACCATTGATACGGTATTGTTCGATTGTGTCTTCGTTATGAATACCTGTCACAAGACGCTCGTAAGCGATGTGAAGAAGCGCCATGCCCGGAGCTTCGTAGATACCACGAGATTTCGCTTCGATGATACGGTTTTCAATTTGATCCGACATACCTAGACCATGACGGCCACCGATACGGTTTGCTTCAAGAATAAATTCTACTGGATCTTCGATACGTTTGCCGTTGATTGCAACAGGGAAGCCTTCTTCAAAAGTAATTGATACTTCTTCAGGAGCGATTGCAACGTCTTCTTTCCAGAACGCAACGCCCATGATTGGATCAACAATTTTGATACCCGCGTTAAGGTATTCAAGATCTTTCGCTTCGTGCGTAGCACCTAGCATGTTTGAGTCAGTTGAATACGCTTTTTCTTTTGACATTTTATAGTCAAAACCATTGTCGATCAGGAACTGTGACATTTCTGCACGGCCGCCTAATTCGTCAATGAAAGTTTGGTCTAACCAAGGCTTATAAATTTTAAGTGCAGGGTTAGTCAACAAACCATAACGGTAGAAACGCTCAATGTCGTTGCCTTTGTAAGTAGAGCCGTCACCCCAAATGTTAACGTTATCTTCTTTCATTGCTGTAACAAGCATCGTACCTGTTACTGCACGGCCTAGTGGCGTAGTGTTGAAATATGGAACACCGCCAGTCGAGATGTGGAACGCGCCACATTGAATCGCTGCAATACCTTCTAATGCAAGCTGCAAACGGCAGTCGATTAGACGAGCTTTTACTGCGCCGTAAGCTTCAGCTTTACGCGGAATCGCATCATAGTCATCTTCATCAGGCTGACCTAGGTTTGCTGTGTAAGCATACGGTTCAGCGCCTTTTTGTTTCATCCACAATAAAGCAGCTGAAGTATCTAGACCACCAGAAAAGGCAATACCAACTTTTTTGCCTACTGGGACATTCTGCAAGATAGTTGCATTATCAGACATTGTTAATCCTAACGATATTAATATAGGCACCTAGAGTGGGTGGCCCGAGAGAATATAGATTTCTTTAATTGTAGCACTTTTAGCGCTAAATTTTTTCAAAAAAAATTGCACTGAAAAAAATTAATAGATTAAAAAGCTAAATTTAATCGGTTCTGATTATGGCTGTGCTTTGGATTGTTATTACTTTAGTGAGATTAAGTGACCTAAAAGATAGGGCTGAGAGCGTCAAAAAATGACGTATTTTCATTGAGGTGTTACTATTTTTCCAATGTATTGCCTCATGAAGATCATGTTAAATGAACAGGTGCCATATTTAGCTATATGATGGGACAAGTTTTGGCTGTGGCTCATGTTTTATGACAGGTAAGAGAGATATTTTTGTTGACAGTTGATTTATCTAAATTGGCTTAAAATAGCGATCGGAGTGTTGAAAGATGGATTGCTTTTATTAATATTTAATAAAGATTTATAGAATGTTATGCTCGGCATAGTTCACTTATTTATATGTATGTATCCAATAGGGCCATTGCATAAAACAGCCGTCGGAGAGAATTGATGCTCAACAATAAATTGCCACCACTTTATCCGCATTTAAAAAGTAAAAACGAGACATTAAGTTTAATTCATGGCATTTATGCAGGCATATTGAGCTGTGCATTGGCAGTTGTATTGTATTTGGAGTATCAGCAACATACGATGAACGTGGTGGAGCTAAGTGTATTGTGTGCTGGCATTGGGCTGTTCATTGCACTCAATATTGTGGCTTGTCTCAAAGTGAAGAAAGGTGCCAATCAGGGATTGATTTTGTCGCGGATTTTAGCTGTATTGATGCTTTTGAGCTTTCCGATCGGCACGCTACTAGGTGCTTTTGCATTATGGAAAAGTTTAAAGTCTCAGTGGGAAGTTTAAGCTTCAGGTGTGGGGGCGGCTGAAATTATTTTTAAATGAAGCTTGCTTAGAGTAGAAAGGTCGTTTGAAATAAAGTCGTGATAGCTGGTGCTTTGCCTGCATAGCTGTTTAAGCACATTTTTTTGATAAGCAATTGAAAATAAATATGACAAAACATGTATTTTTTGTTTTAAAAAATATCTTAATTATTCAATTATCTATAAGATTTATTGTAGGAAGTGATCTGAATAATTGACGTTATTGACAGTTTCTACAGATAAAAAAATAAAATTGCCATAAACAAAAAATAAAAACGATTTAAAGTAGTATGCAACAAGTTGCAAAGCCCATTATAAGGATTCGCCATGACAACTAGCTATGCAAATATATTAAAGCCCCTGCATTTAGGATTTACCACCATTAAAAACCGTGTGGTCATGGGTTCTATGCATACCGGGCTAGAAGACCGTTTTTATAACTATCCTAAATTGGCTGCCTATTTTGGTGAGCGTGCCAAAGGGGGAGTTGGTCTGATTATTACGGGCGGTATTTCGCCTAACCGCTCGGGATGGCTATTACCTGCTGGCGGTACAATGAATACCTTGGGTGATATTGCACCGCATCGTTTAGTCACACATGCTGTACATAAGCATGGCGCAAAAATATTGATGCAAATCTTGCATGCAGGACGTTATGGTTATCAGCCGTTTGTTGTATCTGCGAGTCCAATCAAATCGCCTATTTCGCCATTTAAACCACGTCAAATGAGCGAAAAGCAAATTTTAGATACCATTCAGGACTATGCACATACCGCAGGCCTTGCACAAAAAGCAGGATATGATGGTGTGGAAATTATGGGTTCGGAAGGTTATTTACTGAACCAGTTTTTAAGTCGCCATGTGAATCAGCGTCAGGACCAATGGGGTGGTGACATTGAAAACCGTATGCGCTTTGCAGTGCAGATTGTGAAAGCCATTCGTGCACAAGCGGGTGAAAAATTTATTATTTGTTTCCGTTTATCACTATTGGATTTAGTGCATGATGGCAACACTATGCAAGAAGTCATTACCGTGGCGAAGGCCTTAGAAGAAGCGGGCATAACCCTATTAAATACAGGCATAGGTTGGCATGAAGCACGTATTCCAACCATTGTGACGTCAGTACCACGCGCGGCATTTGTGGACTATACCGCAGAAGTGAAAAAGCATGTATCTGTGCCAGTGATTGCATCTAACCGTATTAACATGCCTGAAACAGCAGAAGAAATATTGGCCGCAGGAAAAGCCGATATGGTGCAAATGGCACGTCCTTTATTGGCCGATCCATTTTGGGTAAATAAAACGGCGACCAACCGTGTTGATGAAATTAATACTTGTATTGCCTGTAACCAAGCGTGTTTAGATCATACTTTTAAAAATCAACGCGCAACGTGTTTGGTCAACCCTCGCGCAGCTTATGAAACTGAATTGGTATATGTAAAAGCCAAAAAAGCTAAACGGATTGCCGTAGTAGGTGGTGGTGTGGCAGGTATGTCTGCAGCGACTGTGGCAGCCAGCCGAGGCCATCATGTGACTTTATTTGAAGCGACTAATGAAGTTGGCGGTCAGTTTAACTTGGCTAAAGTTGTGCCAGGCAAAGAAGAATTTCACGAGACTATTCGTTATTTCAAAGTGCAGCTTGAAAAAACGGGTGTCGATTTGCGTTTAAATACCAAAGTAAACCGTGAGCAATTAGAGCGTGAAGGTTTTGAAGAAGTGATTGTGGCAACAGGTGTTGTACCACGTGCTTTAAAAATTGAAGGCAGTGATGCACCTCAAGTCTTATCTTATGCTGAAGTTTTGCGTGGTGCGCCTGTGGGTGAGCGCGTTGCCGTGATTGGTGCGGGTGGTATTGGTTTTGATGTGTCAGAGTTTTTACTCAAGCCACCACATCAAAAACAGCCACAGCCTTTAAATGAATGGCAACGTGAATGGGGCGTAGATCCAAATGTAAATTATGTGTCTGAAGGTGGTATGCAACCTGCAGAAATTCATCCACCAGTACGTGAAATTTATTTGTTACAACGTAAAACTACAGCTTTGGGTGCGGGTTTGGGCAAAACCTCTGGCTGGGTTCACCGTGCACAATTAAAGAAACATGCGGTGCGTATGCTACGCGGTGTGCAGTATAAAGCTGTGACCACTGAGGGATTATGGATTGAAACAGCTGGGCATGATCAGTTGTTGCGTGTAGATACCGTTGTGGTGTGTGCAGGGCAAGAGTCTGTGAAAGATGTGATGCCTCAATCTACAGAACATACACTTGCAAATTACCATATTATTGGTGGCGCAAAATTGGCAGCAGAATTAGATGCGAAGCGTGCAATTCGAGAAGGTGCTGAATTGGCAGCCAGCTTATAATGGTTTTGGTGAAACAATATTCATTTGAATGGTTTAACTGAATTTTTTGCTTGTCATCCTAGGGAAAGCACCGTATGATGGCGCACATGGAAGCGTGGCAGAGCGGTTTAATGCACCGGTCTTGAAAACCGACGAGGGCTTATACCCCTCCGTGAGTTCGAATCTCACCGCTTCCGCCAAATTCAAAAACCCCAATCGAAAGATTGGGGTTTTTTTTATGGATTGATTTTTTTAGATGAACTTTAATTTAAAAAACAGATTGTAAATATTAAAATAAACAGTTTTAACGATTTAAATTCATTCTTTATAGTGTGCGCATTAAACAAGCAAATCCAATACAAGCATTTACCAGTGGGCTTGGGTGGATCTTTTGTAGAATGCTGGCAATGAGGATGTACGAAATGTTAAAACTAATGACGGCTGTAATCGTAGCGACTGTACTGAGCGCTTGTGCTTTCGATCCTGTGGCTTATGAGCAATTGCGCCAAACAGAAAATTTGCAACACAACCGTACAATGGGCTAAGCACAGTTATCATCGGTTGTTTGTGTAAAGTAAAAGCAATTAAAAAAAGCCCTGAAGAATCAGGGCTTTTTAAGTGTTTATTTTTTAAAGTGAAGCCTATATATAGTTAAGCCACTTTTTCTGGTAAATCAAACCAAATCACTTGTGTGTCTTCCAGGGCTTCAATTTCACTATGCTCTAGAAAGGCAATTGCACCGCCAGTTTCAATGGTATGTTCTGCAATTTTGATTTTGCCTTCTACCACATGCACATAGTTTAAATGCTGGGTTTGCTCAACAGGTAGTTTTTGACCTTTGCTGAGTACCGCAGTTTTCACTTCAGCATTTTGGCGGATATGCATCGGTGCATTGTCATTTGGACCACAGATCAAATGCCATTGATTTGGCGCTTCATGTGGATCCAGACGAATCTGTTGATAATTCGGTTTTGCATCACGCTCATTTGGAATAATCCAAATTTGCAGTAAATGTACCTGTTCATCACCTTGATTCATTTCGCTATGACGGATGCCTGTACCAGCACTCATCAATTGCCATTCACCAGCAGCAATACCGCCGTGGTTGCCCATACTGTCTTTATGGGTAATGGTGCCTTTTAACACACAGGTTAAAATTTCCATATTGTCATGTGGATGCTGCCCAAAGCCTTGATGACCATCAATGAGGTCATCATTGATTACACGAAGCGCACTCACGCCCATATAGTCAGGGTTATACCAATTACCAAAAGAGAAGCTGTGTTTAGATTCAAGCCAGCCCATTTTCACATGGCCACGGTTTTCACTTGGATGTAAGAACGCATTCATGATGGTCTTCCTGTATTATTTTTAACTTGAAGTTATTTTAGTGTTTTATATCTGTTTTAAATACAGCGAAAAAGCAATGTTATGTTGCAAAAATGAGATGATAGAATTAGCTTTAATCAGCATAGTTTGACTAAAAGGTGCTGAGTTACAACATTGGCAATGGATATTCTGTGCATATTATTTGGGTTATAGTGGTCAAATATTAGTAATTTAAAATAGAAAAAGGCGTTTCTCTTTGCAGAAAAACGCCTTGTTTAAGCAGAAGCAGGCCTTCGATTATTCTAAGAATTTAACCGTTACGCCTGATTTTACTTTCTTACCAAGATCGTTAGCATCCCAGTTGGTTAAACGGATACAGCCGTGTGAAGCAGTTTTAGAAATTGCAGACGGATTAGGTGTACCGTGAATACCGAATGATTTTTTACTTAAACCAATCCAGATATTGCCGACAGGACCATTTGGACCAGGTGGTAATGACAGTGGCTTTTTGTTATTGCCCTGAACAAAGTTAGATGGCGAGTAGCTGTACCAAGGGTTTGGTGCAACGCCTGTCACTTTGTATGTTCCCGTAGGTGATGGTGTGTCCGAGCTACCAATGGTTGCAGGGAATGAACCGATCATTTGGTTACGACTGTTAAATAAATACAGTTGTTTTGCACCTTTATGGGCAACAATTAAATGAATGTCTTCTGGTACTTCGTTACGAATGTTCGCAACAATGATCTTTTCACCAGCTTTTGCAAAAGTTGCTTTAGGATTTAATTTCTTTAAGAAATCTTCGTCCATGTGGAACTTTTCACCTAACATTTCAGTCACACGTGTGTAGTACAAGCCTGGCATTTTGGCTTGAAGTGCGTAATCATGTGGAATTGACTTTGCATACGGGCCTTTAATATCTGCATCGGTAATGGTGTATTCAATAAATGCAGCTTTGCCAGCTTGGTTAGCAACAAGCTTATCCCAAGTTTCTTTGGTTAGCGTACCTGTAGGTTTAATGCCATTCATTTGTTGGAAAGAGGCAATCGCTTTTAAAGTGTTTTTGCCGCTAGAGCCATCAATTGCACCAGGTGACGCATGCGCATTGTTTAGCATCACGTGTGCACGTGCATAAACAGGGAATTGGCCTTTACCAATATTTTCAAACCACTGCGCATTATTCATGCCATCTAAAGTCCAAGAGGCTTTAGCCGCAGGTGAGGTTGTCGCTGGCGTTGTTGTGTTTGTAGCATTACCAATATCAGCTGTCTGATCTTCAGTATTTTGTAATGTATTGAGCGTATCAGAAGCGCTATTTAAATCTTTTTGTTCTTGAGCAGTAATTTTTGCAGAAGTATTCGCGACAGGCGAAGAAGCAGCGTCAGCAGCTAGAGGATCAATTGGGTCTTGAACAGCAACATCTGTGAGAACTTTTGGATTTAATGGTTGTTCAGCAGTAGATGCGGCTAAAGCTGTACCAGCAAATATGCAACTTAAACTCAAAGTGAGTATTGTGCGAACGAACATATAATTCAACCTTAAGAATTATTCATTTACTATGTGAAAAACGGCTACAAGTATTGCAGAAAAAAATGGGCGGTGCAGTAATTGTTTTGTGTAATTATCATTTTTAGCATTGAACTTGATCGGTTTTTAAAACGCTGAGAAGTTATTAAATTATGAGCCTTTTTGTTATGATGGGCGAAATGTCGAGAAATGATAGGAAAGTACATGACGACCTTAAAAAATGATCGTTTTTTGCGTGCTTTATTGCGTGAACCAGTTGATACAACACCTGTTTGGATGATGCGTCAAGCTGGACGTTATTTACCAGAATACCGTGCCACGCGTGCGACAGCGGGTGACTTCCTATCGCTATGTAAAAACAAAGATTTTGCTTGTGAAGTCACTTTACAGCCTTTACGTCGCTATGAGCTTGATGCTGCGATTTTATTTTCAGATATTTTGACCGTGCCTGATGCCTTAGGCTTAGGTCTGTACTTTGAAACAGGTGAAGGTCCAAAATTTCATAAAACTGTACGTACCGAGCAAGATGTTGCGAATTTACCTAAGTTAAATGTCAAATCTGACTTAGATTATGTCATGAATGCAGTGTCAACCATTCGTTCAGCTTTGGGTGGTCAAGTTCCACTGATTGGTTTTTCGGGTAGCCCTTGGACGCTAGCAACTTATATGGTTGAAGGTGGTTCAAGTAAGGATTTTCGTTTTACCAAGCAAATGATGTATGCACAACCTGAAGTTTTGCATGCGTTGTTGTCGCATTTGGCTGATGCTGTAACAGATTATTTAAATGCACAAATTGATGCTGGTGCACAAGCTGTACAAATTTTTGATAGCTGGGGCGGTGCTTTAGCACATCGCGAATACATTGAATTTTCGTTGAATTATATGCAACGCATTGTGAATGGTTTACAGCGTGAAAAAGATGGTCGTAAAGTCCCAGTTATTTTATTTACCAAAGGTGGTGGTCAGTGGTTAGAGCCAATGATCGCTACGGGTGCAGATGCTTTTGGCCTAGATTGGACAACCAACTTGCACACTGCACGTCAAACAGTAGCAGGCCGTGCAGCATTGCAAGGTAATCTAGACCCAGCAACTTTATATGGCACGCCAGCTTCAATTGCCAAAGCCACCAAAGCGATGTTGGATGATGCTTATGCCAATGGTGAAAAAACGGGCTATGTTGCAAACTTAGGTCATGGAATTACACAATGGGTCGATCCAGAAAACCCACGTGCATTCATTGATACTGTGCATGAATACAGCGCTAAGTATTTGTAAAACATACTTGGAAATACTTAGGATTCAACAGTGATTGCCATTTTAAAATCATGTTTTGAGTTCTCATATAAGGCAGCTTCGGCTGCCTTATTTGGGATACTGCTGTTAATTGCCTTTGTGGTGACGGCTTCGATGGGAAGCACAGAACATTGGGGCTTTTTCCGTTACGACTATTTATTATTTTATGCCCTAATTATTCAGATCTGTTTGCTGTATTTAAAATTAGAATCTTGGGCTGAAGCTAAAGTCATTGCGCTATTTCATGTGGTTGCAATGGTCATGGAAATATTTTTAACTCATCCGCAAATTGCATCGTGGCAATATCCACAGCCTGCGGTATTTAAAATACTCACTGTACCTTTATTTGCTGGGTTTATGTATTCGGCAGTGGGAAGCTTTTTTGCGCGTTCCTTGCGTTTATATCAGGTTTCATTTGAGAAACTTCCTAGCATTGCCAATATGCTCAGCCTTGCTGTACTGTCTTATATTAACTTTATGAGCAAGTTTTTTATTCCGGACTACCGTGCGGTTTTGTTTGCATGGAGTGTGTTTATTTTCTGGAAAACTAAAATTACGTTTAGATTGAATGCTCATCAATTCCAATTACCGATGTTACCTGTATTGGTCGTGTTGGCCTTTATAATTTGGATTGCAGAAAATATTAGTACCTTTTATCAAATCTGGTTGTATCCGAGTCAAGTGGATGCATGGCACATGGTGGGATGGGCGAAGCTAGGTTCTTGGTATTTATTGCTTTTGTTGAGTTTAGTTCTGGTGTTAAACATATTGGGTGAACGTAGCCAAATAGGCCAATGGCGCTTAAAAGCAGAGCCAAATCAGTAGTTGGTCGAATATTACAATTTGACTTCAAAATAGCTTTGCTTTTGGGTAAAGCTTTCGTCTAATCTACAGTTGCGTAAAGTAATACGCTAATTAAAAAATGACACTCATAAAGTGATTTCTGGAGAAACATCATGTTAAAAAAAATAGCTTTAGCTGCCGTTTTAGCAGTAGGTTCAACAGCTGCATTTGCTGATCGTGATGCGGGTTGTGGTATTGGTTCACAAGTATGGGCTGGTCAGTCTGGTAAGCTTCCAAAATTACTAGCTGCAACAACGAATGGCATTTTCTTTAACCAACTTTTTGGTATTACATTTGGTACGATTGGTTGTAATGGTTCAGGTACAGTAACTGCACAAGCAGCGACATTTACCAATGAAAATTCTGAGGCTTTGGCGCGTGATATGGCAGTAGGTCAAGGTGAGAGCCTGAATGTATTGGCTGAATTACTTCATATTAAAGCAGAAGATAAAGCACGTTTCTTTGCGGTATCTAAAGCTAATTTTGCAGAAATTTACGCATCTGAAAATTCAAATTCACTTCAAGTATTGTCTTCTTTACAGTCAGTAATGGCGAAAGACGAAGTGCTCAAAGCATACGTATAATAATGCAGCACAAAGCCCTGTCTATATGACGGGGTATTTTATGTCTTTTTGATTCATATTATTGCTTAGATTATAAATTATGAAATTACTGTGTTGGTTGGTGGTGTTGTGTATGCCAAGTGTAGGACTTGCTGCGACAGAGCGTGCTCAAGCAAATTCGATAGATGCTACCAATACGCCCATGCCGATTCAGAACTCATCTAGTCAATATGTAATTCATGCGGAGAAAATTCAGCACTATATACAGCAAGCACATACGCTTCAATTGGCGCAGCGGCCAACATGGCAAGCTTTAATGTATCGTAATGCGAAAGGGCAAAGTGATGTTCAGTATGCAAAGTATTTTGTCAGTGCGAAGGGTGCACAAGATTTACAAGCCGAGCTAGATGCCAATATAGAGGCATTATTTAAAGCCAGTGAAGATAATGCATCAGTACGTTGCAAATTTCCTGCACGTAGCCAATGGCTTATTCAGGTACTAGAGATTCCAGCAGCTGAGTTGCCTGTAGTTCATTGCCCTGATTTAGATGATTGGTACAGTAAAATTAAGCCTTATAAAGCCACAGTGATTTATGCAACTGACTTTATGGGCAATCCTAGCTCGATGTTTGGTCATACCTTATTAAGGATAGATCCTGCCAATCAAAAACAGCTGAACTTAGTATCTTATGCAATCAATTATGCGGCAACGGTACAAAGCGCAGAGAGCTGGTCTTATGCATGGAAGGGTTTAACAGGACAATATCTTGGTGAATATTCACTGATGCCATATTATCGCAAAGTGAAGGAATATGGCGATTTTGAAAGTCGTGATTTGTGGGAATATGAGCTGAATTTAACAGAGCAGGAAACGCAGTTTTTGGTGCTTCATATTTGGGAAATGCAGCATGTCAGTTTTCCTTATTATTTTGTGAGTGATAACTGTGCATATCGTATTTTAGGCCTGCTTGATTTGGTCCGCCCTGAGTTGCATTTAGCAGAAAATTTTAAACACACTGCAATCCCTATTGAAACCATAAAAATTTTAGAGCAAAAGGGTTTGGTCAGCCAAAAAATATATCGACCAGCTTTAGAAACACAATTACTGGCACAGGCCAAACAGCATGGGGCACAGCTGGCTGGTCAGGCACATCAAGTGGCGTGGTCTGAGCCTACACAAATGTCATCTGTACTTGCGCCGTATACACAGAATGATCAAGCAAAAATTCTAGAAATGGGCTATGACGATTTATATTTGGCTCTTACGTCATCTAAAGTGCCTGCAACATTTGCACAACCACGCTTACGTCAACTGTTAATTTTACGTAGTCAAATTCAGCTAGATAAACAGCGCGAAGAGGTCTCTACGCCTGAGCATGATCCATCACAAGGGCATTATGCTAAAAATGTAATGTTGGCGACGGGCGAATCGCAAGGCAAGGGATTTGTCGAAATATCACATCGGCAGGCCTATCATGATTTAATTGATCCGCCTTGGGGGTATCGCTTAGGAACACAGCTTAAGTTTTTAGAAGGTGCACTGCGTTATCAAGATGATCAGTTAAAACTGAAGCAGTTAGAGCTTCTCTCAGTCAATTCCTATAACCCAATTTCACCCTTTAAAAACCCACTGTCTTGGGGGTTTAACTTAGGTTGGCAGCAGGAAGCTTTAGATGAACGAGGTCAGTTTAGTAAAAACACACAACATGGCGTCGCACGTTTAACGACACAAGCAGGTTATAGCTGGGCCAATGCAGTACATAACTGGTTATGTTATGGACAATTGCAAAGTAATGTTCAAGCCTCATCTGCTTTGGATGATGGCTGGCGCATAGGTGTAGGACCAACAGTGGGCTGTCAGACGGTATGGAATTCAAATATCAATAGCCTGACTCAGTTGGAAATGCCCTATTGGTCGGACAGTCATCGATGGAATCTTCGATTGAGCCAGCAAATTCAATATCTGATTCGGCCACAACATAGCTTAAATTTGAGTTATGAATATCAGTTGCAAAATTGGTCAGATTGGAATGAAGTCAAATTAGGCTATCGTTATTTCTTTCAATAGTGGCATTCGTTTAACTGGGTAACTAGTCGTGTGAAAAAATAATATGATGCAATCCAGCGCCGAGGTAATGAGTGATGAATATGTGGGGCACTTTTCAACTGTGGCGCTGTGAAGGATGGCTACTTTGCTTAAGTTTTCATAAAAGGTTTTGAATAATTATTAAGTTTATATTAATCATAGTTATAATTTTGAAAATGAAAGAAAAATCAATGTATTTATAACCTCTTAGATTCTCAAATGAAGTGCAACAGAGATTAATGTATTGGAAGAAAGCAAGATGAGTTAGCATTATGCTTCCGACCGACCAAAGGGCTTTGTTGCACAAACCTATCGTTAAGGGCTTATTCCACAATATAATTTCCAAATGAACAAGCCTGCACCTAAAATTTATCGTACCACCAATTGGTCTTCTTATAATCGAGCATTAATAAATCGA
>NZ_QUWR01000024.1:0-54261 GCF_003419885.1 Acinetobacter sp. SWAC5
TCTACCAATTATCAATGAAAATATATTCGATTGATCAACCAGTAAAAATCCACACAAGTTGTTCTTCATAATCTCTTAATGATCTTTCTAACACCTCGTCAGTGCTAGAAGCTGGACTTCGATATACTTAACAACTCAGCGTCTAGCTTCGTTCGTTTCCGTCTATCTCGTCGGTATGGGATGCATTCTAGACCATTTCGAAATCATTGCAAGTGCTTTTAATCAATTGTTTTATCGTGTGTTTCTTTTTTACGCACTGTTTTGTTTTATATTTATACACAATAAAGCCCAAACACATGATTTTAATAATTTAATATTAATTTTTTATGAATGGGCTTTTTTTTGGCTACTTGTTCTCTTTTGGTGCTTTTATCTTCACACTCTGAATAACAATCGATTGTGTTGGTACATTTTGGTACATGCCACGATTGCCAGTTGCTGTTTTTTCAATTTTTTCGACGATATCCATACCTTTTGTCACTTGACCAAACACGGCATATCCAGCATTCATCGCACTTTTGTTTAAAAAGTCGTTATCCACGGTATTAATAAAGAATTGGCTACGTGCGGAGTTAGGATCGTTTGTACGAGCCATCGCTAATGTGCCACGTTTATTTTTTAAACCATTTGAAGATTCATTTTTAATAGGGGCTTTTTCTATCGTCTTTTCGACCAAGTTACTTTCTAAGCCACCACCTTGGATCATGAAGCCTGGAATGACACGATGAAACACTGTGCCATTATAAAAACCGGATTTTGCATAATCTTCAAAGTTTTTTACTGAAATTGGCGCTTTGTCGTTAAACAATTCAATCTCAATATTCCCCACGTTGGTATTCATTTCAACCAATGTATTTTGTGCGAATACACCAAAGCTACTTAACGTTGCCGTCAATACAATAAAAGTATGTTTTAACATTTGCTCACTCATCTATATGAAGTTGTGCTTGTCACTGTATGTATTTTAGTCTTTCATGAGAAATAAAGCATTAATCAAAATGAGAAAAAAAATGCAGATACCAGCAATCACTACAGAAGTGATTCAATCCCCGCCTCCTTGGAAACTACAAGGCGCTGGTTTTATTTTAAATTACTGGGTAACGCCTCGTTTTATTCAACAATCAGCTATCCTCCATCACTCCCCTTCCCCAATTGGGAGAATGATTCAAGTAATGTTGGTTCGTTATGAAAGCTCACCTGTTGGTGCTTATGATGAATTGTTGATTTTGGATCACCCACTGATTAGTAAGAGAGTGTTAAGTTCTATTCCTAAAATCTATGTTTCTACACTTGCTTCAGTCACTCACGGACAGACTCTTTGGGGAATTCCAAAAGAACTGGCACAATTTGAATGGCGAGATACAAAACTTGGCCTCACGTGTACAGTTCGTGTTGCAGGCCAACACTTCACCTTAACCCTATATAAAGCAAAAAAACCTAAGCTGTTTTATATTAATAGTCATCACATTCCATCTTCAATTTTGCAAATCCGACAAACTTGGCAAAATAAACGCTACAGCTTTGCCCCCCAGTTTAGAGGGCATATTGCAAAATTAGCTGGCGTAAAATGGTCAGATAGCCAAGGGCTATTTCCAGACTTTTCTCAAGCACGCTTATTACAGAGCTTTTTTGTGCCGAAATTTAGCCTGCTATTTCCTGAAGCTAAAATAAAAGACAGATAACATGGTTTCACGTGAAACCATGTCTTTAGCTATTTTTCTTATCCCAAAATTTACGGAAATTCTTACTCAGCTCGATGTGATATTTTTTCGCACGTGTAGAGACAGTCGTTAAGTTAATAAAACCATGAGTTTGGTCTAAGTATTCTTGATAATGTAAAGCGACACCCTGTTGGCGTAATTTGTGTGAATAAATTTCGCCTTCATCATGCAATAGATCATGCCCAGCTGTAACAATAAAAGCTGGCGCAAGCCCTTTTAATTTGCCATAAGTCGGTGAAATCAGCGGATCATCAAGTTCAACTTGATGCTGCTCTGCATAAAAAGCAGTGACGTGATCAACATCGCCACCCGTCAACACTAAACCATCTTTATAAGCAAAAAATGAAGGATGACGGCTTTTAAAATCAACAACAGGATAAATCAACAATTGCGCATGAGGTGCATAAGCTTTTTGCGCTGTACGCTGTGCAACAACTGTTGCAATATTAGCGCCTGCGCTATCTCCCGCAACAGCAATACGCCCTTTTAAAACTTTTAATTGTTTGCTGTTTTGAAATACCCAAGCCAATGCATCTTCACAACATTGTATTAATTGCTTTGGACTCGCTTCTGGCGCCAACGGATAATCAATACTTAACACTTGTGCTTTCGCATGGACAGCCAATAAACGGCATGCTTCATCATGTGTATCCAAACTTCCAACAACAAAACCACCGCCATGGTAAAACACGATTAAAGGCAGTTTTTTGCCTGGCGCAGGATGATAATGGCGCGCAAAAACAGTGCCGCTCTGTAATGGTAATCGTAAGTCCTCTACATGTTTCACCGCAGTAACTTTATTGCGTAACGACTGCATTTGTAAATCAAATTGCTTACGCGATTTTTCATAATCTGCGCCAATAAAACCCTGACGACCCTGCTTCAGCTGAGCTGCCATCATGCATTTAATGAAAGGATCAAGATCTGGAAATATATAAGGATAACCCAATGCTTTGGCTAAACTATCTTGTACGAAACTCGGAAGTTTATCGAGTGCGCGTGCAGCCGTGCCTTGGCCTTTTTCTAATAGTTGTTGCAAGTTTTGATTAAAAGCGGTCATTGCTATTTTTTTCCTTGGCTTTCTTCATACTTTCTACATGATCAATGCTTATGTGACCATACTTGTATACAAGTCACAACATCTGCATACACAGATATCATTTCATTAAGCTAAGCTTATTTAAATCACTTGTCATTGACAATTATTTCTTAATTTGTGGAGTTATTTTGCTGCTCCCATTTATAGAGGACATCACTATGACGACTAAAATTATTGCAGTTTCATTGGCCACTGCGTTTATGGCTGTAGGATGTGTGGCATTTCCAGAAGATGGTTATTACGATGGTCGTTACGATCAACGCCAATCCGATCGCGGTTATGATGCACGATACGATCGTGAAAGAGACCGCCAGCGCTGGGAATATCAACAGCAACGTAACCGTCTAGAACAAGAACGACGTAAACAGCTCTATGAACGTCAGCAATGGGAACAAAAGCGTCAGCAACAACAAATTCAGGAGCGCAGACAAAATGAGCTTGAGCGCCAACGAAATGAACAACAACGCCAACAAGCCCAAAAAGAACGTGAAAAGCGTGCCGAATGGGAGCGTAAAAAACGTGAACAAGACCGTAACTATGAGCAACGCAAACAAACTGCTGATCAACGCCGTCAACGTCTAGATCAGCAACGTGATGAACAACGTAAACGTTGGGAAGATCGTCGACAAGATAATCGAGATTAAATCGCGTTATTACTTCAAAAAAAGCCTATAGCATTGCTATAGGCTTTTTTATGGCAACCTTGCCTCATTCTCATACACCACCATTAGGCCATAATTGGTCTATCACTTTTATAATGGCCACTACAATCGTATAAAAGTGCCGAGTATTTTTATCCTATGTGACAGCGTAGTGTTTAGGTTCGTATGAATTGCATAATAATAATACAGAGCGAAATAGACAGAAGAGGCATCTTTTCTTCTGTCTATTTTGAATGGACCATCAACCTAATAAATTAAAGTTGATGCGGAGATAAATGCGGTTTATTGCGCAGTCGCTTGTGGTGCTTGCCCCTCTAAAGCAGGTGCAGATTGAATACCATCTGAACTTTGCACACTCGGATCGGCTTGTACGGTTGCTGTTGATTGTGCTTGCGGAGCAGGTGCACTATTTAATTGTGAAGTTTCAGGTGCTGACACCGTATCTTGAGATGAACATCCCACAGCAAATAAAGTAAAGCCTGTGAGTAATGACAGCATAAACATTGTTTTCTTCATCGTTATTTAATTCCTTTCATATTCAAATAAAGCGCAAAGTTGTTTCTTTGCGATGCTGATTATGAAAAAAATATTGCCCTACTACCCACCTGCTGAGTAGTAGTTTGAAGGTAGACCAGTACACCTTCTGCAACGTTATATTAATTCTATAGTTCATCTGTATTCGCATGATTTTGTTAAAGCTCTACCAAACCTAGCCTGCACCGCCTGCAATACCAATGACATTTACATGAAGCAAAAAAAAAGCTTATCCAGAGGTTGGATAAGCATTGAAAAACACATTCAAAATATACTAAAAGAAGAAACTACAGCGATAGAATCTGAGATCTATAGTAGAGATGTATAACAATTTTGAGAAATACTTTATAAAATAGTTTTAATCGTTTTTATGTATAAATATTAACCAGAGCAAAATTTATACGCCATATATAAGGAAACAGAAGTCATATCTCGCTCTCTCTTCAAAATATGACGACTGTTGATTCGATTATATTGCCTTGTATGACAGTAAAATGAAAACTGATAAAAATTATGATATTAATCGTTTTATTAGATCCTTTTATGCTTTTTAATCTAAATTGTAATTTTTAAGATCGCGTTGTTATCAATAAATCGCTCGTTTCTGTATAAATTCTCACAAGATGCGTAAAAATTATCATGCCTCTGCTTGAATTTTTAACAGCAGCCCCGATTTCTTCTTTAATCATGACATTTAGTAAATCATGGCAGTTCAGAATTAACGAGGTTAGACCTGACGCCTAAGGACTGTACATGTTTAAGAACCCTTTTAAACGGAGTAAATCAATGACAACTGAGCAAAACCCAAACGCTCAAGAATTAGAGCAAGAGCAAGCAGAAGCGCAAACTCAAGCTGAAAACGAGCAAGCAGAAGTTTCAGTTGAGGATTTACAAGCGCAAATCACCAATTTAGAAGAAAACTTAAAGCTTGAAAAAGCACGTACAGCAAATGCCGTATATGAAGCACAAAAAAGTGTTGAGCGTATTCAGCGTGAATCTGAAAAGCACAAAGATACTGTGCTTGAAAAATTTGCTAAACAACTTCTTGATTCAGTTGACAATCTTGAACGTGCAATTGCAGCAGCAGGCGATGAGAAAAACTCACTGTCTGAAGGTGTTGAACTAACACTTAAATCTCTACTCACTACTTTAGAGAAATTTGGTGTGGTGGCGGTAGATACTGCGAATGGCTTCAATGCAGATCTTCATCAAGCTGTAGGTATTGATCCAACTGCAAAAGTCAATGAAATTGGTACTGTTTTGCAAAAAGGCTACAGCCTAAATGGTCGTTTATTACGTCCAGCTATGGTTATGGTTGGCGCATAAGCCCAAGAAATTCGAGAGTTTTTAAAAATATTTCTGAATTTAAACTTGAAAATTTTTGATTGGCTCTCATATCGGATAACAAGTAAATCCCTTTTAATTTCCCTTTGATAAAGGGAAAAGTTTGGGAACAAAAGAATTTTAGAGGAAACATCCAAATGGCGAAAATCATTGGTATTGACTTAGGTACAACTAACTCTTGCGTAGCAGTACTTGAAGGCGACAAAGTTAAAGTAATCGACAACGCTGAAGGCGCTCGTACAACTCCATCTATTATTGCGTATAAAGATGGCGAGATCCTTGTTGGTCAATCTGCAAAACGTCAAGCAGTAACAAACCCTAAAAACACATTATTCGCGATCAAACGTTTGATCGGTCGTAAGTATCAAGACCAAGCGGTTCAAAAAGACATCGGTCTTGTACCTTACAAAATCATCAAAGCTGACAATGGCGATGCTTGGGTTGACGTAAACGACAAGAAACTTGCACCACAACAAATCTCTGCTGAAATCTTGAAAAAGATGAAAAAAACAGCTGAAGACTACCTTGGTGAAACAGTAACTGAAGCGGTAATTACCGTTCCTGCTTACTTCAATGATGCTCAGCGTCAAGCGACTAAAGATGCTGGTAAAATTGCTGGTTTAGAAGTTAAACGTATCATCAACGAACCAACTGCTGCGGCTCTTGCGTTCGGTATGGACAAAAAAGAAGGCGACCGTAAAGTTGCGGTTTACGACTTGGGTGGTGGTACTTTCGACGTATCAATCATTGAAATCGCTGACCTTGATGGCGACCAACAAATCGAAGTGTTGTCTACAAACGGTGATACATTCCTTGGTGGTGAAGACTTCGATAACGCGTTAATTGAATTCCTTGTAGAAGAATTTAAGAAAGAACAAAGCGTAAACTTGAAACAAGATCCTCTTGCGCTTCAACGTTTAAAAGAAGCTGCTGAAAAAGCGAAAATCGAGCTTTCTTCTTCTAACGCAACTGAAATCAACTTGCCATACATCACTGCAGATGCGACTGGTCCTAAACACTTAGTGATCAACGTAACTCGTGCAAAACTTGAAGGTTTAGTTGCTGACTTAGTTGAACGTACTATTGAGCCTTGCCGTATTGCGCTTAAAGACGCAGGTCTTTCGACTTCTGACATCTCTGACGTGATCTTGGTGGGTGGTCAGTCTCGTATGCCACTTGTACAACAAAAAGTACAAGACTTCTTCGGTCGTGAACCACGTAAAGACGTGAACCCTGACGAAGCTGTAGCGATGGGTGCTGCGATTCAAGGTGCGGTACTTTCAGGTGACAAAACTGACGTACTTCTTCTTGACGTAACTCCATTGACTCTTGGTATTGAAACAATGGGTGGTGTGTTAACTGCAATCATCGAGAAAAACACAACGATTCCTGCGAAGAAATCTCAAGTGTTCTCAACTGCTGCTGACAACCAACCAGCTGTAGACATTTCTGTGTTCCAAGGTGAACGTAAAATGGCGCAGCAAAACAAATTGTTGGGTAACTTCCAATTAGGCGATATCCCACCTGCTCCACGTGGTGTGCCACAAATTGAAGTATCTTTCGACATCAACGCTGATGGTATCTTGAAAGTATCTGCGAAAGACAAGAGCACTGGCAAAGAACAATCAATTCAAATTAAAGCAAACTCAGGTTTGAGCGATGCTGAAATTGAAGCGATGATTAAAGATGCTGAAGCGAATGCTGAAGAAGACCGCAAATTTGAAGAATTAGCGAAAGCACGTAACGAAGCTGATGCGCTTGTATCTTCTGCTCAAAAAGCAGTGAAAGATCTTGGCGAGCAAGTAACTGCTGACGAAAAAACTGCAATTGAAACTGCATCAGCTGAGCTTGAAGCGGCTACGAAAGAAAATGACGTAGAAGAAATCAAAGCAAAAACTGAAGCACTTCAAAACATCATCATGCCGATTACGCAACGTGCGTATGAAGCTGCTCAAGGCCAAGGTGGCGCTCAAGGTTTCGACCCGAACGCTTTCCAAGGTGATGCTGCTGGCCAACAACAGCAAAAAGCAGACGACGGCGTTGTAGATGCTGAGTTCACTGAAGTTAAAGATGACAAAAAATAATTTGTCGCTTTAAATAAAAGACCGCGCGAAAGCGCGGTTTTTTTATGCCTAATATATCGGTACTGAATGATCGTAAGGCCGATTAAAAAGCGATGCTTTAAGCGAGGTATCACTACTTATTTTTGTTTAAATATTATACATTAAGCTTATATTGTTCATGTGCTTGCATTATGCGCTTCTTCATTCTTGCTATTGTGCTGTTATTTGTTGGACTGTTGAGTTATCAACTCAAAACACATGATCAATTGCGTTATAACTCGCTGGCCGATCGTATACTCCACCCTTTTGACACGCGCTTACGCTATCAAATTGCCGAAGTCGATCCACGCTTTGGTATTAGCCAGCAAGAACTGATTGAACTGACTCAACAAGCCGCCGATCTCTGGCAAAATGCCTCTGGGCAAAAGCTCTTTGTCTATGACCCTGACGCACAACTCAAAATTCATCTTGTGTATGATGAACGACAAGATAACTTTAATGCATTTAAAAAAATGGAGACAACGCTCAATACTGAGCAAAATAAAAACCAACGCGTCTCTGAAAACTTAAACACGTCACAAGCCTATTTAGAGCAACTTCACACAAGCATTCAACAGCGCCGTGTGCTGATCGATGCTGAATATCAAAGCCTGAATCAGCAACGGCTGAGCTGGAGTCGCCTTGAAGACAGCCAGGGGGAAAATCGCAGACGCATTGACCTGCAATATCAACAACTCAAAGAGAAAAGTCAGCAACTCAAAAATGATATTGATTACTTCAATCAATTGAATGCTCAATACAATCAACAAGTCGAGCAATACAATCACAATATTCATCGCTTTAACCAAGATGTTACGCATGCTAAACAGCGTTTCCCTGCTCGCGAATTTCACAAAGGTGTATTTATGGGGCAAGAAATTCAAATTTATCAATTTGAGAATCAAGATGATTTACGTTTAACGCTAGCACATGAATTAGGGCATGCACTTGGACTTGGGCATAACTCAGATCCTAAAGCTTTAATGTATCCGATGCTTGGGGCACAAGATCTGGCGCATTTTCAATTACAGCCTTCAGATTTAGCACTCTTAACGGCGCGTTAGCAGTTATAAATTCCTTATTTTTTATAAGGTTTTCTATAAGCTTTCACAACAAAGCCTATATTTCATGTTAATCTAAAATCATACACACCGCCTGAATATATAACTGGAGAGCAATGTGAGTTACTACCATATTCTTATTGAAGTGAATGACCACATCAGCACAATTGAACAGACTCGTGATATCGAAATTTTTAATATCACAGAAATTCAACCATATCTCCACTCAATCTTATTGCCATTTTTTAATGAGCAAATGATTGAACTCGAAGATGAAAATATTGAATTTAAGGATATTTTGCATTTAGAAATCAAACAAACCTTATTGCCAATTCAAGATTTGATTGAAGAAGAACAAAAGCTGTTACCAAGTGATACCGATGTTTCAATTACAGCCTATGAAATTTTTAACAATCGTGACCTTAGTCAAGATGTCACTACCATTGTGCTGGATCTTTTAGAAGCCATCAAATTTGATGCCAAAGATTAAAAAGTAAAAAGCCCTCATGAAGAGGGCTTTTTTATGCGAATCTTAATGCAAAAAAGGCTTAGATAGAGAATGAAGAACCACAACCACAAGTTGTCGTCGCATTTGGGTTTTGCACCACAAAACGCGAACCTTCCAAACCTTCTAAATAATCAACCACTGAGCCAACTAAATATTGATAGCTGAGTGAGTCCACCAACATTTTTACGTCGCCATTTAAAAATTCTGCATCATCTTCATTTTGGCTTTCTGCAAAGTTAAAGCCATAAGAGAAACCTGAACAACCGCCACCAGTAACATATACACGGAGCATTAAGTCTTGGTTTCCTTCACTGTCACGCAATTGGCGCACTTTATTTGCGGCATTGTCAGTCAACACAAGTGCAGGTGCATTCATGGTGGATTCCTCTAATTGAATGGGATGTCTTAAATCAAAAAAGACCATAATTCAAGTATAGCATACTCGAACTATAGTCATACTTTGCAAAACAAAGTTAAATCAGAGTAAATTTATCAGGTTTATTTGTAGTTTTCATCCTGCAATGCACATTCAAAGTTTTTCGCATCTTCTTTACAGCGGAATTGCCATAATAGCTTCATCATGCGCTTGTCATATACACCACGTTTGGTTAAATCAATACGCGCTTCACGCATCATTTTTTGATAACCAGGACGATCTGCTGCAGGTACATCCATCCAATATTTACTTGGAATATCCGACTTCATTTTACCCAAAATACCAAATGCACGTGGTAATTGTGTTTTCACCCATTCACGTGACTTTTGCCCATAACCTTCTGGGAATTTATCTGGGCGAATAATAATATTCCCCGTAACCTGCAAGATTGGATAATTGACAATCGCGCCTTTAGTTCCTAAACCTTTATATAATTCTAAAGGTTTAAACACCGCTGCAGGTGCACCAATAATATCAACCTGACCATTATTAAACTTAGCACCAAAGTTTGTTACATCAGCACTTACGGCTTGTGCACCAACTTGCTGTACCATAATTTTTTGTGCTTCATCATAGTCTAAAACCGCAATTTTTTTACCTGCTGCTTTAGCAACGGTATTAATGCTACGGTCATTTACCAATAAATATGCATCACCAACAGGAATAACCCCAGCGACCTCATAACGGCCATTCACCATGCTTTTGGCAAATGTCGGGCTCGCCAAACCTTGCATGATTTTTACCGCTAATTTTAAGTCTGGAATTGCACCAATCGCATCTAATGAACCTGTAAATCCATTGAATTGACGGCCACGCATACCTGTCACACTAATCGCATCACATTTTCCAGCTTTAAAATCTTCTGCGATTACCGCTTCATTTTGGCCGACACGTAGCTCAATATCAGCACCCCAATTTTTGGCTGCCAATTGATAGTCTTTCATGAGTGTAAATACATCGCCATTTTTACCAACCAAATCAAATACACACATGACTTGTTTAGCTTGAGCTGCATTCATGGCAAACATTAAACCTGCACCGAGGCCTAACACTTTTAATGCTTTTACTTTATGCATTTTTTTCATCCTTGTTACATTGTTTTTATCAGTTCATTATTGTGTTTATATGCATGGCTTAAAACAACCAAACCATGCCAGACAAGTTCGCCAATTCATCTATAGGACTGACGCTGTTTAACTGCATCATCTAAGAATTTTGGGCCAGATACAATTGCAAAACTGCCTTTAAATATGCATAAAAAAAAGCCTAGAACAACTAGGCTTTTTTCTTAAAAATCAAATTATTCACCACCAAGTGAACATTCAAAATTCGCCTTATCGACAGAGCAACGTGCTTTTTTCAATACACTCATCAT
Organism: Acinetobacter sp. SWAC5; assembly: GCF_003419885.1. Lineage (NCBI taxonomy): Bacteria > Pseudomonadati > Pseudomonadota > Gammaproteobacteria > Moraxellales > Moraxellaceae > Acinetobacter > Acinetobacter sp. SWAC5. Next base: position 10,843 of record NZ_QUWR01000024.1, read on the forward strand.
CGCAGGATCATAAATGCCACGTTTAGTCATATCCATACGACCATCACGTAAAAGTTTTTGATATTTGGTTTTGTCTTCTGCAGTCAAATTCATTTTGTATTTTGCTGGAATTCCCGCCTCTAAACGGTTAATCATTGCAAAACCTTTTGGTAAGTTTTGAATGAACCAATCACGAGATTTTTGACCAAAACCTGCTGGGAATTGATCAGGACGAATAATAAAGTCAGCGGTTACTTGAAGTACTGGGAAGTTAAACATCGCACCATTCGTACCTAAGCCTTTGTAAATTTCCAAAGGTTTATACGCATAAGCAGGTGCACCCACCATATCAACCTGACCATTATTGAACTTCGCTACGAAGTTAGATACATCAGAAATTACCGCTTGAGCGCCTACACGTTGCACCATAATTTTTTGTGCATCGTCATAACCTAACACTGCGAATTTTTTACCCGCAGCTTTTTCAATTGAGTTAATGCTCTTATCACGTACGAAAATAAATGCTGAGCCTAAAGGTGCAATCCCTGCAACTTCATACTTCTTACCACCTAAGTTACTAATCATTTTGCTTTCATTACGCTTATCTAAAGCAAAAGTAATGGCACGTTTTGCAATTTCATTGCTTGGTGCACCACCGAGTGCATCAATTGAGCCTGCAAATTTATTGTATTGACGCGCACGCATTGCGGTCATAAATACGCCATCACATTTTCCAGCTTTAAAGTCGTTATCTGCAACTGCTTCATCTTGACGTGCAATCAGATTAATATCTGCGCCCCAGCCTTTCGCCGCCAGCGCCCATTCTTGCGCCATTTGGAAAGACTCACCCGACTTACCTAGCAAGTCGAATACGCAAATATCTACTTTTTCTGCTTGTGCTGTACTAGCGAAACCAATCACAGAGAAAGTTGCCAAAGACAGAAGGGCTTTTTTCATTGTATTTATCCTTTTGAGATTTTTTTGTTCATGGGTATCCATTCATGACAAAGTTTAAGCAAGTTATTTTTAAAAAAATAGAGCATTTACTCAATTAATTCATGTCATTTTGGTCTCTTTTGCCAATTTTAATGATTTTCATCACAGCAAAAAAATAAAATATATTTTAAATCAATATACTTAGCACTTTTATCGAAAAGCAAAATTTATAAGATGCTCATGAATCTTTACAAAGAAAATACATGATGACTACTCACCACCGAGTGAACACTCAAAGTTAGTCCGCTCAACTGTACACCGCGCTTTTTTTAGCACCGTCATCATAGTGGCATCATAAATTCCCATTTGAGTTAACTGAATACGTTCATCTCGTAAAAGTTTTTGATATTCATCTCGTGATTCTTTGCTCAGCGCAACTTTATATTTGGCAGGAATTTCAGCTTCCATACGTTTGACCATCGCAAAGCTTTTCGGGAGTTGCTTCACAAACCATGCTCTAGAGTTTTGCCCATAACCTTCTGGAAAAGCTTCAGGACGAATAATCAAATCTGCAGTCACATTGACTACTGGAAAATCAATCATTGCACCTTGTGCCCCTAAGCCTTTCGCAATTTCTAAAGGTTTAAAGGTTTAAAGGTTTAAAGGTTTAAAGGCATAGGCAGGTGCCGCCACAATATCCACTTCGTTTTGATTAAATTTACGAATAAAATTAGAAATATCAGACAGAACAGGCACAGCACCAATACGTTCAACCATGCGTTTTTGTGCGCGATCATAATGTAAAATGGCGAATTTTTTACCCTTGGCTTGCTCAACCCGATTCATATTGCGATCTTTCACAAAAATATAAGCTGAGCCGATCTGACCAATGCCTGCAACTTCGTAGCTCTCTTTACCCACTTTACTAATTAATCGACGGTTATTACGTTTATCAAGTACATAACTAATGGCTTTTTGAGCAATTTCATTGTTTGGCACTCCCCCCAAAGCATCAATAGAACCTGCAAATTTATTATAGGCCCGTGCACGCATGGAGGTCATATAAAAACCATCGCATTTACCGTCTTTAAAGTCACTATCTACTTTCGCTTCATCTTGATAAGACACCAATTGAATATCTGTACCCCAAGTTTTACTGGCAAGCGACCACTCCTCCAACAATTTATAAGACTCTCCAGATTTACCTAATAAATCGAAGACACAAACCGTGGGTTTCGCCTGCACAGCCATTGAACACATGAATATTGTGGTTACAGACAATGCCAAAAATCCTTTTTGCATACGCTTTATCCTATTTTCTGATGTGTGTTGTTTATTTTTTAAACTTATTTTTCACAATATAAGCATCTTCTTGTAATAAACCTAGAGGATTTCACATATTTTATTAAAATCTGTTGAATCACCCCACTTTTACATTCACTTGCAACTTTCGCTACAAAGCCTTGCGGTTTTTTTGTTTTTTGGAAGGCTTCCTTTAGAATAGCGCCATCTTTTTGCTGTGTTTTTAATTTCATGATTCAGTTAGACCAACTTTCTATACGTCGCGGTGGCCGTGTTTTATTTCAAAAAGCATCCATGCAACTTCACCCAGGTTGGAAAATTGGCCTAACAGGTGTCAATGGTGCAGGTAAATCCACTTTATTTTCAGCCTTATTGGGTGGAATTGAATCTGATAATGGTTCTTTAACCCGTCCAGCAATCTGGACCGTGGCACACATGGCTCAAGAAATTAAAGCGTTAGATATGAAAGCCATCGACTTTGTATTGTCTGGCGACGAAGAGTATTGGGATATTCAGCATAAACTCGAACATCCAGAACAATTGGGCAATGACGAACTTGCGCACCTCTATGGTCGTTTTGATGAAATCAGTGGCTATTCTGCACCGTCTAAAGCATCGCAACTTATGGCTGGTTTAGGCTTTTTTGAGCATCAATCACAATTGAATGTTTCAAGCTTTTCTGGTGGTTGGCGTATGCGTTTGAACTTGGCACGTACGTTAATGAGCCGTTCAGACCTATTATTACTTGATGAACCAACCAACCACTTAGACTTAGATGCGATTTTATGGCTAGAAGATTGGTTAAAAGCCTATGAAGGCACCTTGGTGCTTATCTCACATGACCGTGATTTTCTGGATGCGATCACCGATCATATTTTACATATCGAAAATCAGGAATTAACGCTCTATACAGGCAACTACTCAACTTTTGAAACTACACGTAGTGAACGCCTAGCTCAACAACAACAAGCTTTTGAAAAACAACAAGAAGCTCGTGCACATTTACAAAAGTTTATTGACCGTTTTAAAGCCAAAGCCACCAAAGCAAAACAAGCACAAAGCCGTATTAAACAATTAGAACGCATGCAGGAACTATCTGCGGCACATGTGGACACTCCATTTACCTTCAGCTTCCGTGAACCCACTAAAATGAGTTCACCACTATTGCAACTAGAACATGCAGATATTGGCTATGGAGATAAACTCATTGTGACCAATGTTGGCTTACAAATTACGCCAAATAGTCGCATTGGTTTACTGGGTATGAATGGTGCAGGTAAATCAACGCTCATTAAATCTTTGGTGGGCGATCTAAACTTACTCAAAGGTCAACGCAAAGCCTCTGAACTTTTAAATATTGGTTATTTTGCCCAACATCAAATGGATGCCTTAGATGGCAATGCTAGCCCAATGTTACAACTGGGACGTATTGCAGGAAAAACCATTAGTGAAGCAACACTCCGCTCCTTCTTGGGCAGTTTTGGCTTTAGTGGTGAACGGATGGACACGCCAAGTGAAAGCTTTTCAGGCGGTGAGCGTGCACGCTTAGCCTTAGCACTGATTGTCTGGCAACGTCCAAATGTCCTGATTCTCGATGAACCGACTAACCATTTAGATTTAGATATGCGTCATGCCCTCACGATGGCATTGACTGATTTTGAAGGCGCTGTGGTCTTGGTATCGCATGAACGTCAATTGATTGCCAGTGTCTGTGATGAGCTATTACTTGTGCATCAAGGCAAATGCCGTGAATTTGATGGCGACTTAAGTGCTTATGCAGATTGGTTACGTCAAGCCCGAGCTGAAATGCTTAAAACCGCGAATGTACCTGCTACACCAATCAAATCGGAAGTACAAAACAAAGTCATTAGCTCTAAAGGTGATAAAGAAGCTCAACGTAAAGAAGCTGCACAACGACGTGAGCAAACTCGCCCGATTCGTAAAAATATTGAAAAATGTGAAAGCCAAATTTCGAAACTACAACCACGCTTAACAGAAATTGAAAATTTACTGGGTGATGCCGGCTTATATGATGCTAGCCGTAAGGACGATTTACTGAAGCTAATGAATGAACAAACTGAACTCAAAGCCAAATTAGAACAAGCAGAAGAGCAAATGCTTGAATTAATGATGGAATTAGAGGAATTGGAAAGTAGTTTTGACAATTAAAACCTATTGTTTAGTCTAACTAAAACAAATAAACCGCCGTGAAATTAATGTTCCACGGCGGTTTTTTAATTCAACTAAACAATAAAATTCACCCAAATAAAGACTCAATATAGACAATTCATTCAGCTATTTTTGACCCATTACATCTCAATCCATTCACCAAGCAAAGATAAGCACAAACCCATTCATCCTTAAAAAATCTTTTGAATTTAAAAAGTGCCAAGTAAAGAGTTTTAAATTCAAATCTTTTCGTAAGTGAACATACTTTTAAATTCAAAAAATAAATCACAATAAAAATTACTCAAAACACCCTCATGTTGTGGATATTTTTTATTTTTCACATAATAATTCTATGGATAACTATTATACATATCCACAATTTTTACACATATTACTTTTAATAAAATGATCTAAACATAGATTTTAAGGCTTTATTTTGCTCTTTTCTGTTTTAAAAATCGCAATTCTTTTATTTTCCATGTCTCTTCAAATTGCCATAATTCTTGTATTTGTTGCTGGTTTTCGGCAAGCCCAATCAAAATTTTACATGAGGTTTGGTCACGATCAAACTCATAAGCTTCAAATTCGACATCGGGTTTTTTAGGTTTCCACACACCATTTTTAACAGCATGTGCAATGCGATCGTAGCGTGTGAAGTTGCTTTCAGTACGCCCGTCTTGCTCATAAACAACTTTAAAATGCTCATCCTCATACTGCAAAAGCACCTCATAATTGCCTATAAAAAAAGCATTTACCCAAATATCACGTATGTGTTCTAACTGATTATCCATCATATCAACCTCTCATTTTTACAGCATTGCGTTCATTTTAAGAACATCATGACATAGCAATGCGTCAGTTTGATAAAATCAAGATGATTATATTTTATACAAATTTAGATTAATTTAGCATAAAAAAAGCACCCATATTGGGTGCTTTTTTTAACTTCTTTACTTGAATATTAAGCGTCAATATCTGCGTTTAAAGCATTTTCTTCAATAAAGGCACGACGAGGCTCTACATCATCACCCATTAAGCAAGAGAACATACGGTCTGCTTCAATTGCATCTTGCACAGTCACTTGTAGCATGTTGCGGTTTTCTGGGTCCATCGTAGTTTCCCAGAGTTGCTCCGCATTCATCTCACCCAAACCTTTATAGCGTTGGATCATCATGCCACGACGCGAGTCTTGCAAAATGTGTTGCCATACTTGATGGAAAGTACTTACCGTAATTTTACGATCGCCTTTTTGCAAGTATGCACCTTCTTCCAACAGCGTGAACCAACTACGAGAGTTCTTCAATAATCGAGCGTATTCACCAGAACCCAACAGACCTGCATCTAATAAATAAGGGTGCGGTAAGTTATGAATATAAATCGTGATACGAGGCAAATAGGTTTCAACTTTTTGACCATCTGCCAGCTCTTTTTCAAACACTTCAAGCGTTAACTCTGGACGCAAGCTTGGCTGTTTCTGTGCAACTGCAGCACAAATTTTCTCGCCCCATTGCTCCACATAAGCACGATCAGTAGTTTGATCTAGCTTAAAGCCTTCCACAGCAATCAAAGCATCTAATAAGCTTGCTGGATAACGCACAGTTAAACGGTGCAAGCTTTTTTGTGAGGTTTGATAATCCGCAATCACACCAGCTAAAGCTTCACCACGAATGGCTGGCGCTTCTGCACTCACGTGAAGTTCGAGCTCATCAATCGCATTTGAAATTAAATAAGTTTCAAGCGCATCATTATCTTTGATGTACTGTTCTTGCTTACCTTTTTTCAACTTATACAGCGGTGGCTGCGCAATATAGATATGACCACGTTCCACAAGCTCAGGCATTTGACGGAAGAAGAAGGTCAGCAACAAAGTACGAATATGCGAACCATCGACATCAGCATCGGTCATGATGATGATTTTGTGATAACGCAATTTATCAGGATTGTATTCTTCACGGCCAATACCACAGCCCAACGCTGTGATTAACGTACCCACTTCAGCCGATGAAATCATCTTGTCAAAGCGTGCACGTTCCACGTTAAGGATTTTACCTTTCAATGGCAAAATTGCTTGCATCTTACGGTTACGGCCTTGCTTTGCAGAACCGCCTGCAGAGTCACCTTCGACCAAGTACAATTCTGAAAGTGCAGGATCTTTCTCTTGGCAATCTGCCAATTTACCCGGAAGGCCTGCAATATCAAGCGCACTCTTACGACGTGTCATTTCACGTGCTTTACGCGCAGCATCACGTGCACGGGCAGCATCAATGATTTTGCCTGCAATGGCTTTTGCCGCTTGAGGATTCTCTAAAAGATATTCAGAGAACGATTTATTCATGGCCTGCTCAACCGCAGTTTTCACTTCACTCGACACCAATTTTTCTTTGGTTTGTGAAGAGAATTTTGGATCTGGAACTTTAACCGAAACAATCGCCGTCAAGCCTTCACGTGCATCATCACCAGAAACTGCAACTTTCTCTTTTTTGAGTAAGCTTTCGCTTTCCATGTAGCTATTTAAGCCACGCGTTAATGCCGCACGGAAACCTGCTAAATGTGTACCACCATCTTTTTGTGGAATATTATTAGTAAAACAACGTACATTTTCTTGGTAGGTATCATTCCATTGCAATGCAACCTCAACACCAATGCCGTTTTCTGCTTGGGTGGTGAAATGGAAGATTTCATTTAAATGCGTTTTGCCTTGGTTAATATATTTAACAAACTCAGACAAGCCACCTTCGTAGTCATACACATGTTCTAAGTTAATACGCTCATCACGTAAAACAATGCGCACACCTGCATTCAAGAAAGACAATTCACGTAAACGACGTGCCAAAATATCGACATTAAAAATCGTTTGGCTAAACGTTTCTGCACTCGGATAAAAACGTACAGTTGTGCCTGAAGCATCTGTTACGCCTGTTTCACGTAGCTTATAAACAGGATCACCATGGTGATATTCTTGTTCGTAGGTTTTACCCGCACGGCTAATATTAAGTAGCAGTTTTTCAGATAAAGCGTTTACAACCGAAACACCAACACCGTGCAAACCACCAGAAACTTTATAGCTATTATCGTCAAACTTACCGCCCGCATGCAGAATGGTTAAAATAACTTCTGCAGCTGAAACACCTTCTTCAGGGTGAATATCGGTTGGAATACCACGGCCGTTATCCGATACACTAACCGATTCATCTTCATGAATGGTCACTTGAATTTCATCACAATGGCCCGCTAAAGCTTCATCGATAGAGTTATCGACAACCTCAAACACCATGTGATGCAAGCCTGTGCCATCATCAGTATCACCAATATACATGCCTGGACGTTTACGAACAGCATCTAGGCCACGCAATACTTTGATACTAGAGGAATCATAAGCTTTTTCATTGGTTTGTTCTGTATTAGAGACAGATTGCTCTTCTGAACTCATGGTTTCTCCCTAGTGAAAAATAGGTCTATCCAAAAAATGGGTAAATCGTCATTGCACAGCAAGCTGAACGCTACCGTCTTTAACATTGAATAATTGATAAGAAATAGACAAATCATGCATGTGCTGTTGCACTGCGTCACAATCTAAAGTGGTAATAAAAACCTGGCTACCAAGTTGGCTTAATCGCTCAATTAAACGTTGTTGTGCGGTTAAATCTAATTCTGCTGTAAGATCATCTAATAATACCACAGTTTCCTTATTACACGCATGTAGCATTGCAATCTGTGACAGTTTTAAAGCCATGATCAGGAGCTTTTTTTGCCCTCTCGACAGCACCACATCAGCATCCCCCATCGGGGTTTTTAAACGTAAATCTGCACGATGCGGACCATGCTCGGTATAACGTCTTTCTAGATCTTTATAGTGCGCATTGGTCAAATCATTTAACAATCCAGTTTCACTATGAAAGCCCGCACTGTATTCCATGCAAATTTCCAGATCAGGCAAGAGCTGCGCTAAATCCTGTTGTAAATATCCCTTCCACAGCTCCACAACAGCCTGACGCTGGCGATGCAAAATTTCGCCATAATCACTCAGCATTTGGTTCCACGGCTCTAAATCACTGAGGCTTAAATGACGCTGTGCTTTGAGCAAACTATTACGCTGTTTGAGTGCTCGTGAATAGTATTGCCAAGCAGGATAAAATTCGGGTTCCACGTGGAACATCATCCAATCCAACATTTGTCGTCTTGGCTTAGCACCGTGGTCAATAATATCGCTACTTTGTGGGTCAATCAGTTGTAGAGGTAAGATTTTGGCCAACTGACCTTGAGTTGCAACCAGATCCCCATTCACCTTAATCAGTTGCTCACCGCTTTGCATTTTTTGCATACCAATTTTATCAGTATCAGATTGTGCAAAAACAATGGCATCAGCACAGGCATTTTGAATATAGTTTTTGGGGATATGCGTGCGAAAAGAACGCCCTGTTGCCAACAAATGAATGGCTTCTAAAACAGAGGTTTTACCCGAGCCATTTTGGCCATAAAAGACATTAAACGGCTGCAATCCTGAGAGTGCAACCGTTTTTAAGTTCCGTACACGTTCGATATGTAAACGCGTAATATGCATATAAATGGACGTCTAAAAAATCAATTAAACGCGCATTGGCATCACAACATAAGTTTGATCTTGATGTAGTGGATCTTGTACCAATACCGACTGATTCGCCTCAGTCATGGTCATCAATACATCATCACCATCCAGCACACTCAATACATCCAACAAATACTGTGCATTGAACGACATTTCCATCGATGCATCTGAATATTGAATCGCTAAGTCTTCAACAGCTTCGTCTTGCTCTGGGTTATTCGCACGCAATTGCAATGAATCTTCATTAAAATGCAAGAATACACCACGCAGTTTTTCGTTACTTAAAATCGCAACACGTTGCAATGATTGCTTAAATACATCATGTGCAATACGTACATTTTTGTCGCCACCACGTGGAATCACACGGCGATAATCTGGGAATTTACCATCAATCAATTTGGTCGTGAAACGCACCATAATGTCATGTTGTTCTTTGTCGCGGCTTGGGATACGAATCGTCACATTTAACAATTCACGACCAATTAACAAAGCCAATTGCTCATCTTCAACGCTCAACAAACGTTGTAACTCACCTACTGCTTTACGCGGTGCAATCGCTTGTACCAACTGTGACGCATTAGAAACAGCAGTCGTTTCACACAATGCTAAACGGTGACCATCTGTCGTCACTGCACGCAATTGATTTTGATCAATTTCCAACAATGTACCCGTTAAATAAAAACGAACATCCTGCACCGCCATAGCAAATGCGGTTTTTTCAAATAAACGTTTTAATTCACGCTGTGTAACTGTAACTTCTGTCCCTTGCGTATTTTCTGTAGTCAACAATGGATAATCTTCTGCAGGTAAAGTACCCAGCACAAAGCGACTATTTCCAGACTTTAAAATACAACGTTGATCTTCTGTGATTTGTAAATCAACTAATGCTGCAGATGGCAAAGATTTACAGATATCTACCAACTTACGTGCAGGAACAGTGGTCTCACCTGCTTGTAAGCATGCACCCTCAGATAAAGTGGTTGATGCCACAAGTTCAACTTCAAGATCTGACCCAGTAATGGTCAGAGCTTGCTCAGTCACCTGAATTTTTAGGTTTGATAAAATGTTGAGGGTATGGCGACGTTCAACCGCTCCTACGACATGTGATAGAACATTCAGTAAGCTTTCTTTCGCGATTTTTAAACGCACGATGCATTCCTCTAAAAACTGAAGATTAAGAACAAATAAAATTAATTTTTTAGCAGTGTACTATGCGGCAGATAAGGTCGCATTGCAAGAATAGAATTTAACCAAAAACACCTTAACTTTGAAGCAAGCGAAGAAGGTTTTTATAGTCTTCATTAAAGATTGGATCTTCCTCACGCAGGCTTTGAACTTTTTCACACGCATGCATCACAGTACTGTGATCACGCCCACCAAAAGCCATACCAATTTCAGGGAAACTATCCCCTGTTAACTCACGTGCAAGCCCCATTGCAAGCTGACGAGGTCGCGCATAAATACGTGTGCGTTTTGGACCGACTAACTCTTTTAATGGGATTCGGAAGTATTCACTCACCACGCGCTGAATATTTTCAGTGCTGATAGTTCGTGCGCGAATGGCCAAAACATCTTTTAAGGATTCACGCACAACATCTAAATCAATTGGCGTCCCTTTAAAACGTGAAATCGCAACGACTTTATTTAAAGCGCCTTCCAATTCACGAACATTGGCTACAACTTGTTGTGCAATAAACAAAGCACAATTTCGTGGTAATTCCACATCATTGCTTTCGGCTTTTTTTAACAAAATTTCAATTCGAGTTTCAATATCTGGAGGTTCCACACCCACAGACAAGCCCCAAGAAAAACGTGACACTAAACGTGGATCGAGTTCAGTAAGCTCTTTAGGATAACGATCCGACGTTAGAATAATTTGTTTTGACTCATCCAATAACGCATTAAAAGTGTAAAAGAATTCCACCAAACTGGCTTCTTTACCTGCAAGCAAATGAATATCATCGACCAACAGTAAATCCAATGAACGACAATTCTTTTTAAACTCTTCAACTTTGCCTTGTTGTAATGAGCTCACAAAATCTTGCACAAAACTTTCAGCTGTCATGTACATGACCCGCGCATTCGGTTTTGCTTGTAATAGGGCATTACCCACAGCTTGCATTAAGTGTGTTTTACCCAAACCCGTCGGGCCATATAAAAATAATGGATTGTGCTGAGATTCACCCAATTGCGTTAACACTTTACGACAAGTTTCTGCTGCCATTTGGTTCGAACGACCTTCGACAAATAAAGAGAAACTAAATAAAGGGTTTAATTGACGCTTACGAATCTGTTTTGCACTACTGTCTTCACGTTCTTTTTTAGGTTTCGCAATCGGTGCAGGACTAGGTGTTAAAGCTGCTGTTGTTGTCGCAGGTTGCTCACTGGCAGATAAAATAGCCCCAGGACGAGAATCGACTTGAATTTCAACTTTACGTACCCGACCTTCAGACAACTGCTCCGCTAAAATAGTAATGAGCTCAAGATGATGTTCTTGAATATAACGCGTCCAATACGGATTGGGCGCATATAAGCGCAATGTGTCTTCTGACTCTTCAGCCACCAACGGACGGATCCACATCGTAAAGACATTTCCCGAAAGCTCTTGTCGCAAGCGATTTAAGCAGTCTGTCCAAAGCATGTGAAACCCCTATTCATTCCATTGTGCCAATAAAAAAATATGCTAGCCCGCAAAGCGGGTCGCCATTCTAACCAAGTTATCCACATCTGTCATGAACAATTCAGCAGAAATTAATCAAATAAGCCATTTTTAGATCATAAATTTAAATTTAAACCGTGTGTGGATAAGTTTATCCGCAAGCTGTGGATAAAATATAACATAAAGTTATCCACAATGTATCAAAAAAATAAAAACATAGTTATTCACAATTTAAACATTTGTTTTTTATATTTTAAAATACGATTTCCACAGAAAAACTCAACACTAATAATAATAAATTTAAATTTATAAATTTGAATTTATTTATAGAAACTCGATTTTCTGGGGATAACTAAGATTGCGATTTAAATTCAAATTTAAAACTAAGTTGGAATTTAAATTTAAATCTTATTGTGGATAACTTTGTGGTTAAAGTTGTTAATATCTTATTTTATCATAATAAACAATGATTTATCCTGTGTGTAAACCGATATTCGATAAAACAACACATTTTTATTTTGATCACTTTTATTGTCTTAACTTAATTTGTTTTTAAAAGAAAGTTGGTTTTTAATTGACAGCTCAAGCAATGAGCACTAAAATCGCGAACCTTCATAGAAAGATCATTTTTGGAGTTTCGATATGAAACGTACTTTCCAGCCTTCTGAACTAAAACGTAAACGCGTTCATGGCTTCCGTGCTCGTATGGCTACTAAAGCTGGTCGTCAAGTATTAGCTCGTCGCCGTGCAAAAGGCCGTCATAGCTTAACTGTTTAATCTGTTAAAGCTATACACGACTTGGGTGTTATGACAACACTTTATGGGTTTAGCACAGATGTTCGCATACACTGTGCTGACGACTATAAAAGTGTGTTCGATGGTGCGCTTTTTAAAGTGCATCAGCCCCATTTCTTATTTCTTGCGAAAATTTCCGAACAGCCTAAAAGCCGTTTGGGTATTGTTGTTGCTAAGAAAAAAGTACGTCGTGCACATGAAAGAAATCGAGTAAAACGTCTGGCTCGCGAAAGCTTTCGCTTGCATCAGCAGCAATTAGATGTATTGGATATTGTGGTGATGCCTAAAGTAGGTATAGAAGCAGTCCCAAATGCAGAATTGCATCAGCAATTACAATTTGCTTGGCAAAAGCTTCAACGTATTGCCAAAAAGCATTCAAAAACAGCTCCCTCCTCACAGAAAAAGTAGAGACAACCAATGGTACGTCTACTGCATTGGTTCATTCGTTTCTATCAAATAGTGATTAGTCCCTTACTTGGGCCTCGTTGTCGCTATATTCCAACCTGTTCTCAGTATTCTTTGGAAGCAATCCATCGGCATGGTGCTGTGCGTGGTGTCTGGCTGTCTGTTCATCGTATTTGTCGCTGTCATCCTTGGGGTGGCTCAGGGTATGACCCAGTGCCAGCCAAAGCAGTTCGTTTTATTTCATTTCAGCAAATAGATTCTCAAACGCGTCACGTTGCTGTACCCTTTCGTGATCGTTTATTGAACCAAAAACACTCTAACCACTTGGGGTAATAGATATGCAACAATGGGCCAGGATTGCCATTCTAGGAGCCATGTTTGTTGTCGCTTATTTGCTTATTTTGGCTTGGCAAAAAGACTACGGTCATGCAGAAGTTAAAGCACAGCCAACCGCTGCTGCTGTTTCGCATGAAGTCTCTGCCGATTTGCCAAATGCTCAAACAGCGGCGTCAGCGACCACTGATGTGCCACAAGCAAATGTGCCAGCACAACAAACAGCAGATGCAACAGCACCAGTAAGCCAACAGCTTATTTCTGTAAAAACTGACCTTTATCATCTTTGGATTAATCCAAAGGGTGGTGATATTGTTCGTGTTGAATTACTCAACCATGACAAGAATAAAGACAGTGACCAACCTTTTGTAATGCTCGAAAGTGATGCAAAACGTACGTATGTAGCACAATCAGGCTTAATTGGTCTAAACGGTCCCGACAGTAGCCGTGCAGGTCGACCATCTTATGAGATTGAAAAATCAGCATATACTTTAGCTGATGCAAAAGCGTCTAAAGATAAAGATGGTAAAGCGGTCAAAGTCCTTACTGTACCAATGGTGTATAAAACTGCAGATGGCATTGAAATTATCAAGTCATTTACGTTCACTCAAGGTGATTACCCGATTATTGTGAATCACAAAGTGGTGAACCGCAGTGCACAAAATTGGCAAGGTCAAATGTTTGGTCAAATCAAACGTGATAATTCAGAAGATCCAGGTAAATCGGATCAAGGGATTTTCACTTTGGGCACCTTCCTTGGCGGCGCATGGGGTACACCGGATGAGCATTACAACAAGCTAAAATTTGCTAACTTCAATGAAGAAAAGTTGAATGTTGAAGCAAAAGGCGGTTGGGTTGCTGTGGTACAACATTATTTTGTAAGTGCATGGATTCCGGGCGAGCTTAAATTAACGCAAGCCAATGGTCAGCCTTATGCAGCGAAGTTGGAATCACGTAAATCAACAGATGACATGAACATCATTGGTTTTACTTCGCCAACAATTAACGTTCCTGCGGGTACGGTTGCTGAATTAGATGCAACATTCTACTCAGGACCAAAAATTCAGTCTGAATTAAAAGATTTAGCTGTTGGTTTAAACCAAACTGTAGATTATGGTTGGTTGTGGCCAATTGCGAAGCTTTTATTCTTAGGCTTACAGTTCTTCCACGGTTTAGTGGGCAACTGGGGTTGGTCAATTATTTTATTGACGATTCTAGTGAAATTAATTCTTTGGCCGTTGTCGTCGAAGAGCTATCGCTCTATGGCGAAAATGCGTGTGATTGCGCCTGAAATGCAACGTATGAAAGAAGAGTTCGGTGAAGACCGTATGCGCTTCTCTCAAGAAATGATGGCTTTGTACAAGCGTGAGCAAGTTAACCCTCTTTCTGGGTGCTTACCATTGTTATTACAAATGCCAATTTTCCTTGCGTTGTATTGGGTATTGATGGAGTCAGTTGAACTTCGTCATGCACCATGGTTAGGTTGGATTCAAGATTTATCTGCAATGGACCCTTGGTTTATCCTGCCATTGTTGATGGGCTTGACGATGTTTATCCAGCAAAGTTTGAACCCACAGCCTGCAGATCCTATGCAAGCTAAAGTGTTCAAAATCATGCCAATCATCTTTACGGTATTTATGTTGTTCTTCCCTGCAGGCCTCGTGCTGTACTGGATCTGTAACAACAGTATTACGATCTTGCAACAAGGCCTGATTAATAAAGGCGTTGAAAAAGACCGTTTAAAACGTGAAGGCGCAGATTCAGCAAACTAAGCAGTGCTGATGGGCTGAATAAATCCGCTTAAGATGGTAATCTTAGGCGGATTTTTCTTTGCTTGTAATTTGAGAATTTTTTAGGTGAATGTTATGCAAAACCGAACCACAATTGCTGCCATTGCAACCCCGCCCGGTCGTGGTGGTGTCGGTGTAATTCGCCTATCTGGGCCAAAATCGTATGCAATTACAGAGGCGCTGTGCCAATCTGAATTGCCTAAAGCACGTTATGCAGGCTTTCGTAAGTTCTTAGATGTTCACGGCGAAATTATGGATGAGGGCTTGGTGATTTGCTTCCCAAATCCGCATTCATTTACAGGTGAAGACGTTGTTGAATTGCAAGGTCATGGTGGACCTGTTATTCAAAATGCACTCCTTGCACGCTTACTAGAGCTCGGTGCGGTAGCTGCCAAAGCGGGTGAGTTTTCAATGCGTGCCTTTGAAAATGGCAAAATGGACTTGGTACAAGCAGAAGCCATTGCCGATTTGATTGATGCTACCTCACAAGCTGCAGCACGTTCGGCCGTACGTTCTTTGCAAGGTGCATTTTCAACTAAAGTGAATGCGGTGTTAGAAAATCTAATTCACTTACGTTTGCATGTAGAAGCGGCCATTGATTTTCCAGAAGAAGAAATTGACTTTTTGGCTGATGGTAAAATTTTAGGTTTATTGGATGGGGTGAGTGCTTCTGTCAGCGCTGTGCAACAATCAGCACGCCAAGGACAGTTGCTCCGTGAAGGCCTACAAGTGGTGATTGCGGGTAAACCCAATGCTGGTAAATCATCTTTACTCAATGCTCTAGCAGGTGTTGAACGTGCAATTGTGACCGATATTGCGGGCACGACACGTGATGTTTTACATGAAAAAATCACGCTGAATGGTTTACCTATTACGCTAACAGATACTGCAGGTCTGCGTGAAACGGGTGATGTGGTTGAAAAAGAAGGCATCCGCCGTGCGATTAAGGAAATTGAGCAGGCGGATTTATTGCTTTTGGTTTATGACTTAAGTCAGGGTGAAGATCCACTACAATTAGCGCAAGATTATTTTGCAGAACACATTGAGCCTAAGCGCTTAATGTTGATTGGGAATAAATGTGATTTAACTGCAACAACGTCAGCATTGAGCGATTATCAAGGCTTTCGCCATATTACGGTGTCTGCGAAGCAAGAAACAGGCGTTCAAGCACTGATAGATGCTGTTACAGCGCATGCAGGCTTCCAACCAGAAGAAGATACCTTTATTGCACGAACACGCCATTTGGACGCAATGAAGCGCACTCAGCACTATCTTGCAGAGGCACGTGAGCAATTAGTGGTTTACCACGCAGGTGAATTGGTCGCAGAGTCGCTTCGCCTTGCACAAAATGCACTCGGTGAAATTACCGGTGATTTTAGTGCTGATGACTTATTGGGCAAGATCTTTGGATCGTTTTGTATTGGAAAGTAATTTCAATTTAAGCTAATGTTCCAATAAGTTCCAATAAGTTTTAACTTTAATTAAATAGCATTAAGTTTTAATAACTTAGTGCTTTTTTTATGCCTTAATATTGTTCCTATATGTTCTATTAGTTCATCTAGTGCTATGATTTTTTTAGTCACCTAATAGTTACGTGACAATAGAATCTTATTTTTATATTTGAGTGACTAGAATAATGCCAAAGACAAACGGCTTGTTTTTCTCAACAGATCGAGAAATACAAAACCTTAAAGCACAAGAAAAAAGATACTCAGTTAAAGACAAGCTGAATAACGGATTATTCATTGAGGTTAAGGAATCGGGAGTAAAGTCTTGGCACTATCGTTATTCACTGGATGGCAAACAAGAACGGCTTGTTTTAGGTCGTTATCCTGATCTATCTCTTAAAGATGCCCGACAGTTACGTGATGAATCGGCTTCAATGGTAGCGAAAGGGTTTTCACCTAAAAAGGAAAAGAACAAACCACAAGGGATATTGTTTAAAGACTATGGCGAAAGCTATTTAAAAGAGGTCATTTCTAAAGAACGTAAAAATCCGTACAACATGGTTTTATGTTTAAACAATGATATTTACCCGATGGTAGGTCACATTGCATTAGATAAGATCAGTGTTGATGATGTACGTCGTGTGATATGGCGCAAGAAAGAGCAAGGCTATGATGCCGCAGCGAATCAAGTCAGAGGCTTATTAAAGCGTATGTTTGACTATGCAATGACGCTTGGATTAGTCCCATACAACCCAGTGTTAGCTATCCCAACACGACATATTTATAAAGCCGTACCTAGAAACAGATATTTAAGTATTAGTGAAATCCGCATTTACTACACTACCCTTTTAAACTCACGTATTTACCGTCCACGTAAATTAGGCTTATTACTGTCATTACTTACTTTAGTGCGTAAATCAGAGCTACTGAGGGCGAAATGGGAGCATATCGACTTTGAACAACGTTTATGGCTAATCCCTGAAACAAAGGCGGATAGTGCAACTGGTCATAGCCGTGAAATGGTTGTTTATATGTCTGATCAAGTTATAGAGATATTTAAGGAATTGAAGACCATTGCAGGCAATGAGCCTTATGTATTTGTTGGGCGCAAGAGTGGTACGCATATCAGTCATAACGCTTTTAATACGGCGCAAAAGTCGGCATTAAAATTAACAGAAATACCTGATTTCACTGTGCATGATTTACGCCGTACAGCGAGTACACATCTAAATGAGCAAGGCTTTAATAGTGATGCAATTGAGGCTTGTTTAAATCACACCATGAAAGGCGTTAGAGGTGTCTACAATAAGGCTAAGTATGAGAAAGAACGTATAGAGATGATGAAAAAATGGAGTGAATATATTTTTAATATTATCTATGAAAGTAACCTCGTGTTTTTTAATGAAGCTAGAAAAATCAAATAGATGTAGTTGGTATTTAACCTATTGCAATTATAATTGCAATTAATACAGTAACTTAGATTAAATATTTTTTAATTTTAATGTTGCAAAAGAGAAAAATGTCCCACATGATGCACTTAGTTCATTGGGTTCTATAGAAATCAATGAACAATAAAAAAAGGTTAAGCACTTCGACATACTTAACCCTCTTTATGAAACTCGTAGCTTTAGGAATCTTCTACCTTCCCTATTGCTGAATGCTTTAAAACGCCCTTGAAAGGCACAAAACTAAGGAATCTTAGAAATGTAAACGATTTAAAACTGATTTTTATAGTATAACCGTGTGTACGGATTTGCAACTAGAATTGCAAATATTAATTGTTACTCGAATTGAGTGACTAGCACTCTTATATTTATTAATCAGCTATTTATCTAAAAATTACATTTCATTTCTTATTTTGTGTCTAGGCATATCCTATTTGGGAGCTTAGATATTATGAATATCTTAAATGAGCAAACCGCTCAAAATCTACGTTTAATCCGCCGTAAAGAAGTACAAGCCAAAACAGGCTTTGGAGCTTCATCTATCTATGCAGAAATGGCAAAAGGCAATTTCCCTAAGCCAATTCAAATATCTGAACGCCGTGTCGCTTGGCTTGAATCAGAGATTGATTTATGGATTTCAGAGCGTATAGCAAGCCGTACCTCTATCGAAAAGATGGAGGGCTAATTCTCATGAAACAGGTTTTATTGGATTTAGCTTTAGGGCTGATTTATGGGACAATTTTTATTCTTATCATTCTAGGGATTCATCGCCTAGTTACGTTATGGGGGTGAATAAATGACTACCCCTTTAATAGATCGAAACGAAATGGAATACATGCTTGATTTTCTTGGTCAATGTGAAAGTTTTACATTCCAGACTTTGGCTGATCATGCAGACCACAAAGATAAAACGCTTGTAAAAACTGTCAGTGGAACTTTAGCCCAATGCTATAGCCTACTGGCACGTAATAATGAGCAAGGTGCAGGAGTATTTGTTACGGTTAATCAAACCGATGGCAAAGGGCGTAAAACAGAAAATATTATTCGTGTACGTGCGCTATTTGTTGATTTTGATACGGTCAATATGGAGCGTGTTGGTGATTTAGTTAACCTAGATTTGCCACCCAATATGGTTATTGAGTCATCTAAAGGTAAGCATCATGCTTATTGGGTATTAGATAAAAATAGCAATATTCCCCTTGATCAATTCACAGCATTACAAAAGAGATTGATTGCGTATTTCTTGGATGATGGTGTGGATAAGGGGATACATGATTTACCAAGAATTATGCGCCTTGCAGGGTTTAAACATCAAAAAGGTGAAGCATTTATCACTAGAGTCGCTCATGTGGATAAAAGACATTACACGGCTGAGGAAGTGATTAATTTTGTACAGTCATTGCCAGTTCAAGAAATTGAAGAAAAAGAAAAGCCGATTGCACGACAAGCACAACCGACCTTAAACACATTATCAATTATACCTCTTAGTTTTGAGCAAGCCAAATCACAAGCAAATGGGCAATGGCATGAGATTTTTAGAAAGTTGGGTTATGTATTGCCAACCAATCAAAATGAACATGCGCCGTGTCCGATGTGTGGGGGTAAAGATCGTTTTAGATTTGATAATCAAGGCGGTAATGGTACGTTTATTTGTGGTCAAGGTGCAGAGTGTGAAACCATAGGCGGTGATGGCTTTGATTTACTTGTACATGGTGGTATGGATAAAGCCCAAGCACTACAGGCGGTA
This sequence comes from Acinetobacter sp. SWAC5, assembly GCF_003419885.1. Taxonomy (NCBI): domain Bacteria; kingdom Pseudomonadati; phylum Pseudomonadota; class Gammaproteobacteria; order Moraxellales; family Moraxellaceae; genus Acinetobacter; species Acinetobacter sp. SWAC5. The sequence continues at coordinate 30,436 of NZ_QUWR01000024.1, forward strand.
AATGATGTACTTGCCTCTATGGGGCTTATACAGCCATCTAAGGCGAAAGATACCAATACTTGGCAAGCGGTCATTCCTTTATCAAAAAGCATATCAAAAGCTACGCCTTTTCCTATTCAAGATTTGCCGATCATTGTTAGAGAAGCAAGTGAGGCGATTGCTCAATATGTACAAGCCCCTATAGCAATGGCGGTAATGTGTGTACTAGGAACGCTATCGCATTTAGCTCAAGCGGAAGTAAATGCACCAAAGCCAATGGATTTTAACGGACAAGGTGAGCCTTGTAGTTTATTTCTTATTACTGAGGGCGGAAGTGGAAGCCGTAAAAGCTCATGCAAAGATATAGCTGATAGGGTTTTAAAAGATATTCGTAAGATGCAATTGCAGCAGTATGGTGATGATTTGCAAAAATGGAAGCAAAGATCTGTATCTGTAAAGGGTAAGACGAATAGAGAGGCATTTGAACAAGAGAATCCACGACCTCAAGATCCTAATACAATGTTTAATGATATTACCTTTGAATCATTAGCTGGCTTATACATTGATAGAGTCATCCGTGATGGCTCAATTAATACTGATGAAGCTGCTCAATTCTTTGGGGGGCATAGTATGAAAGGCGATACGGCGAATAGTGTATTGGGAGGCTTTACCAAGTTGTTTGATGATGGCTTTGTTCAAAGACAGCGATCCAAGTCAAATGAGAACGGTAGCGGTTCAGCCTATGGCGTTCGTTTAACATTTAACTTGCAAGGACAAAGGGAAATTTTAAACAGTGAGTTAAAAGATCCTATTAAGCGTGAACAAGGCTTTTTACCTCGTTTTCTATTCACTGCACCTGATAGCCTAGCAGGTGAAAGACAACAGAATGCAGTGTTTAGAGAGCAATCCAAACTGATGAATAAAGATCTCCGATTAACCCGATATTGGGAACGGTGCAAGGAATTAGCTAATACTGATGGGATACCTCGTGTTTTGGATGATACAGGCACGATAGATGTGTTTAAACGCCGTGTCATACAGTTTGACACAGAGGCATATCAGATTGATTTAGACTTTTATAATGAGTGTGAATTGAATCAAGCCAAAGGTAAGCCGTATGAATCTATTAAGCCTTTTGCGAGTCGTGCGAGCCAGTTAGCACGGCGTTTGGCTACGGTATTGGCTTATTTTGAGGGAGAACAATATATCACGGCGCATATTATGCAGTCGGCTTGCAGTATGTTACGGCATTCTTTGGCTGAATGGATTAGATATGCTGATTTAGAAACCAATGAAATAACCCATAGCCAACTATTATGGAACTGGTTAGCAAAGCAAAAGGATTCCAAGATCATGCGTTCTAAGTTACAGACTAATGCCCCTATGGTTTTTAGAAAAAATAAAGATGTTTTAAATTTAGCATTACAGGAATTAGAGGACTGTAATTATATAAAAAATATCTTAATTAATGGTAGGCAGTACATAGAAAAAAATCCAACCCTCTAAAAACCTGCTAATTTGCTAAAATCATAGCCAAAGCCTTACTGTATAAGGTTTTGGTTTTAGCAATCCATCTGCTAATGCCTGCTAATTTTGCTAAAGAAACTGCTAATTTTATCAATTTTTAGCAAATAATTAGCAATTTTAGCAACGATTAGCAAACCGTTTGCTAATGTGAAAGTCTTTATCTATAAGGCTTGGAGCGTAAAATTAGCAAATTAGCACCATTTCTAAAGAAAAATAAAATTTAATGCCTTATTATTTTTAAACTAAGATAAAAAATATATAAATAATATATTTCCTGTTCTTAGTTAGTTTCTCTTGAAAGCACTTAGTCAATTTATCTCATAATCATTAATCTAGGTGTTTCGATTATTTATAGTGAATGAATTGTTATACTTTTCGCACGCATTTAAAAAACCCTACATAAGCAGGGTTTAGATTCAAAGCTAAGATTGTTAATAAGTTTTAAAAAAATCGCAATTTATTAGATTCTTTTATTAAAATGTAAAGCGGAAGCCTGCGCGGTAAGTTGTGCCATTCACATCAAGCTCACTTAAGTTGCCTGCATTATAACAAATGCCATTTAAGCATACTTTAGAATCTTGGTTGTACATCCATTTATAACCAAGACCCCCATAGATTGCTACATTTGGAGTAAATTTATAACCCATTTCTAAGCCAACAGGGATAGTTAAATATTCAAGTTCTAGCTCATCACCTGCGTCTTTGCCGTCTACCCATGAGTAGCCAAGTCCAGCAGAACCTGTAATATAAACATCTTTGTGTTCATAAAACTTATATATAGCGCCAGCAGAAAATTCTTTGAATTTTAATTCATCTTTTTGTTGCTCATACTTAGCAAACAGGCCAAAATTATTATCTAAAGAGTAGATGCCACCTAACTCCCAGCCCTTTAAACGAAGTTTGACATCGTCCTCATCAAGCATACCCCCAACATATCCTGCGTTAATAGAAATCTTGCTTAAGTATGAAGCTGATTGAGATGCAGGCGCATAGCTGTTTTGTACAGTTTGCTCACCAAGTGGAGCTGGTGATCCATACTGGACTAAGAGTGGTTTGTTGGCGAAAGCTAACGATGAAAATATTGATAAAGTTCCAATTACTAATAATTTTTTCATAATAACCCCTTAATAAAGTTGATAAAATACTCAATTTTATGCACAAAGTATATACAGTTTAATAAGTTTTAAGTGTTCTTTCGCATCACTTGTAAATTAACTGAATTAAATAATATGCATAGGGTTCAAATGTGGAGGACCACTTTTTTACTTAGCATAAATCTCTTTAAATTAGGCGCATAAATGATTTGAGTCTAATATTATGTTTTTATATGGTAAAAGATGAAAAATGTATATACGCTAACTAGTACTTATTTGGGGCTATATATTGTGATTTTCTAAGTAATTGGCTATCCATAATAATGATTGGCAATTTATGCTGACACTAGGTAGTCGCTTAATGAGAAAGTTGGCCTATCATTGTTTTTAATAGTCACCTTTTAGTCACTGACTTTAAATTAAATTTATAAATTATTGATATTAATAATTTAAAATATTAATAATACATTCTGTATTGGAAAGTAAGCCAGTTTCCCTCGCTGTTTTAAAAAATAAAAGCCCTCATTGGAGGGCTTTTATTTGAAAGTATGTTTGTGCTTAGTGCTGTAGTGGCGTGGTCATGCTGCGTTGGCAGAACAATAAACTGAGGCACAGGGCACCGACTGAGATACAAAAAACGATAATACCGACGCTAAAGCCAAAATGGTCGGATAGATACCCCACACCAATAATCGGTAGAATTGTGCCTAAATAGCCAATAAACAAATAAGTCGACATCACCGCAGCCCGATTCTCTGTTTGGGTCATGCCATGAATCATGCCAAATGCGCCCAGTAGGCTCAAACCGTGTCCAATTCCAGCACTGAACACACTCATAAAAAACAGTGCGCTCCAGTGAAATGAAACACATAGCGATAACAGAATATAGCCCACGATGAGTGTAGAAAAACCAAATCTCAACGACTTACGTGGTGGCATTTTTTTGGCAGCGTATTGCGACAGTGCTGATACCAATAAAATGCTGGCAAGAGATGTACCACTGACAACTGGGCCATGCCATGGAATAATATCTTTCACAAAAGACGGTGCTAAAGAGGCAAATAAGCTAAAAGATGCGAATGCGCTGAATGCTGTAAAACCTGCGATATAAAACAGGCCATGATATTTTTTTTCTGGCAATTCTAGATGTGGTGCAATTGAAAATGGTTGTTTTTCTGCAGGGACATGCTTCACCGTAAAAAGCCCGATCAAGCACAGAATTGCCCCAATGATGACAGGAAGATAAGGTGTGATGAGTGGCTGAGCAGAAAACTGAGCAATTACACCGCCAATCAATGGCCCAAGTCCAAAACCGATAACGGTAATAATCGAACTCATTTGTGGTGCGTTTTGCTTATAGCTGGTTGGAATGGTGTAAATCAGACCGAGCATCGCTGAAGTACTAATGAGGCCAGAAGCAATACCCACTAAAAAGCGTGCAAAGGATAAAAATAGTGCATCTGGGGCAATGGCAGAGAGTGCTAAGCCAGCAATGACAAAAATCATGCCTGCTTGTAAAGTTTTAAGAAAGCCAAAACTATTGCTGGCGCGGCCTAAAAATAGCAGTGTTGCCAGACAACCAAACATATAAGCCACAAAAATATAGGTGATATGGCTCGGTAGCAAATGCCAAAGTTCCTGATAAATTGGATACAACGGGCTGGCAAGTGCTGTGCCGATGGTACCCATAATCAGGGCAAGGCTAACCATTATAAATGGGCGCCAAGATTGAGAATTTGTCATGAAACAGGTCGCATTTATAGGCTCATTTCTGACTAAAAAATGCAGAACATGAGAAATGGGCGGGTGTTTGCTCAGTGTACTGGCGATCTGTGTCTAGGGTCAATTTATCCTGTGTAAAATCTTAACTATAGCGTTTCAGGAGTTGCATAAACTCAGCCAATTCTTCTTCATTAGTTTCAGTCTGTGTGCCAATTACATGATGGCGTAAATGCGCTTCTATTAATTCATTCATTAAGCCATGTACGGCGCCTTTAATGGCAGCAACTTGTTGCAGTACGCTGATACACTCGGCCTCTGGGTGCTGCAGTGCTTGCTCTACCGCATTCATTTGACCTTGGAGTCGTTTGACACGGTTTAAAAGCTTCTTATCTTGGTGTAAATGGCTCATGTTTGATTCCTTACTCATATACTATAAGGGAGTATATGAGTAATTCTTTCAAATGAACAAGTCTCTGCTTCTTTGGATTTATTTTTATGATGCATATTTTTATTCAAGTTTTGGCTACAGCAGTATGTTCCACGTGAAACGATGTTGCAATTGGGTAAGGATTTGAAAATAAACTTCGAACTAATCAATAAATATCAGTAGAATCTTTAACATAAAAATGACGTGGTGAACGTAATGATCAAAAAGACCTGTGCCTTAATTATTGCGGGTATAATGTCGCAATGGGCGTTGGCAGATGCAGCTTCTGTACAAGCTTTGCTGGTAAAAAACTATCCTGCATTAAATATCGAACAAGTTAAAAAAACTGAAGTGCCTGGAATTTATAGCGGTTATGCTGGAGACACGGTTGTTTATATCACTGAAGATGCAGAATATGTATTGGCAGGTAATATGATTCGTCTTAAGGATCAGGAAAACTTAACCAAATCACTTATGTATCGACCAGGACAAGTGGATTGGAAAGCCCTGCCATTCAAAGATGCAGTTAAAACTGTAAGAGGTACTGGTAAGCGCCAGTTGGCGATCTTTTCTGACCCAAATTGCCCGTATTGCAAACAACTTGAAGTAGAATTGAATAAGCTGAATGATGTCACTATTTACACATTTATTTTGCCTTTAAAGCCACAATCTGTAGCGCCGTCTAAACAAGTGTTTTGTGAAAAAGACCCAGCTTATGCTTGGACTAATTTGATTAGTAAAGGCGTACAACCCACCAGTAGTAAAACGTGTGCAAATCCGATTGAGCGTAATATTCAATTGGCGCGTACTTTGGGTTTAAATGGTACACCTGCTATTATTTTTGCGGATGGTGCGAAAATGTTAGGTGCTTATCCTGCTACAGAGATCGAAGCGCGCTTAAAGCAAATTGGTCAATAAGCTGAATATTTAGCTTGAGCAAACACGATAAAAAATACCCGTGCGAAACGGGTATTTTTTTGCTTCGTCAGTTTGCGTTTTAAGCACTGGATTTTTTGGTGACCATGTTATAAATGAAGAGAATAATGATTGCACCAATGACTGAGGCAATAAAGCCAGCTGCTGAGTTTTCGCCGTAAATACCGAGTAAGCGACCGCCGTACGTGGCGAGTAGTGAGCCCGCAATACCCAATAAAGTCGTCACTATAAAGCCGGCTTTATCTTCGCCTGGATGGATCGCACGGGCAATTAAACCTGCGATAAAACCAACAACAATCGCGACAATGAGTGACCACATAAGTGAGCTCCTTTTCTTATCATGTAATTGTTTTTACATCATGTTTCTATTTCATCTTGAGTTAATTGGTCATCTATAAATAGTTGAATTTAGCTAAAAACTGTTGTTTTTTTGTTCATATTAATTTAAGAAATAAAAAAAAGTGGCCTTCGGCCACTTTTAAATGTCTGGTATAGAATTACAGACCAATTTCACCAATAAATGGAATGTGGCGATATTTTTGGTCATAGTCTAAGCCATAACCCACGATGAACTTATCTTCAACTTCAAAACCTAAAAAGCGGACATCGAGGTCGATTTCACGACGTGAAGGTTTGCTGACTAAAGTACATAATTCAATTGAGTTCGGTCCGCGTGTTTCTAAAATTTCTAACACTTTGCTCAAGGTATTGCCTGAGTCAATAATGTCTTCAACCACAAGTACATCTTTACCACGAATTTCGCCGTCTAAATCTTTTAAAATTTTTACGTCACGTGTTGATACTGTGCCACTGCCATAGCTTGATACGGTCATGAAATCTAATTCATGAACTTTGCTAATTGCACGGCATAAATCTGCCATAAAAATAACAGACCCACGTAACAGGCCCACCAGAACTAATTCTTTATCACTGTTGGCATAGTGTGCATCAATTTGCGCACCTAGTGCTTTAACTTTGGCTTGAATTTCTTCAGTGGAGATCAACACGCTCATTTGAACTGTCATGGGTAGATACCTAAAATACAAAAATAAAAAAGGCGTTGACCAGCAACACCTAAAAATATGCCTTAATTTTAATACAACTTGGATGCCCTTGCATTATTTTTTCTGTTGAAAATGTAAGCAATATGGTTAGGCACATTGATTTTACTCATATTTAATCAGGTCAAAATACTTTGCACGCTGATGAATGCCTAACCATGCTATAAGGAAATGCAAATTTAACAGGTCGAATAAACCCGCTGACCATACACATAGGTTGCGTGAATATTCCGATCATCTCCCATCAGCATAAGCGCAAATAGGGCATCTTCTAAGCTTTTGGCACGTGATTGGCGTAGCTGCTGTAATGCTGTGGCTTTTAAATCCAACACCACAAAATCGGCTTCTTTACCTGTATTAAAGTTACCTAGGGTCTGATCTAAATCTAAAGCTTTTGCACCACCTAATGTTGCATGATACAGCGCTTCGTATGCAGAAAGTTTATTGCCTTGTAGCTGTTGAACTTTATAGGCTTCTTGAATGGTTTGTAGTTGGTTGAAGGAAGTCCCTGCACCAATGTCTGTGCCTAAGCCCACTTTGACCTGTTTTTCCCATGCGGTATGTAAGGGAAATAAACCACTGCCGAGAAATAAGTTAGAGGTTGGGCAAAAAGCGATGGCAGAATCAGTGTCATGCATGCAGTTCCATTCGTCATCTTCTAAGTGCACACAATGTGCAAAGACTGATTTATTGCCAGTTAAACCAAAATGATGATAGACATCTAAATAGCCTTTTTGCGCAGGGAAAAGTGCTTTCACCCATTCAATTTCGCTTTTATTTTCACTCAGATGTGTATGCACATACACATCTGGATATTCTGCTTTAAGCTCCCCTGCCCGTTGCAGTTGCTCAGGACTCGATGTTGGGGCAAAACGTGGTGTAATGGCGTACAGATTACGGCCTTTGCCATGCCATTTTTCAATTAAAGCTTTTGATTCACTATAAGCACGTTCTGGGGTATCACATAAATCATCGGGGGCATGACGGTCCATCATGACCTTACCTGCAATCAAGCGCATTTGATAGTTGCTTGCAGCTTCAAATAAGGCATCAACTGATTCGGGATGTACAGTACAGAACACTAAAGCAGTGGTGGTGCCATTTTTAAGGAGTTCATGCACAAAAAATTCTGCAATGGTTTTAGCATAAGCAGGATCTGAAAATTGTAATTCGGTTGGGAAAGTATAGGTATTTAACCATTCCAAAAGTTGTTCGCCGTAAGCGCCCATCATTTCAGTTTGTGGAAAATGAATATGTGTATCGATAAAACCAGGGACGATCAATTGATCTGGATAATGTTGAACGTCGACTTGTGCAGGTAAGTGTGCCTGCCCGTCTTGCCAAGTGCCAAACCACTGAATTTTGCCATTTTGGCTGATGAGTAGACCATCCTCTACATATCGCACTTGGTCGTGTATATCACGTGCTTGGGCAACTGTATTCTGAATGTCGAGGAAGCGACCACGGATCGCTGTCGTTGCAATTACAGAAGACATTTTAAACCTGTATGTTTGAATTTTTTCAATTGATTGTACCTGAAAAACTCAAGCATACGAGGATTCATCACATAATCTTTAATGCTTCGGTATGGCCTAAATGATTGGCCTATTATTGGTATGGGATTTCAGGCGTATCTTATTTTTTTACTGTGGGTGATGACGAGATAGACATAAAAAAGCCTTCTATGAAAGAAGGCTTTTTGCGCACTTTAGAGGGTCGTTTCGTTGTATTTTTTACTATGACGAATGGACAGCCAAGCGGTAATCGCAAGGGTAATCACAATAAAGCCGAGAGAAATCCAAATCGGCATGTGGAAGACATCAAGCATCAACATTTTGAAACCGATAAACACCAAGATCAGCCCTAAACCATAAGGTAGATAATGCATTTTTGAAGCTGCACCAGACAATAAGAAGAACATGGCACGTAAACCCAAAATAGCCATTAAATTCGCGGTTAATACAATAAACGGGTCTGTGGTGACTGCAAAAATTGCAGGAATAGAATCCACCGCAAAAATCACGTCCGAAGCTTCAACTAAAATAAGCACCAAAAATAAAGGTGTCGCCCAAAGCATGCCATTTTGACGGACAAAGAACTTATCTTCATGCATTTGCGGGGTAATGCGCATGTGCTTGCGTAACCATTTTAAAATGGCCATATCTTCGATATTGGTATCCTCTTCCTCTTGTCCTTTTAAGAACTTGAAGCCGGTATAAACCAAGAACGCACCGAAGATATACAGCACCCAAGAAAACTCTTGTACAAACCACGCACCAATAAAAATAAAGATGGTCCGTAGGACAATTGCACCTAATACGCCGTACAGTAAAAGCTTACGTTGTAATGCGGGTGGAATTGCAAAAGCTGCAAAAATCATCAGCCAGACAAAGACGTTATCGACAGCAAGAGATTTTTCTAACAGATAACCTGCAAAGTATTCCATGACCTTGGTATTTGCCACAGCCACACCTGCGGTTTGTTGTAAGTAGAGCCAGAGTCCGCCACCAAATAGTGTTGCGACTGAGACCCAAGCAATACTCCAATAGGCCGCTGTTTTTACTTTAACTTCTTGGCCTTGGTTATTTTTAAAGCCTAAAAAGTCGATGATAAGCATCACGGTGACTAAACCGAAAAATGCCAAATACAGCCAGAGTGAGCCGATTGTTTCCATGTGTGTATCCTCCACATCTAACAACCGGCCATAAAAAAACCTTGACCTGTTGCCAGATGAATAAAAACATCTGTAACAACATGATCAAGGTCTTGCCTACATTTTAGTATGGACATTTTGTCCTCTAAAATGCTCAGATACCGACTTTTTGCAAAGTGTAATGACGATATTCTGACACCTAAGCATTGATGTAATGATTAGGTTTGGAGGAGGCTACTCCCCTTGTCTTGCATAATTTAGTGATTGAAGCGTGTTCAAATCTGTGGCGATCTTCTCAGATTTTGCTTGAGGAAGCAAACTTTATCTGTGCATTTTTTGTAGGTCTGTTTGCCTAAGTTTGAAAATCTTTGCGCCGTGCGAATACGGTGGCCAGTACTGTGCCTATTACAGCCAAGATGCCACCCATAATACCGATATTACTCAGCCCGAATTGTAGTGAAACGATGCCACCCAGTAAGGCACCTCCCCCGATGCCGACATTGTATAAGCCTGAATAAATTGCCATGGCTACATCCGTTGCATCAGAAGCTAAATTTAAGGTTTGTGACTGTAGTGCCAGACTAAAACCAATAATGCCGATGCCCCAAAATAGGCTTAATGCGCTAAAGCTGATAAAACTAGCAGAAGCAGGAAGCATTAATAGCATAGAAGCAGCCAATGGCAGTGTGAACATCGGAATGCTGACACGTGGATATTTGGCGCCAAATTTACCAAACAGATAAGAGCCGATAAAACCTGCCCCGCCATAGATTAATAAGAGTGCGGTGGTTTCTGTGGAGCTTAACTGCGCTACATTGAGTGCAAAAGGCTCAATATAGCTATAAGCCGTAAACTGCGCTGTAATCACAATCACGGTCAGTGCAAACACCAGCATGAGGCTAGGCCGGTGTATAAATTCTTTTAAGCTACTCAAAGAGCCCGAATTTTGACTTGGGAGCAATGGCAGAGTTTTAGCCAGTGTTAGGCATACGACTGTGGCACCGATAGCAATTAGTGCAAATGTATTACGCCAGCCATAGGCTTCACCCACCATACGCCCAAAAGGAATACCCAGTACCATGGCCAGCGCCGTACCCGTTGCGAGCAGTCCCAATGCCTGAAATGCTTTGCCTTCAGGCGCGACACGAACAGCAAGTGACGCAGTAATTGACCAGAATAATGCATGTGAAAATGCAATGCCGATACGGCTGATCAGTAGTGTATTAAAGCTCCATGCAAAATATGACAGCACATGACTCACAATAAATACACTAAACAGTGCCATGAGTAGAAAGCGCCGTTCAATATTCTTGGTCAGTAGCATTATCGGCAGAGAGATTGGTGCGACCACCCATGCATATAATGTAATCATAATGCCCGTTTCGGTGGCAGGCATATCAAAGCTTTTACCAATATCGCTCAGCAGTGCTACGGGAATAAATTCCGTGGTATTAAAAATGAATGCAGCGAAAGCGAGCGTAATCACGCTGATCCACTGACGGGTAGCAGATGTATCGGAATTGGGGCTAGACATAGTCGGGTATTTGGGGAATTTTCGCCATTCTAGGGTTATGGTGAAGAATTGTTAAGCGCTATTGAATATCTACATCAATATCAATAAAAAATACCAAAGAACAAATCAATGATTCTATATTTTCACACATACAAAAATAGGCGGATACATGATCGTACAGCATCTAGAAAATGGCAGTAAAGGCGCTTTTTATGTGGAACAGCAGGGTGAACGATTAGCTGAGATGACGTATTCTTGGGCTGGTACAGACAAATTTATTATTGATCATACCGCGGTCAGCGATAGTTTACGTGGGCAAGGTGTGGGTCGACATTTGGTTGATGCTGCGGTGCAATTTGCACGGGAGCATCAGGTGAAAATTATACCGCTATGCCCTTTTGCCAAATCTGTTTTTGACAAAGATCCAGAAATTCGTGATGTGCTGGTTTAAGCCACGCAGTCTCAGTGATCTGAACGTAGCTGATAGCGTTGACTGTCTTTGAAAAATAGACAGATAAACGGATAAAACTGAACATTATTATTCAGTCTGACACATCAATGAGGTCGCAAAATGCCTGTTGCATTCACGCAGGCATTTCACTTAAAAGCGTGAGCGGTACATTGATACAGCCAGTAAGATTGCAATCAGTATAAGAAATCCTACAGTAGCAAGATATAAATCCATTGAAATCCCCAAAAAATATCAAAACAAAAAAAGAACAGCTTTAGTTAATGAATTTAGAGAAAATTAGTCAGATTTGATATCACTGAAATCAGGTATTTTTTAACGTTTTTTAATGGTTTAGTCGATTAATTCATTTATTTAAAAATGTCATTTGGACGGCATTCAGGAGTATAACAATGCAGCTTCAGCATCAAGACAATGGTCAGCAGGGTGAATTTTTCAAGTTAAATGAAGACGGCGAGCGTGTCGCAGAAATTAGCTATATATGGAATGACGAACATAAAATTGTTGCCAATCATACATGGGTGGATCATTCATTACGTGGTCAGGGCGCTGCCCGTGAAATGCTCGATAGTCTGGTTAATTATGCGCGTGAAAAGCATTTGAAAATTATTCCAGCGTGCTCTTATGTTGATGTGATGTTTAAACGCGACAAAAGCCTTGCGGATTTGCGTGCTTAAACAGCTTCTGGAAGTAGCGCTGGGTTTTATAGAGGTGCTTCATAAAATGTTGCAACACTCGATATACGTAATAAAAATTATTCCGCGACAGTTAATAATTTAAAAACTCACGGTCAGGGCTCAGTGGCAAGCGACGTTGTGATTTACGAGATTGAGTATAGCATTGCAACATATCAATTGCGCTGTAGCCCAGTAGTATGCTCGCTAACATCATTTGAAGCAGATCAAATGCGCTGTGATAAAACAGCACTGCGCTGAAGCCTGCAACTGTTGCAATCAAATAGCCACGTTGGCCAATGAAATAACGAAGTAATGCACCGAGTGCAATCGAAGTAATAAGGACATTTAGCAGTTCATTGAGGCCTAAATGATGAAAAACCAGTACCAAAATGCCTGCAATTGTTATTAATCCAAATGTTTTAAAGATGTTGGGGAGCATAGATAACCTCTTTTATTGTTTTTGAGGTAAAAGCACCAGCAAAGACCAGTGTGTAATATTGAGCCTATTTTATCTAAAGTTGTTTGCAAAATTGAGATGTAGTTGGCATAAATGGACGTAAGTATAAAATTACATTTGATTAAAAAATAAACAAATTAGAATTTTAAAAATCGAAGCGCTTCGCGCTCAGTTAAGGATTAAACTTATGATGCAGCTGTGCTATGCCAGTACTCGTCAGGAGAATCAAAAGGATTTACTTGAGGATCTGAGTGATATTTTAGTTTCTGCTCGAAATTTTAATCAGGCACATGCAATCTATGGGGTACTGTACTATGCGGAAGGTAGATTCTTCCAATGTCTTGAAGCAGAGGCGGAAATTTTAGAAAAAGTCTACGCTAAAATTGCGAGCGATCCTCGCCACACAAATCTCATCCGTTTTGAAAATCGTGTGATTGATCGGCTTCATTTTTCTGAATGGTCTATGAAATATGTAAATAAACATAGTTCGATCGGAACGCTGTTCAAAAGGTTCGGATTGAATGCATTTTTACCACATGAACTGAAGACAGAACAAATTCCTGTATTTTTAGAATTATTACTAAGGTTACAGAATAGCGAGCCGAAACTCAAACGCATGCAAGGTTACCGCACACGAGGATATAAACCTTATCTTTAATCGATTTAGATATCTAAAAATAAAAAAAAGCCCGCTTCACGGGCTTCTTTAAAACGGCTACACCATGTTTTAGATTAGGTTGTTAAGGCCGTAATTAATTTTTGATGCAGACCACCAAAACCACCATTCGACATAATCACCACAGCATCACCCTCGCCTGCTTCTGTAGTCACTTTTTGAATGATTTCATCCAATGTGCGCGCAACCATCGCTTTATTCGGTGAAGCCTGAATGACAGGCTCTAAGTCCCAATCTAAACCTTCAGGTTGATACCAAATAACTTCATCGGCCAGTCGTGCTGAATGTGCTAAGCCATCTTTATGACTGCCCATACGCATGGTGTTTGAGCGTGGTTCAATAATCGCCCAGAGCTTACGTTCGCCTAGGCGTTTGCGTGCACCTTCTAGGGTTGTGTCAATTGCTGTTGGGTGATGTGCAAAGTCATCATAAACTTCAATGCCACGTACGGTACCAAGCAATTCCATACGGCGTTTTACACCGCCAAAATTGGACAGTGCTTCGCAGGCAGTTTCAATGGATACACCGACGTGCTCTGCTGCTGCAATCGTTGCTAAGGCATTGGCTACAGAGTGTTGGCCTGTCATGTTCCATTTCACTTCGCCTTTGACTGTGCCGTGCTGTAGCACTTTAAAATGTGAACCATCAGCAGAGAGTTGCTCAGCATAAAGTTCTGCTTTTTCATTTGCATCTAAAGAGGTACGTACGACTGGCGTCCAGCATCCCTGTGCTAATACTTCGTCAATATTGCTTTCTGTAATTGGCGCAATAATGCGACCTTCAGTTGGAATAGTACGGACCAAATGATGGAACTGTTTTTGAATCGCGGCTAAATCATCAAAGATATCAGCATGGTCAAATTCAAGGTTATTCAGAATCGCTGTTTTTGGATGGTAATGCACAAACTTAGAGCGTTTATCAAAAAACGCTGAATCGTATTCATCTGCTTCTACACAGAAGTATTTCCCAGCGCCTAAGCGTGCACTTTCGCTAAAGCCCAAAGGCACACCACCAATCAGAAAGCCTGGTTCAAGACCCGCTTGATCGAGTACCCATGCCAGCATCGTCGTTGTTGTGGTTTTGCCATGCGTCCCTGCTACGCCCAGCACGTGTTTACCTTTTAAGACATAGTCTGCGAGGAACTGCGGGCCAGAAATATAAGGCATGCCTTCATTGAGCATGTATTCCACAACATCAATGCCACGTTTCATGGCATTGCCCACAATTACAAGATCAGGTTGTGGTTGTAGCTGGCTACGGTCATAGCCTTGAATTAAAGTAATGCCTGCATTTTCTAGCTGGGTCGACATTGGAGGGTAAACGTTTTGATCTGAACCCGTCACCTTATGGCCAAGGTCTCGCGCCAGTAGCGCCAAAGAACCCATAAAGGTGCCGCAAATACCTAAAATATGCAGATGCATACGCTCACTCCACTGCTTTTATAGACACATCACGTATTATTGGTGCTGTTGTCGTGATTAATTTGATGTGAAAGCAACGATAGCAAGGCTCTTGGGGAAAAGATAGTTTTTCTTGTCACTGGACATAGAATATTCTTGCGTGATTTTGCGCTTTTTTTTGTGTTATAAAAAAATAGTAACAGGTTAAAAATTTTGTGAGAAAAAACGTAAAATGGCCACACTTATTGCTAGACATTTGAGCCAATGTATCTGCCCTTTATATTATTGATTGTTGCGAACTGTTTTATGACTTTGGCTTGGTATGGTCATTTAAAGTTTTTACCGCACGATGCGCCTCTATGGAAGGCTATATTATTAAGTTGGATCATTGCCTTAGCAGAATATAGTTTTATGATTCCTGCAACGCGCTACCTTGCCCAACAAGGTTGGTCTATGGGGGAAATGAAAATTACCCAAGAAGTTGTGACTTTACTGGTCTTTGTACCTTTTATGATTTTTCTGTTTAAACAGCCATTTAAACTCGATTATGTGTGGGCTGGCTTGTGTCTATTGGGCTGTGTGTATTTTGTCTTTCGTAGCCAATAATTTAAATCATAGGGCTACTGCCCTATTTTTATTTAAGTTTTGCCAAGCTTGATAAAAAAATAATAAAAATCTGCGCTTAGTTTGACTCTAAGATTTTGGTGAGCTGAAAATTCAGTCTATAATATGGGGCTCTTATTAAAGCTTGGCTCTAGTCGAGATTTATCTCTCTTAACTAATCTCTGGAAACATTGCAATGAATGCGGCCGCTTCACAAGACACACCTCTCGTTGGAATTATCATGGGTTCTCAATCAGATTGGGCAACTCTCGAACACACTGCCAATATGCTTAAGCAACTTGGCGTCCCATTTGAAGCGGAAGTGGTATCTGCGCACCGTACGCCAGACCGTCTTTTTGAATATGCAGAGCAAGCCCGTGATCGCGGTATTCAAGTAATTATTGCGGGTGCTGGTGGTGCTGCACATTTGCCAGGTATGTGTGCAGCCAAAACTGATCTTCCAGTACTGGGTGTTCCAGTGAAGTCTTCAATTTTGAACGGCGTTGATTCATTGCTTTCGATTGTACAAATGCCTGCAGGTATTGCAGTGGGTACATTGGCGATTGGTCCTGCTGGCGCAACCAATGCTGCAATCATGGCAGCGCAAATTTTAGGTTTAACACGTCCTGAAATTGCAAAAAATGTTGTAGATTTCCGTGCGGCTCAAACTGAAAAAGTTGCGAGCAAAAACATTCCTGGTCAGAACTAAGAGCAAGCTTAATACGGGAGTTATATCATGGATAAAACCATTGGTATTTTTGGTGGTGGCCAGTTGGGTCGTATGATGGCGCAAGCAGCCCTACCACTGAATGTGCAATGCACCTTTTTTGAAGCAAGTACAGATTGCCCATCGGCAGCGCTTGGTCCAGTATTTTCGACCAAAGCAGAAAATGGCTTGCAAGAGTTTATCGCCAGTGCAGATGTATTTAGTCTTGAGTTTGAAAATACGCCATTAACGGATGTCGATGTTCTAACGAAAAGCAAAACGTTGCACCCACCACGTCAAGCCTTGGCAATTGCACAACATCGCTTGTCTGAAAAAGCTTTATTTGATGAACTTTCAATTCCAGTTGCGCCGTATAAAGCCGTGACTTCACTTGAGGGTTTAAACCTTGCTGTGGCTGAATTGGGTTTACCTATCGTACTCAAAACATCACGTGGCGGCTATGATGGCAAAGGCCAATTTGTATTGCGCACTGCAGATCAAATTGCGCAAGCGTGGGTTGAGCTTGGCCCTGCGGGTGAACTCATTGCAGAAAGCTTTGTGACTTTCTCTCGTGAAGTGTCAATTATTGCGGTGCGTGGCCAAGATGGTGATGTACGTACTTGGCCTTTGGCTGAAAACCATCATCATAATGGCATTTTGTCGCATTCGATTGTTCCAGCACCCAACAGTGTTGATTTACAGCCTGTGGCGCAAGACTACATCACTCGCCTGCTCAATCATTTGAATTATGTCGGTGTATTAACACTTGAACTGTTCGTGACTGACAAAGGCTTGTATGCCAATGAGATGGCACCACGCGTGCATAACTCAGGTCACTGGTCAATTGAAGGCTCAGTATGCTCTCAATTTGAAAACCATATTCGTGCTGTTGCAGGTTTACCTTTAGGTTCAACGGCTGTGGTTCGTCCGACTGTAATGGTGAACATTATTGGTCAACATCCAAAATCTGAAGATGTTTTGGCTTTAGAAGGTGCGCATTTACACCTTTATAATAAGTCAGAGCGTGAAGGTCGTAAGATTGGCCATATTACCTTAATGCCCAATGACAGCGCTGAATTGACCACTTTATGCCGTCAATTGGCGAAGATTTTACCGAATCCTTTAGCGCTTAGCGAAGATATGAGCATCTAAACGTACAGTTGCTGTAAAAAAAAGCGATCACGTCAGTGGTCGCTTTTTTTATACCTTAACTTCGGGCATCATTGCGCCTCTTTTACGCAGACAGGCCTTTGGTCGGTTTTGCTGGTAAAGCAATTGATTATAAATTCACCTATTTGCTATATATATTGGCATCTTGCTGTGCGACTTAATTGAAAGACTGTTTAGCGAACTTGCCTCTTTATTCAGACGCATTGAACAATAAAAGCTAAGTTTGAATTCAAAATATCAACAATGAATTTAAATTCAAAAACAAATTCAAATTTAAAACACTACTTTTAAATTCAAAGTTTTGAATTTAAATTTATTGCAGTTTAAATTCAAAACAAAAGCATGTTTAATGCATTTAAAAATAATATATTTATCAAAATCTTGTGATTAAATGGCTTGTGGATAAAAGTTTGAATTTAAAAAAATTTATTAAAAATAAATTTAAATTCATTTTTGTTTTGGTGTTTTGAATTTAAAAACATTAAGTCTGATCTGTGGGGAAGTTTTTTGAATTTAAAATCGAAACTTTACTTTAAATTTAAAAATGAATTCAAAAGTTACGTATTCCCTCATAAAAATACATCATCTGGTGTTAAGCTAAGAATTAAATACAAATCCAGAAAAATAAGGCGGATATGCGTTCTTTCATTTTATTGTGTACCAGCACATTGTTTGCATTGACGACAGCGCATGCTGAATTAATTATTAATGGGCAAAAAGTCGTTACAGCTTCAACTGAATTTCAATCTCCAGCCCAAACTCAAAATTTTCAAGCATGTTTGAGCCAATTACGTGGGCAAGCCCTTGCGAGTGGCGTATCTGGTAATACTTATGACCGCTATACTCAAAATTTAAGTCCAGATTATTCAGTTTTAGAAAAACTCAATTACCAGCCAGAGTTTTCAACGCCAATTTGGGATTATTTATCTGGATTGGTTGACGATGAGCGTGTACAGGTTGGACTGCAAAAGCTTCAGCAACATAAAGATGTATTAAACCGAGTGGCGAGCGCTTACGGTGTTCCTGCTGAAACTGTGGTTGCTGTGTGGGGCGTAGAAAGCAATTTTGGACAAATAGCGGGTTCTTATCCTTTATTACAGGCTTTAGGCACTTTAAGTTGTGAGGGGCGTCGTCAGGGATTTTTCCGTGGCGAGTTCTTTACTACACTGCGTTTATTACAACGTGGTGATGTTCGTGAAGACCAATTAAAGGGTTCATGGGCGGGTGCTTTTGGTCATACGCAATTTATGCCATCCACTTATGATGAGCTTGCTGTTGATTTTGATGGCGATGGTCGACGTGATTTGGTCTCCAGTGTGCCTGATGCCTTAGCATCTACAGCGAATTTTTTGAGTAAGCGCGGTTGGCAAACAGGGCAACCTTGGGGCTTTGAAGTTAAAGTGCCAGCAGGAACTTATTTAGGGGGCGAAGGCCGACGCAATAAAAAATCATTGGCATCGTGGGTCAATCGTGGTGTATTACGCGCAGACGGTTCACCGCTCATTCAAGGCAACCTAACTGAAAGCTCACAAGCCGGTTTAATGATGCCAGCAGGTGAAAATGGCCCGCTGTTTTTAGTCTTTAAAAACTTCGATGCTATTTATAGTTATAACGCAGCTGAAAGTTATGCCTTAGCAATTGCACATTTGTCAGATCGTTTACAGGGTAAAGGTTCGTTTAGTACTGCATGGCCAACAGATGATGCAGGGACTTCACGAGCAGAGCGCCGTGAAATACAGCAATATTTGCTCAATAAAGGCTATGACATTGGCAATGTGGATGGCTTAATTGGTGATAAAACCCGTCAGGCGATTCGCCAAGAACAAATGAAGTTGGGTTTAAGTCCGACGGGTCGTGCTGGGCAAGTGGTTTTAAAAGCATTTCGAACTGAAAACGCAAAATTCATTTTAAAATGAGTTTTTCGCATTAACTTAAAAAGCCTGCATCAGCAGGCTTTTTTATGCCATATTTTGGCTTTTATACCGCGGTAATTGTACCCAGTACGCGATAGCCTTTTGCACCCGTCACAGCGGGAAGGTTGCCAGATTGTTGCTGAACAAAGCGCATCGCCAGCCATGCAAAGGCAGTTGCTTCTACCCATGTTGGGCTTAAACCAAGATCGGCTGTGCTTTGTACTGTCCATTGGTGTTTGCGTAAACGCCAGCGTAATTGCTCAAGTAAATGTGAGTTATACGCGCCACCTCCACATACATAGACTTCACCTGTAGGCATGTCTGAGCGGTAAATCGCTTTTTTAATTGCACGGGTGGTGAGCTTCATTAAGGTTGCTTGAATATTTTCAGGTGTATCTTCTAATTCATCATATTCAAGATCGCTACGCCAATCAGCAACTTGTTCGTCTAACCACTCTAAGTTGAAGTCTTCACGGCCTGTGCTTTTTGGTGGTTCTTTGGCAAAGAAGTCGTGTGCTTGAAGTCGATCGAGTAGGCTACGAATAGGCGTACCATAGGCCGCCCAATTGCCATTTTCATCATAAGCTTGACCCGTATAACGATGGCACCAAGCGTCCATTAAAATATTTGCAGGACCAGTATCAAAGCCATACACGCCATCTGGATTACCTGCGGGTAGAAGGCTGACGTTCGCAATGCCGCCTAAATTTAAAATCACACGATGAATGCTATTGTGTTGGAAAACATCTTGGTGAAAGGCAGGGACTAATGGCGCGCCTTGGCCACCGGCAGCCATATCACGGCGACGAAAATCAGAAATAACAGGGAGTTGCGTAATTTCACTGATGATATTGGGGTCGCCAATTTGTAGGGTAAAACCATGTTCAGGGCGGTGACGAATGGTTTGTCCGTGTGAGCCAATGGCTTTAATTTGTGTTTTATCTAAATTATTTTCTGCAATTAAGCGATTAATGCCTTCACCAATCATGGTGGCCAAAGCGACATCTGCTTTCCCCATGCGATCAATTTCGTTGTCACTTGGTAAGGTGAGCGCCATCAGTTCATCACGTAAATCGGGATCAAACTCAAGGGTGAGTGTGGCATGTAGTTGCAAGGGATCAAAAGAAGCAGCGGCAATATCGACGCCATCCATGCTGGTGCCCGTCATTACTCCAATATAGATCGCGGTCATGATTATTCTTAAGCCTGCAAAGTGCTGAAAAAGTGTTAGTATATCGCACAAATTGAATAACTGATGTATTTGGGTTTTGAGATGTCAAATTTCCTGCCGGCTGAAGAACAACTTGCCCTCATCCAACGAGGCACTCACGAAATTATTTCTGAAGAAGACCTTCTGAAGAAGTTAAAACAAAATCGTCCTTTAAAAATTAAGGCGGGTTTTGACCCTACAGCGCCTGATTTGCATTTAGGTCATACAGTTTTAATTAATAAATTAAAAGTATTTCAAGATTTAGGTCACGAAGTTTACTTCTTGATTGGTGACTATACCGCGATGATTGGTGACCCAACAGGTAAAAGCGCAACGCGCCCACCGTTGTCACGTGAAAAAGTTTTGGAAAATGCAAAAACTTATCAAGAACAAGTATTTAAAATTCTTGATCCAGCAAAAACCAAAGTGGTTTTCAACTCTGAATGGTTTGGTCAAAAGACTGCTGCCGATTTAATTCAGCTTGCTTCACAGCAAACAGTGGCACGTATGTTAGAACGTGATGACTTTACTAAGCGTTATAACAGCCATCAACCGATTGCCATTCATGAATTTTTGTATCCATTGGTACAAGGTTATGACTCTGTTGCATTGCAAGCAGACGTTGAGCTAGGTGGTACGGATCAGACCTTTAACTTATTAATGGGTCGTACATTGCAAGGTCGTTATGACCAAGAAGCACAAGTCTGCATTACGGTGCCTATTCTTGAAGGTCTAGACGGCGTGAATAAGATGTCTAAATCTTTAGGCAACTATATTGCTGTGTTTGATGCACCAGGCGCGATGTACCAAAAAGTACTTTCAATGCCAGATGCTTTGATTGAACGTTACTTTGATCTTTTAAGTTTCAAATCAATTGAAGAAATTCAGCAATTATTAAAAGAAGTTGCTGAAGGCCGTAATCCACAAGAAGTGAAAAAGATTCTTGCATTGGAATTGGTTGAACGTTTCCATGGTAGCGAAGCTGCAGCCAGCGCACATAAAGGTGCGGGTAATTTAATTACTGAGGGTGAATTACCTGAAGGTACGCCAGAAGTGACTGTGTCTCGTGCAGAATTTGGTGGCGAAATGTTTATTGCATCTATTTTGCGTGCAGCGGGCCTAGTTAAAAATGCTGCGCAAGCCAAAGATGCAGTTGCACGTGGTGCTGTAAAAGTGGATTGGAAAGAAGTAGACGCCTCTTTTTCTGTGAAAGAAAACGTGACTTTAATCGTTCAATCGAGCAAAAAGGCCATTGCTAAAGTGATATTTGTAGACTGATAACGCGCTTAAGTTCGTATAAGTGATTGAATTAAAAAGCAGGCTTCGGCCTGCTTTTTTTATTGAATATTCATATTAGTAAACTAGATAAGCAAATTCAAAAAAACCTTATAAAAACAACAATTAAATTTTTCCATATCACTTGCATTTTATATACCTTATGTATAGTATTTATTCATCTAGAGATTTTTACCATATCTAGAGGGTATAGATAATAATTACTCCACAATTTATCAGTCTCTTCCCCAAGGGACTTTTTTTTAAATACTAGAGAATAACTATAATAACTACACGATGGATCGAATAAAGATTCAACTCCGAGGGAGGGATTTTGGGAGAGATCTCTTCCTTTTTATTTTCTTAAATTTCTACACGCTTAATTTTTAATCTTTAAAAAATCCCCAGACTTGCTGAGGATTTTATGGTTATTTTTTTATTATAGATTAAATTTTATAAAACTGAGCTTCGGTAGCATTCGTTTCACCAGACTGCCGACTGCTAGCGCACTAATGATTGTGCCTTCGCGAACTCCAATAATTTCACCTAGCACAGACCAAGCGCTAATTACTGCGATCAGGACCAATACAATATCGCCATAGGTTTTACAGCGACCAAACTCAAAGCCAAAACGCTTAGAGACAGCTGCATATAAGCCTTCGCCTGCCAAAAACACCAAATTTGCTTTCACGACAAGGCAGACACCAATGGCAGTAATTAAGCAACTGAACAAGCAGGCGCTAATTTGTAGCGCATAAACATGCATAGACCAGCCTTGTGTCGCCCACATTAACACATCAATAAACGCACCAAAAATAATGCCTACAGGAAGTTGTAGCCATTGGTGCCATTGAAACTGTTTACCCAGCAAAGCCATTTGAAGCAGAATCATTACGATATGCATCAGTACGGTTAATGTGCCAATACTCATATTAAAGATGAAGCTATAGCTATAAGGGATAGATGAAATGGGCGATGTGCCTAGATTAGAGTGAATAGAAATCGTGACACCAAATGCCATTAGCGCAAGGCCACTCAGTAGCAGGATCAAACGGGGAATGAAATGCGCAGGCATAAGTCGGGGTTCAAAAAATAAAAGCCAGTCTATGTAAAAAAATAAATCGTCTCTATGCGCCTTAAGGATAAAAACGTGGCAGTTTTTATCTAATCATTGTTATATATGATGATTGTACATTCGGTCTGCACTTTAGAATGTAGGATAATTTAAAGCACTGATGTAGACGCTAAAGCATTTTATAGATAAATAAACAATAAAAGTGGGAGAGATATGGCTTATTACAATACAGACAATAATGATGAGCAGATTGATGCTGTTCTGCGCTGTTTATTTCAATATCAGCCAGAAATGGTCAAACAGGCGCAATATAAGCAAATAGAGGAAATTTTCTTAAATATGGATGTTGGCGCGCATTATCAGCTGTTTGCTTTTATTCATGAGCGTTTACCCATGCGGGCAAAAATGATGTTTTGTGCTGAGGATTATCAAGGCAAGCATCAGACGGTATTGGAAGTGATGGCGCATGTATGTAAGCGACCGGTCGCTGAGCGATGTTTGATGACTACATAGAGTCAGTCAGAAGGCATAAAGAAGAAAGGGTGATTCACGCGTTTTGGCTACATGGGCGTTAAAATGCTTTTGTTTTTTTAATGTCTATTGCTATCAAGTTAGCTGAATAAGATGCAAATCAAGCCTAAAAAATATCTATACGTGAATAGATGCATTAAGGATGTGATGTATAGATTGAGTGGCAAATTAAATTTGTGGGAAGAATAAATATGAGCTTTAAAAATAGGACTTGAAAGCACAATGTCTTCAAAATATTTAAACAAAGCGTTTTTAGTCTAGTGAAAACTTGAAATGGATTGAATATTTGATGTTATGAAGCACGTGGGAAGATATAAAACTCGTTCTGATAGTTGGATGTGATGTCTTTTTGATCACTTATACATTTTATGGCTAAATTAGCTCGAATATGATTTTGCGTGAAATGGATAATTTGAAAAATAAAATCCTAATAAAAGGTTTTTTTTAAATAAAAATGGTTAAAAAATAGATAAAAAAGCGCTTTTTTTATCATTTCTGTAGAAAAAAAGTACATACGTGAAATATATCGTTAATTAGTACTTGCAATGATTTCGAAATGGTCTAGAATGCATCCCATACCGACGAGATAGACGGAAACGAACGAAGCTAGACGCTGAGTTGTTAAGTATATCAAAGTCCAGCTTCTAGCACTGACGAGGTGTTAGAAAGATCATTAAGAGATTATGAAGAACAACTTGTGTGGATTTTTACTGGTTGATCAATCGAATATATTTTCATTGATAATTGGTAGA
>NZ_QUWR01000025.1:0-43241 GCF_003419885.1 Acinetobacter sp. SWAC5
ACGGATGAATATATTTCAGAAATCACTCAACGCTTGAATCATCGGCCAAGAAAAAGACTCGGCTTTAAAAGTCCGAGTCAGGTATTATGGCAACAACATGGTGTTGCACTTCAAATGCTAATCTAAGTATCTAAACAATTAAATCTGTATATTGCTTTTTAAGTCACTCCAATGATATGCCTACGCGCTCATATCAGCGCAACCACAAACATTTTAAGATTCCCCACGCACAATCCTCATTAGCTAGCTTAGGCAGGCGTTTAAGACGTTTTAAGTACTCGGCATATTCAAGCGGAATCAAAAAAAGCTAAATTCTATCGAAGCACCCATTCAAACGATAAATAAAAAAGCCTGAGATATCCCCAGGCTTTTAATGAAATCTATTTTTAGCTTTAAGCAACATCATAACGCGATAAATCGAGCTTCTGTAGGCGTGTTTTTAGCTCAGTTAAGGACCATGGCCATGCAGCAAAGTTTCGGCCATTTTGATCTAAATAATAACTTGAGCAACCGCCTGCATTAAATACGGTTTTATGCAGATTGGCTTGTAACTTCACATTATGGTAACGCAATACATCTGGCTTAATTGAGATTTGCTTTAAGCCCTGCTGTTTCATTTGAAGTAGCCCATCCACAATGTATTGAATCTGTGCTTCTGCAATACCAATAAATGAATCGTAAACCAAAATATTTGGCCCTAGCACCAAAAATGCATTCGGTACTTTTTCAATGCTCGCCCCCAAATACGCCTCAGGAGAACTGTCTTTCCAACGATCCGACAGTCGAATACCGTCCGTATCCCATACTCGCTGACCAATAGGCGGATGAGCCACTTCAAAGCCCGTACCCAGTAAGATTACATCCACTTTAAAGCGCTCACCGTTGGCTGCAATGACGGTATTTCCGTCTATTTCAACTAAACCATGCGGCACCAATTTAACATTGTCTTGTTGCAATGCAGGATAATAGTTATTGGCAAATAAAAGTCGCTTACAGCCAATCGAGAAATTGGGGGTTACGGCTTCTCTGAGTGTGTCATCTTTAATTTGCAATTTTAACAATTGACGACTGAGGTAATTCGCAGGCTCTAAAAAATTAGGATGACGTAAACCAAAGTTAATGCCATTTAAAATCTGCGCCACACTACCACGCCAGATTTGCTGAATGGCAGGGAATCGCTCGACCAATGCTTTGGTTTTATTGCCCAGCGGCATGTCTGCTTTTGGCAATACCCAAGGGGCTGTACGCTGAAATACCACCAACGCTTTGGCCAAAGGCTGTACTTGCGGAATAAATTGGATTGCAGAAGCGCCAGTGCCAATCACCGCAATACGCTTACCTTTTAGGTCATAATCATGATTCCAGCGCGCAGAATGAAACATTTCACCCTTAAAGCTTTCAATACCTTTAATTTTTGGTAAAGATGGCTCTGTAATCGGGCCAGTGCTAAAAATCACAGTTTTTGCTCGATATGCACCTTGTGAGGTTTCCAAATTCCACACATGCGCTTTTGCATCCCATTTTGCATCTAGCAGTTCATGCTTAAACTGAATTTTATCTTGTAGCTTAAATTTCGTTACCACATCTTCTAAGTAACTTAAAATTTCAGGTTGTTTGGCAAACAAATGACTCCATTGATGACTCGGTGCAAATGAAAATGAATACAGTGCTGAAGGAACATCACAGCCACAGCCTGGATAATTATTATCACGCCATGTTCCACCCACACGGTCTGCTTTTTCGAGCACAAGATAATTGTCATAGCCTGCTTGTTGCATTTTATGTGCAGCGACAATTCCTGAAATTCCCGCGCCAATCACAATTGTGTCGTAAGTATGCAGTACTTTTTCAACTGCTTTTTTTGTAGCTTTAGCGCTACCAGTCTTCGCCACTGTCTTTGTACTCACTTGTATTGAATCGCCTTGCTCAGATACGGCCTGAGATTCATCTGCTAGATCTAATTGTGTTTCCATATTCATTTTCTTCACTTTTTTATTTGGTCAAATTACTAAAAATGGGATAACCCAAACCTAAAAGCTTGACGTACAAACTTGGTGAAGCACGTTTTAACCACCAAAATAACTTCGCATCAGGTTGCGGAATGGTATACAGCTTGCCTGCATCTAACTGATTCAATGTTTTCGCTGCAACCGCCTCACTGGTGGTAAAAGCATGTTGCATCAATAATTTATCGGCCATACCCGAATAACGACTCGGTAAACGGCCATTTTTCATAATATTGGTTGGAACCAAGGTAGGACAAAGCACATTCACGCGAATGTTTGAAGCACGTAGCTCAGAAGCTAAGGTTTCAGACAATGCCAACACACTCGATTTGGTCACGTTATAAGCAGTCATTTCGGGAGCTGCGGTATAACCTGCTGCAGATGCCACATTAATAATTGCACCAAAACCCTGCTGCTTAAACTTCGGCACAAAATAATGGCAACCATGAATCACCCCCCATAAGTTGACATGCATACACCACTGCCAATCCTCAAGAGAAACCTCTTCAAACTTACCACCCAAGCCCACGCCCGCATTGTTAATTAACAAACTTACAGGGTGTCCAAGCAAAGCTTCAGCTTCTGATGCCAAATCCTGCACAGACTCTTTATTTCCCACATCGCACTGTACAGCATAAGCTTGTTGACCTGTTTTGCTACGGATCTGCTCTACTGTTTCTTGCGCTGCCTCTAAGTTAATATCTGCACATACAATTTGACCACCGCGCTGTGCCAGCTCAAGTGCAAAACTACGTCCAATACCACTTCCTGCACCTGTTACAACTGCGTATGCTTGGTGACTTGGCTTTTTCTTTTGACTAAATAATCCCATCGATATTTCCTTATCTCAATCTGTACTTACACACGCAACGCTGGCGTAAATTCTTTGGTGAAATACGGCGTTAACACCCCTGTTTCTGGGTTTAATAAACGATCTTTGTAATATTCTAAAAACACCGAGGTATCGTGATCATTCGGGTGAAAGCTTGGTCGTAAATAATCAAAAATATGTCCAATACTGCTACCATAAACCCCGTCTTTTAAGCCAAAGATCAACTGGAAACTACGCGGTACATCTTTCCAATAACTCAGACTGATTAAGTTTGATGGCTTGCGGTAAAACGGTACAAAGAAAGCACCGACTGAGATTAAGCCGAGAATCGTGATCAGGGCTGGAAAAAAGCCAGCCACACGCAATGCATAATTGCTGGATAAGACCTGAAACACATCAAAGGCAATATCTTTATGCTCTGATTCTTCTAGCATGTGCCACATCCAAATGGCACGTTGCTTCTCATCACTCGATCTAAAAAATAGCTCTTCATGATTCATCATGTACTCAGCCAATACCGCTGTAAAATGCTCAATTGCAGCCATCAATGACAGCTTCATTGGTTGTGGTAAGCGTTCAAAACCATAAGCAAAGACATAATGTTCTAATTTACGAAAAATCGTCACAGGTAAGCCACGTTGTAAATAAGCTTCGTTCAGCTCTTCATGCATTTTTGAATGTATAGCTTCTTGACCAATGAGTGAGGTCACGCGTTGCTTGAGCACAGGGTCTTGAATGAAATCACGGTGAAATCGCGCGGTATCAATCACAAGGTCTTCACCGCGAGTCAAAAAAATTGATAATGAGGCAAAATAAGCGCTGGCCAATTCTGCATTCATATAAAATTTTTCATCGACTTTTTGAGGCTCAAAATCAAATTTCATGTGACGAATTGGCACAACATTCGATTGGCTATTTTCATCAAATATAGGAGTGGTAAATACCTTAGACAGTGCTTTTTTAATTGGGCTAATCATTTGCATAATGCTTACTCTTTTTTATTCGCATCCGATCTGCGAAATACGCCAATGTGGTGTACGCAATACACCAACCGATGTAAAAAAAGTAAGCCAACTGGCTATGCAATCCATTTGCAAAAATCGTCTTTAGATTGGCATTTTTTACCTATCTCGACGCATGTCTAACAATTTTTTCAATTATTTTTCTTTAAAAACCATTTTCTTATCAGTTCAGGTCACGCCCTATTTTAAAGGTATCTCTCGTACTGACTTGTTAGGAAGCTCAATCACCTTGCCAGTTGCCGACTGATAAATCCATTGATGATCAAATAAACCCTGATCTAAATGATCAAATCTAAAATTACCAATAGCCACAGCATAAAAGCCTGTACCTTGCTGTTTATGTTGTTCAATGCTTTGCATCAGCTCTACACCCAACTGCCCCATAATAAAGTCTGAAATCACTACAATATCCGCTTGGCGGAAGGTGGGCTGTTCTAGCATATCTACTGCATGTTGCATGGCTGGAATAATGTCGGTGCCCCCGTGAAAAGATTGGCTTAAAAACTCAATCACATCATCAAGCGCCTGCCCTTTTTTTAACTGAATAGCCGTCAAATGGGTCGAGAAGTTAATTAAATACATGGGACGTTTTTCACGCAGTGCTTGTATAGATAAATACAAACACATCGCTTTCGAAATCAGTTCAGGCTGACCATGCATAGACCCACTGGTGTCTAGACAGACAATCATCGGACCTTTTTTACCCACGGGCTTTTGCTTCGGTTTTGCATCATGAAAAATTCGACTGGCTTGCTGTCCTTGCAAATGAAAACTACTGATATTGGATTCAAGATATTTTAAATCAAATAGAATCTGCAAATCAGGATCTGCCAACAAAGCCAGTTCATTCGGCAGTGCCCACGACAGCTCTCGACCTAATTGTATACCTGCAATTTCATCTGAAGCCTGCTGAACAACAGCACTATCAGGCTGGTTATGCCACTGTGTCGCAATACGCTTACGTGCAAAGTGTGTCGGCTGTGCTGAACCAATCAGCTTACACAAACGTTGCAAAGCAACATCACTGGCTAAGTATTCACTCCATTCTGCAAATTTTTCAACCGCTTGTGGGCTCAGTTTCCCACTGGAATAATCAATAAAAATACCCGTATCTGCACCTAAGCTATCTTGATGTTTCGACATTTTTTGTAAGGACAACAAAAAGTCCTGAATATCTTGTAAAAATGCATCACGCATCAGCGCCAATTGTTCAAATTCCCAATGTGCAATCGCCTCAGTTAACTTACGTTGCCACTTATCTTTCAATATTTGAAAATGCAGTTGCCTACGATTGTCATTCAGTGGTTCATCTGCATAGTGCCATGCATCTAAAAGCGGTGTGTCCTGCAAACGTTCCGTCATGGCCTGATACTGTTGTTGCATCTGCTTGAATTGCGTGGCACTCACTTCTGGCTGTGCCATCCAAAACTCAAACTGTTGTACTTCAGCCAAATAAGGATGTTGCGTGTCTAAATTATTTTTAGCCTGATAAGCCCATTCATGCACACGCTCATCTAACTTTTGTGCCACTTTACGATCATCTAGCCAATGCTTAACACTCGATTGCCCAAGCTCACTATAGAGCTGATCCGTTAAACGCTGAATAGAAGCATGCGTTTGCCGTGCCGATGCTGTTTTTAGCGCTGGCATAACTGTTCCAAACGTACACAATCCTGTTGTTGGATTTGATACAGCGCTTCTCTTGCTTGCATGCCTTGAGCCAATTTTTCTGCCTGCGCAGGCAACACAAATATTGATTGCAAGGCTTGTTGCTCATGTGCAAAAGCCTGCGCTTGTTGCATAGCATCTTGTTGTAGTTTCGCTGTGAGCTGTTTAATCTGTGCTTTCAATTGCACCACTTGTGCATCATCTACCACATTGCGCAGACTGCCTTTTGGATATTTAATATAAGGCGTCACCACTTCTTCCAAACCATAGTAGCCACCCTTTAAGGTACAACGACGACCACCGTTATAATTGCACACAATACCGCGCACTTCTTCACCAGTAACATCTACAGCAAAAAAGTCTTTATTGGTGCCCATTTTATCCAGTGCCAAATACAAAGTTCGATCTTTATAATGTTCATCTAAATTCATCGTGACACGCAAATATTCAGTATCGGCAATGAGATAACTTTCATACACGTCGTCGGTATAGTAAAAGGCATTTAAAATGTCTTGTTCTAACTGTTCTTTTTCTACAATTAATTCATCCAATGCTGAGGCATATTTCAGACCAAACTCTAAAATTGATTCCTCGACAATTTGAGCAATAAGTTCAATTTCCTCGGGTTGAGTCCATAAACAATGCTGCAAGATAAACAAATCATTTAGCGCAACTTGACTGCGTTGGTCTAAAAAAGCGGCAGCCTTAACCAAATATGCCACACGTTGCCAACGTCGATCGGACACATAAATATCAAGCTCATCCAGATTCAGCGCTAAACGTTGTTTAATTTCATCAAACACAGCTAAAACAGCATCAGGTAACTGCACTGCATAGATCTGTATACGCCACTCATCAAGCTCGTGCTTTTTAATCTTAAGTGCACTGTCGACTTCTGGCTTTGCCATTACAGGCTTGGCTTGCAACAAGGCATGAAAATGATTGACCTGCTGTATTGGAGGCACCACCAAACGCAAAATAAAACGATCATAAAGTGCATCAAGTCCCTGATCGCTTTCTGGAATTTCGTTTGAAGCGCTCATGAGGACTTTTAATGGTACGTGTTGAATCATGTCACCATTTTTAAAACTATGTTCGTTCACCAAAGTCAGTAAGGTATTCAAAATCGCAGGGCTGGCTTTCCAAATTTCATCTAAAAATGCAAATTCAGCACGTGGCAAATAATGCTCGGTTTTACGAATATATTGATCTTCTTTCAGTGCCTTAATTGACACAGGACCAAAAATTTCTTCAGGCGTGCTAAAGCGATTCATTAAATATTCAAAATATTCTGTAATTTCAAATGCGCTCGACACACGGCGCGAAATCAAGCTTTTGGCTGTACCGGGTGGACCATATAAAAAGGTATTTAAACCCGCCACACCTGCAAGCAAACCCAGGGCAATAATCTGTTCACGCTCATACATGTGCTCACTCATGGCAGAAATGAGAGTGTGAATACGTTTTTTCATAGTGCTTAAAACCTGAGTGAGACCACACTATTGTAACTTTCATGTTCTAGAGATGAAACCTTCTGCGGTCTACACTTGAAAAGCCACACCACAGACTGCTATTAATAACCACAGTGTATTACTCGATTTAACTATGTTGCCTATACTGTCTGTGCTCCTGCCCTTTTTAAAACTCGATCAATTTAAGTGCCGACAGTTAACGCCAGCAGAAGTTCAACTGTGCCAAAGCGTATTTGGTGACTTAATTGATTACAGCCAAGTGCGCATCATGAATCAGTTGTTTGTCCCTTGGCAAAGCCCTTGGGTCGTGATGGCACCTTGTGGTGATATTCATGCACATAATCGGCATTATAAAGCTGACTATAGCCAAGCCAGCCTAGCGTACCAAGCACTGTTTATTCATGAAATGACGCATATTTATCAATTCCAGCAAGGCATCAATGTTTTACTCCGCGGTGCCTTGTTGCAAACGGCTTATTTTCTCTCTGCACGAAAATACAATCCCTATGCTTACCGCTTTAAAGCCAACAAAGCCTTTACTTGCTATAATATTGAACAACAAGGTGATATTGCGCGAGATATTTTCTTAAAGAAAATCCCAAATATTATTCTTCAACCATAATGAACGGTTTTATATCATTAATTTTATTTATAATAATGAAATATAAAGTGATTTAAAAAATATACTATTATTAAACTTCATAAATACACAAATACCCTCCGCATATTTAGCAAAAATTAACCTTTAAAATCTCCAAAAACTCACATTTATAGGACAAGCTACAAGCTTTGAGCTTGAAATGATATAAATAGCCCCTAGTATCTATGTTAAATTCAGCTAAAATAGCTGAGACTTAATTTATGCGTCGCCAGTAATTTTCAAGCACACATTTATATGTCAATTTTCGCATTTAAGTTCGTTGTTTATTAATCCGCAAATACACTCCACTGGATTATTATAATAAAAATATCAGTAATTTAAGTGTATTCACCTATAGGAATAGGATTTAGTTGGAATGAATAGTTTTAAAATTGCACTTGCTCAATTCTCTCCACATATTGGAAATATAGAAGCTAATACTGCAAAAATGCTCGAGCAAGCAAATGAAGCTAAAAAACAAAATGCCGATATTATTGTTTTCCCAGAACTTTCAACGCTAGGTTATCCTGCTGAAGATTTATTGCTACGCCCTAGCTTAAATAAACGCACTAAACTCGCTTTTGATCAATTAGCAGAAATTAAAGATATCGTTTTGGTTTTTGGCTTCGTCAACACGACTGAAGATGGCCACCGCTATAACTCAGCTGCCGTTATGAAAGACGGTCAAGTTTTGGGTGTATATAACAAACAAAATTTACCAAACTATAGCGTATTTGATGAAAAACGTTATTTCAGCGAAGGACATCAACACCTTGTGTTTGAATACTTTGGCCATAAATTTGGTATTTTAATTTGTGAAGACGTATGGTCTTTACCAACAGTCCAGCAGCTGGCTCAACTCAACGTAGAAACTGTACTGGTATTAAATGCCTCACCGTATGAAGTAGGTAAACCACAGCATCGTGTTGAAACCATGAGTGCTTTGGCTAAACAATTGCACATTAACTTGGTGTACTGTAACCAAGTCGGTGGACAAGATGACCTCGTCTTTGACGGTACAAGCTTTGTGATGAACAAAGATGGTCAAGTTGCACTACAAGCACCAAGCTTTAAAGAAGAGCTGTACATTGCAGAATACGATGGCGCACAAAAAACCTTTAAAGCGGGTTCAATTACTCCTGTACTTGAAACCATGGCTGAAATTTACCAAAGCCTTGTACTTGCAACACGCGACTATGTACAACGCTCTGGTTTTAAAGGTGTAATTCTTGGCCTATCGGGCGGTATTGACTCAGCTTTAACGTTGGCGATTGCTGCTGATGCCATTGGCGCAGACAAAGTACAAGCCGTAATGATGCCGTATACCTATACTGCACAAATCAGTGTGGAAGATGCTGCTGAACAAGCGAAAAATATGGGTGTGACCTTTGGTATTGCCGAAATCAATCCAATTGTGAACAGCTTTATGCAAACGCTCTATCCTTTCTTTGGCAATGCACCAGCAGATGCTACAGAGGAAAACTTGCAAGCGCGTTCACGCGGTACGCTATTAATGGCGCTTTCAAACAAATTTGGCAACTTGGTACTGTCTACAGGTAACAAATCTGAATTGTCCGTGGGTTATTGCACGCTTTATGGCGATATGGTCGGTGGCTTTGCGGTATTAAAAGACGTATACAAAACCATCGTGTTTGAATTGGCTAAATACCGTAACAGCATTGCAGAATCCCCTGTTATTCCTGAACGTGTAATTACGCGCCCACCATCAGCAGAATTGCGTCCAGATCAAACCGATCAAGACTCTTTACCTGCTTATGATGTATTGGATGCGATTTTGTATGCTTACATTGAAGAAGACATGAGCCAAGATGATATTGTTGCCAAAGGCTTTGATGCTGAAGTGGTTGCAAAAATCATTCGCTTAGTCGATTTCAATGAATACAAACGCCGTCAAGGTGCGATTGGCCCACGTATTAGCTCACGCGCATTTAGCCGTGAACGCCGTTACCCAATCGTTAATGGCTGGAAACCAGGCATCTAATTAAATACAGCAGATGCGCAATATAAAAAAGCCCAAACTTAGTGTTTGGGCTTTTTTTAGATCTGAACTCAGTTAAATTTAAACCGAAGTACAACAGCATTATCTATTGAGATAAATACAGAATTTTCATTTTATTTGTGCTGAATTATTTATACTTTTTTAAAGCACAAAAAAAAGAGACCAAGCTGAGAGCTTGGTCTATAAAAATGGTGGCTATGACGAGACTTGAACTTGTGACCCCCGCATTATGAGTGCGGTGCTCTAACCAACTGAGCTACATAGCCGTAAACTGTGTGGGCATTATCTAAATTTAGCCCCCCAGCGTCAAGCATTTTTATTCGCAAATGTTTAGTGTTTAATCAAATGTGATTGTTTCAGCCAAAAAACAAACAAATTCAACAGTATTTAGTATTTTTTTCACGTATTTTTATCCTTAATTCCTTTTAAATCCGCTGAGGGCCACAGTATGCAGCAAAAAATTTTCATCCTGCTCTTGAGCATGTGCTTATTTACAGGCTGTCAAATCATCTCGCCTATTTTTGTCGATTACAACGGTGTACGCCGTGATGTTGCACAGTGGATCAACCATCACAGCTTCCTCAGCATGCAACAAAAACGCAGTATGGCGCAATTGAGTCGTGCACAACAAAAAATCGTGCGCTTTGCTGATTTAAATACAGAGCAACAATTAGAATTGGCACGTGAAAATCAAATTGCATTAAGCTGTGCTTCGCAAAGATTAAGCCAAAAGCAAATTCAACAGCTTCAGCAACAAATTTTTGGTGAAAAAACTGCAAAAGTACTTCTCAGCTATGCGCAATTGGCACCCAAAATTAAACTCGATGCCACACAAATTCAGTGTGACTAATCGTCCATTACATTTTCAGCCTCAAGCTTAAGTTTGAGGCTAATTTTTTTATTCTCTTTATCTTCCAGCGCTAAGTTTTTATTTTAATTTTTTTAAATAACAAGATATTTCTAATTCAACCCAAAATCATCCACAAGCATCTGTTTACACATCATTTTTTAACTCATCAATAATAATTATCCCTATGTATTTACTAGGTTTTATTTTATTTAAAACTTAGGTATGCTCAATTAATAAGCTTTAAAACCATTTTAATTTCTCTATAAATTTATATTTAGATCAGGAGTATTCACATGACTTTTCAGAATATCTTAGTTCCTGTAGACGGTTCAGAAACTTCTTATGCCGCAGTAGATAAAGCCATCGAAATTGCACAAGCATTTAAAAGTAAAATTACGGTGGTTCAAGTCCTCACTTTAGACCCATATATTGCAGCAGAATATATTAGCGCGTCGCAAACGAATGAATTAATTGAGCGCGCACGTGTTTCAATTCAAGCCACACTCAATGAAGCCTTGGCTAAATTTGAAGGCACAGGCCTGAACGTTGAATCAAAACTTCTTGAAGGGCAAGTTGTGCATAGTGAAATTGCGAAAGCTGCAGATGAAATCCAGGCGGATCTGATTATTATTGGCTCACATGGGCGTACTGGTCTGAAAAAATTCTTCTTAGGCAGTGTTGCACAAAGTGTGTTGGGTTCTGCTCAAGCACCTGTTCTTATTGTTCGTAAGTAATCTGTCGCACTTGAAAGCTTAGCTTAGATCTTCACGATTTTTTTTGCTTTCAAGAACGCTTTAATGACACTAAAACCTCTTCAATTTTTTGAAGAGGTTTTTTTATAGTTGCCATTGGTATTTTTTTAAATTCACCCGCCCCTCAATAACAGTTACACCTTCTTGCAATAACAATTGCTGTTGTTTATTCATACCCTGTGCATTTAGCTCAACAACACTAAAACGCCCTTGTGCATTAATTACCCGATGCCATGGAATAGCTTGTTCATTGTCTAGGTATTTTAAAACCCGCCCTACCATCCGTGCATGTTTAGGTAAGCCTGCAAGCTTCGCAACCTGACCATAAGTTGCAACTTTGCCATACGGAATCAGTTTCACCACATTTAAAATTTGTATAGCTAACTCAGCGTTTGGATTTGGCATTTTGAATGACTCAAGCATAAAAAAAGAGAGCCCGAGGGCCCTCTTTTATTGTTAATTATTTAAACTATTTAGACAATTGCTAGATCAATGGTAGATCAAGTGATTGTTGTCTAAAAGTTCTTGTAATGTAACATCTGTATTTTTCAAAGTAAGCAATTCTGTCTTACCGTTGAATGTACTGCCTTGACCATCACGATCGATACTAATAATCGTATTACCATGACCGTCTTTCGCCACAGATACGTAGTTACCAATATTAGAAGCCGTTACATTTTGACCTTGTAACAATGCGCTGATATCGATCTTGTCGCCATCTGCTTTCTTGAAGTCTGTCCAAGTGTCATGACCATTACCACCTGTTGCTTCAGCAGTATTCAACAACTTGAAGATTACGGTATCTGCACCTGCATTGGTTGTATAGACATCATTACCTACAGAACTTGTAATTACATCATTACCAATACTTGTGTTGTACTCAAAACCTGTTTCAACGTTGAGGTGAGCCACTGAAACATCACCATTTGGCGCAACCAATTTATATGTAAATTGATCACCAGTACCCACCTTGAATGCTGAGTCTGTCACGCTGTATGTGTAGCTACCGTCAGCTTTAATGTTCAAGTCGCCGTGTGCACCTTTAACCGTAACACCCGTAGTGGTCACAGCAGTATAGGTTTGACCACCATCTTGCGAGATATACAGGTCTGTATATTTCGAAGCAAGTACATCTACACCATGGCCATCATTATCTGTAAGTAGATTACCAGTGGTTTTCGTTGCAAGTGATTTCGCAGTGAAGTCATCAAGATCAATCACACTACGTGTAATTGAAGCATTTACACTACCGCCAACACTGACTAAGCCAGAGTTAGTCACAATCTCAATAGTGTACGTACCTGCTTTCAGACCTGGAATGCTGAGTGAATTACCATTTGGTAAGATGCCAATCACGTCAACCAATGTACCTGCATTTGTTGATGCAACGATTTTACCAGTAGTATCTTTCACATTCACACTTGTACTACCAAGTAGTGATACCAGCTGTGCAGAACCAAAATTGATATTTACATTTTCAATTGTGCCTTTCGCTACAGTAATGTCAGTACTGCCACTCGTTTTACCAATTGCAACACCAAAGAGACCGATAAGCCAACTATAGCTAATTGATTTAGCAGCACCTACACTCACCGCATTTGTAGCTTGTACCCCAATGGTATCCGTATTGTCTGTTGCAACAACTGTTGTTGCATCATTTTTCGGATTTGCTGCATCCCATTTCACAGCAAGATCACCCGCTGTACCAATGTGAATAATGAGGCTCGCAGTATCTGATTTACCTGTAACTGGATCAGTTACTGTATAGCTAAATACTTCAGACTTACCAATATTCGTTACATTTTCAGTCGGTTTATAGGTGTACGAGCCATCTTTAGCAATGATCAGTGTACCGTGGTCACCTGTAATCACTGTAGTACCTGAAGCATTTACAGCTTTGCCATTTACTGTCGTTACAGTTGTACCTGCTGGAACATTGTCTTTACCGTAAATACCATCAGCATCTGTAATCACGTTACCAGACTTATTGGTTACACCTGAAACCACTGGGTCTTTCGCTGTATCAAATACTTGAAGTGATAAGCCAGCGCTAATTGAAGTACCAACACCAATTAATGATCCACCTGAGAATGCAAATTTATATTCACCTGGAAGTAGGTTTTTCACTTGTATTTGTGTGCTTTCACCAAAAATACCTAGTAAGTCAAATAAACCAGCATCCTTATTGGTACCTACAAGTACATCTACACCATTCACAACTTTATAAAGCTTCATTTCAGCTTGGTCGAACAAGTTAATGAGTGATTTTGTTGTTACGGTAATTGTTGCGTTTGCAACTTCGTTATCACCAACGACGAAACCACCAGTAAATGTTTTTTCACCAATATTGAAACCAACAAACTTATTAAATAGCTCAGAAGTACGTGTTGCCAGTACAGGATATTCAAAGTTAATGCCTGCATCGACTAGGTTATCTACCGCATCCACAGTAATGTTTGGTGCTTTAGAACCTGTTTTACCAGATTCACCACCTGCATCACTCGCACTGACTAGAAGTGTTTGACCATCTGTATATGATGTTGGCAATTTAATGCTGTAGTTACCATTTGCATCTGAATTACCTTGTGCAATTACAGTCTTACCATCTGGTGCATAGACTTTAATCACAGAGTTCGCTTCTGCTGTACCTGTTACAGTATCGCCTTTTGCATTAATCGTTGCAGTAGGTGCAGCTGGTGCATACAAGTCTGGTGCAGTTGCAGGAGTCGCAAGCGATTCACCACCTGGATCTTTCGCTGTAACTTTCACAGCTTCACCATCCACCAATGCTGGGTTGAGCGGCACTGTATATTTGCCATCTGCGCCTGCTACTGCAGTACCAATCACAGTTGTGCCTTTACTACCACCATACACTTGTACGATTGCATTTGGCTCAGTTACACCTGTTACTGATTTACCATCTGTAGCAACTTGTGCAGTTGGTGCATCTGGTGCATATAAGTCTGGTGCAGCTGCTGTTACTGGTACAGATTCACCACCTGGATCTTTGGCGGTCACTTTAACTGTTTCGCCATCTACCTGAGCTGGATTCAATGTAACTGAGTACTGACCAGAAGCATCTACAGTACCTGTACCCAAGACAGTTTTTCCGTCTTCTGTATATACCGTAATCGATGAACCTGGCTGTGCTTTACCAGTTACAAATGCACCCGTTTGACTATCAACTTGTGCAGTCAAAATGCTTGGTACAGAAGAATCTACCAATGCATCTGTTGCAGAACCTACATTACCTGCTTTATCCGTTGCAGTTGCAGTGTATGTACCTTCTGCTGCTGTCGCTGGAACAGTCGCTGTATATGTACCATCTGGATTAACCGTTACAGGAACATTATTGCCTGCTGGGTCTTTCACAGTCACTGTGGCACCTGCTTCAGTTTTACCTGTCACTGTTGCCGTACCATCTGAGTTCGAAACCACATCGATGCTTACAACTGGAGCAACATTATCATCCAACACATCAGTTGCTGTGCTTGGATTACCTGCTTTATCCGTTGCAGTGACAGTATATGTACCTTCTGCTGCTGGTGCTGGAACTGTTGCTGTGTACGTACCGTCTGGGTTAACCGTTACAGGAACATTATTGCCTGCTGGGTCCTTCACAGTCACTGTTGCACCTGGTTCTGTTTTACCTGTAATGCTCGCAGTACCGTCTGCATTTGGTGTGATGTCTACCGTTACTTGTGGACCAATATTGTCATCAAGTACATCGGTTGCAGTACCAGTATTACCTGCTTTATCCGTTGCCGTTGCAGTATATGTACCTTCTGCAGCTGGTGCTGGAACTGTCGCAGTGAACGTACCATCTAGATTAACTGTTACAGGAACGTTGTTACCTGCTGGATCTTTCACAGTTACCGTTGCACCTGGTTCTGTTTTACCTGTAATGCTCGCAGTACCGTCTGCATTTGGTGTTACATCCAAGCTCACAATCGTTGGTGCAACATTATCTACAAGTACATCTGTACCTGTACCGACATTGCCAGCTTTATCCGTTGCAGTTGCAGTGTATGTACCTTCTGCTGCTGGTGCTGGAACTGTTGCTGTGTAAGTACCATCTGGATTAACCGTTACAGGAACATTGTTACCTGCAGGGTCTTTCACAGTCACTGTTGCGCCTGGTTCAGTTTTACCTGTAATGCTCGCAGTACCATCTGCATTTGGCGTTACGTCTACAGTCACAACTGGAGCTACATTGTCGTCAAGTACAGCGTTAGATGTTGCAGTATTGCCCGCAGCATCTTTTGCAGTTGCTGTATATGTACCTTCCGCTGCTGGTGCAGCTGCAACCGCGCTAAATGTACCGTCTGGATTAACAGTTACTTTCAGATCATTACCATTTGGATCTTTCACA
This sequence comes from Acinetobacter sp. SWAC5, assembly GCF_003419885.1. Lineage (NCBI taxonomy): Bacteria > Pseudomonadati > Pseudomonadota > Gammaproteobacteria > Moraxellales > Moraxellaceae > Acinetobacter > Acinetobacter sp. SWAC5. The sequence continues at coordinate 15,635 of NZ_QUWR01000025.1, forward strand.
GTCACTGTCGCGCCAGGCTCAGACTTACCAGTAATAGTTGCTGTACCATCTGGATTTGCTGTCACAGTCAATGCGTCAAGTTGTGCAACGGTATCCACAGTTACATTTGTTGAATCTGGATCACTCAAGTTACCTGCGCGATCTTTCGCGACTGCTTCAACTTTATAAGTACCATCTGCAAGATTTGGTGCTGTATATGTCCAGCTACCATCTGCCGCAACTACTGCAGCACCAGATGCAAGAACTTTACCAGCTGCATCTTTAACCGTTACAGTTACAGTCGCATTCGCTTCAGTTTTACCTGAGAAGCTTGGTGTTGCATCACTCACGACACCTGAATCATCAATGTCAATTGTTGGTTTAACTGTATCAACAATAAACTTGATGTTTGCAGGCGCACTTGTCACACCATAAGCATCTTTTGAAATTGCTTCTAAGCGGAATTGACCATCTGCAAGAGGTTTAGACGGTGTAAATGACCAACGGCCTGTTGATGTATTTAATGTCGCTAAACCTGACTCAACAATTTTATCCGAGCTGTCATAAATGTTGATTTTCACTTCCACACTGTTCACAGATGAACCGTTGAAAGTTTGTTTAGGGTTATTGGTTGCTGGAGGTAATGGCTCTGCTGCAAGCAATGAGCGTGCTGCAAATTTCATTACCGGTGCAGCAGCTGGTGCTGCGAAGAAATCGAATGGATCAATTTCTACTGTTGGCAGTGTAATATCACCTTTCACAGTCGTACCAGTACCAGCGTTGCCAGCTTTATCTGTATACGTACCATTGCCAATTGACACTTCAACTGTTTGAACTGCTGCCGAACCGCTCACCTTAATTTGTGCAGTCCACTGTGTTTCAGAAACCTGCACAAGGTTGTTTAATGTACCGCCTGCTACAGTGATATCAGATGCATCGAAGCCAGTTACAGCCTCGCTGAAGTTAATCACCGTCACACCATTCACATCAAATGAAACTGTCACACTTGGTGCTGTGGTATCAATACTTGGTACGCTGATATTGTCTGCTTTTGAACCAATACCGTTGTTACCTGCAAGGTCTGTGAATGAGTTGTCTGCAACAGTAACTGTAACTAGACCAGGTGCACCTGTGTTGCCATCAGCAACCACTTTGCCTGTCCAAGAACCGTCTGCTTGTTGAGTTAAGCCACTTACTGTACCGCCAGTTACTTTCACATCAGATGCATCGAAACCTTTAACCGTTTCGCTGAAGCTGATTTTCAAGTTGCCATTTGCATCTAGGGTTGTCGTAGATGTTGGCGCAGTGGTATCAAAACCTGGAACAGTTTGACTACCTGTTGCCAATTGGCCTGGGTTACCTGCGACATCTGAGTATGAACCCGCTGGTATCGAGATATCGACCTTACCTGGTGCACCCACTGGATCATTCGATACAACTTGACCTTTCCAAGTACCATCTGGCTGTTGAGTCAAGCCACTCACTGTACCGCCTGCTACAACCAAGTCAGATGGAGTGAAGTCTTTTACTGGCTCGCTAAATGTAATTGTCACTTCGCCTGCTGGCGTAATCACAATCGCTGCTGTTGGTGCAGTTGTATCAACACTTGCAATATTGTTAGATGCGCTATTGCCTTTACCATTATTGCCAGCAAGGTCTGTATAAGAGTTATCTGCAACACTCACAGTAACAGCACCTAGCGCACCTGTGTTGCCATCAGCAACCACTTTGCCTGTCCAAGAACCGTCTGCCTGTTGAGTTAAGCCACTCACTGTACCGCCAGTTACTTTCACATCAGATGCATCAAAACCTTTAACCGTTTCGCTGAATGTGATCTTCAAGTTGCCGTTGGCATCTAGTGTCACTGTTGAAGTTGGTGCTGTGGTATCAATACTTGGTACAGATTGTGATTGGTTCGCAACAGTACCAGGGTTACCTGCATTGTCAGTATATGAACCAGCTGGGATGGTTAAATCTACTTTACCCACGGCACCTGTATTGCCATCAGCAACCACTTTACCTGTCCATGAACCGTCTGGCTGTTGAGTTAAGCCACTCACCGTACCGCCAGTCACTTTCACATCAGTTGGATCGAAGCCTTTTACTGGCTCGCTAAATGTAATTGTTACTTCACCCGCTGGCGTAATCACAATCGTTGCTGTCGGTGCAGTTGTATCGACACTTGGTACGCTGATATTTTCAGCTTTCGAACCAATACCGTTGTTACCTGCAAGGTCTGTGAATGAGTTGTCTGCAACAGTAACTGTAACTAGACCAGATGCACCTGTGTTGCCATCAGCAACCACTTTGCCTGTCCAAGAACCGTCTGCTTGTTGAGTTAAGCCACTTACTGTACCGCCAGTTACTTTCACATCAGATGCATCAAAACCTTTAACCGTTTCGCTGAATGTGATCTTCAAGTTGCCGTTTGCATCTAGTGTCACTGTTGAAGTCGGCGCTGTGGTATCAATACTTGGTACAGATTGTGATTGGTTCGCAACAGTACCAGGGTTACCTGCATTGTCAGTATATGAACCAGCTGGGATGGTTAAATCTACTTTACCCACGGCACCTGTATTGCCATCAGCAACCACTTTACCTGTCCATGAACCGTCTGGCTGTTGAGTTAAGCCACTCACCGTACCGCCAGTCACTTTCACATCAGTTGGATCGAAGCCTTTTACTGGCTCGCTAAATGTAATTGTTACCTCACCCGCTGGCGTAATCACAATCGTTGCTGTCGGTGCAGTTGTATCTAGACTTGGTACGCTGATATTTTCAGCCTTAGAACCAATACCGTTGTTACCTGCAAGGTCTGTGAATGAGTTGTCTGCAACAGTAACTGTAACTAGACCTGGTGCACCTGTGTTGCCATCAGCAACCACTTTGCCTGTCCAAGAACCGTCTGCCTGTTGAGTTAAGCCACTCACTGTACCGCCAGTTACTTTCACATCAGATGCATCGAAACCTTTAACCGTTTCGCTGAATGTGATTTTCAAGTTGCCATTTGCATCTAGGGTTGTCGTAGATGTTGGCGCAGTTGTATCGATACTTGGCACACTGATATTTTCAACTTTTGAACCTTTACCGTTATTACCTGCAAGGTCTGTATATGAGTTGTCTGCAACAGTAACTGTGACTAGACCTGGTGCACCTGTGTTGCCATCTGCTGCAACTTTAGCTGTCCAAGAACCGTCAGCCTGTTGAGTTAAGCCACTCACTGTACCACCTGTCACTTTCACATCAGATGCATCGAAGCCTTTGATTGCTTCGCTGAACGTGATCTTCAAGTTGCCATTCGCATCTAGAGTCATCGTAGACGTTGGTGCCGTAGTATCGAAACCTGGAACAGATTGACTAGCTGTTGCTGGTTGACCTGGATTACCTGCATTGTCTGTGTATGAACCCGCTGGAATCGTAATATCTACTTGACCTGGTGCGCCTGTTGGATCATTCGACACGACTTGACCTTTCCAAGTACCATCTGGCTGTTGAACCAAACCAGTGACAGAACCACCCGCTACAACCAAGTCAGATGGAGTGAAGTCTTTTACTGGCTCGCTGAAGCTGATCGTTACTTCGCCCGCTGGCGTAATCACAATCGTTGCTGTCGGCGCGGTCGTATCTACACTCGCAATATCATCTGTTGCGCTATTGCCTTTACCATTATTACCTGCAAGGTCGGTATAAGAATTGTCTGCAACACTCACAGTCACTTTACCCAATGCACCTGTGTTGCCATCTGCAACGACTTTACCAGTCCAAGAGCCATCTGGCTGTTGTGTTAAGCCACTTACTGTGCCGCCAGCTACTTTCACATCAGATGCATCGAAACCTTTAACCGCTTCGCTGAATGTGATTTTTAAATTGCCGTTTGCATCGAGTGTCACTGTTGAAGTCGGCGCTGTGGTATCAATACTTGGTACATTTTCAATTGCAAATCCACCATTACCTGGGTTATTTGCCACGTCTGTATAAGAGCCTGCACCAATCGAAACAACTACATTTCCTGGAGCACCTGTCGCACCATTTGCTGCGACTTGACCCGTCCACGTGCCATCTGGTTGTTCAGTTAAATTCACCAATTTACCGCCAGTCACTTTCACATCAGTCGCATCAAAGCCTTTTACTGGCTCGCTGAAGCTGATTGTTACTTCGCCTGCTGGAGTCAACGTAATTGTTGGCGTTGGCGCTGTAGTATCGATGCTTGGTACAGATTGTGATTGAGTTGCAGCAGCACCAGGATTATTAGCCAAGTCTGTATATGAGCCAGCTGGGATGGTTAAATCTACGTTTGCTGACGCACCCGTGTTGCCATTTGCAACAACGTGACCTGTCCAAGTACCATCTGCTTGTTGTGTTAAGCCTTGCAATGTACCACCAGTCACTTTGACATCAGATGCATCAAAGCCTTTTACTGGCTCGCTAAAACTAATTGTCACATCACCAGCAGGTGAAATCACAATCGTCGCTGCAGGCGGTGTGGTATCAACGCTAACTACATCCATACCAAGAACGCTCGAACCTTTACCTGCGTTACCCGCTGTATCTGTATATGAGCTATCAGCAATAATTACATCTATTTTGCCACTCGCGCCTGTGGTTCCATTCGCAACAACTTGGCCTTTCCAAGAACCATCCGCTTGTTGTGTTAAGTTAAGCAGTGTACCGCCATTCACTGTCACATCTGACTTATCAAAACCTTTTACAGCTTCGCTGAAGGTGATAACAACTTCGCCTGTAGAGCTGACTGTAAGTGTAGATTTTGGTGCTGCTGTATCAATCTTAGCTGTTGCACTATCTTCTGCACTAATGTTGCCTGCTTTGTCTTTTGCTGTTGCAGATACAACATAGTCACCATCTGTAAGCGATGTTTTAACGGTATATGACCATTTACCATCAGAAGCAACTGTTGCGATACCTGTCTCAATAACTTTGCCAGTCGCATCAGCAACTTTTACAGTCACTGTAGATGTAGGTTCATTTACTTTACCTTTCACATCAGGTGTTGCGTCATTGGTTAAACCAACATCATCCACCTCAACCACAGGTGCTTGAATATCAACAATAAATGCTTTCGCAGCTGGCGCACTTTGGTTACCTGCAGCATCTTTAGAAATTGCTTGAAGCATGTAATAGCCTTCAGCCAAGTCATGAGATGGTGTGTAAGTCCACTTACCTGTAGCTGTGTCTAATTTTGCTAAGCCCGAATCAATATTTTTACCTGATTCATCTTGTAGATAAATCATGACTTCAACACTCTTCGTCGAATTGCCAGAGAATGTTGGTTTTACTTGATTGGTTTGTGGTAACGATGCTGATGTTGTACTTGCAACACTCATTAGCATACGTGCTGAAGCAGCACCAAATAGATTATCAATGTCTACTGTTGGTGGAACAGTATCAATTTTCAAACCTGTATCAATGGCAATATCAGGGTTACCTGCAGCATCTTTTGCAGTCGCTTCAACTTTATAAGAACCATCTGCTAGCGGTTTATTTGGTGTAAATGTCCAATTGCCACTGCCATCAACTTGCGCATTACCAGAGTCAATGACATTACCTGCTGCATCTTTTACTTCTACAGTAACTGTTGCACCCGCTTCGGCTGTGCCTTTAATGATTGGTGACGTAGCATTCGTCAAACCTAATACATCAATCGTCACTGTTGGTGGAGTTGTATCTACAACCAAACCTTTGTCTGTTGCAGTAGCTGGGTTGCCTGCAGCATCTTTTGCAGTTGCATCAACAGTGTATGCACCATCTGGAAGTGTTTTAGATGGCGTATAAGTCCAGTTGCCGTTCGCATCTACAGTTGCAGGACCAGAATCTACAACCTTACCTGTCGAATCTTTAACTTCAACAGTGACCGTTGCACCTTTTTCTGTTGTGCCTTTTACTGTTGGAGTTGCATCATTGGTTAAAACCAAATGATCAATAGTCACTGCTGGTAAAGTAGTGTCTACAATTAAACCCGTCGCAGTCGCATTTGCTTTCGTGTTGGCAACATTTACGGCTTCAACTGCAACTGTATAGTTTCCTTCAGCAAGTGCAGTAGATGGTGTAAATGTCCAATTACCATTTGAATCCACTGTCGCTGGGCCTGTAGCCACAACTTTACCAGTCGAGTCCTTCACTTCAACTGTTACTGTTGCACCAACAGCTGTTTTACCAGAAATATCTGGTGTTGTATCTTGCGTTGGTTTTAATGGATCAATCGATACAGTAAGTGCAGATGTATTCACATCTAAGCCTTGCTCTGTTGCTGTTGAAGGATTGCCCGCAGGATCTTTTGCAGTTGCATCAACCGTATATGGACCTTCTGGAAGTGGGTTTGCAGGTGTATACGACCAGTTGCCATTGCCATCTACAGTTGCTGGACCAGACTCTACAACTTTGCCAGTTGGGTCTTTAATTTCAACATTAACAGTTGCACCAGGCTCAGTTTTACCTGAAATCGTTGGTGTATTGTCATTGGTTGGAGCAAGTGGATTAATGCTAATTGTTGGTGCTTGCGTATCAACAGCTAAGCCTTTGTCTGTTGCAGTTGCTGGATTGCCTGCAGCATCTTTTGCAGTTGCATCAACAGTATACGCGCCATCTGGTAGTGTTGTAGATGGTGTGTACGACCAGTTGCCATTGCTATCTACAGTTGCAGGACCAGACTCTACAACTTTACCTGTTGCATCTTTAATTTCTACATTAACAGTTGCGCCCGCTTCAGTTTTACCTGAAACAGTCGGTGTCGTGTCGTTGGTTGGTGCAAGTGGGTTAATGCTAATTGTTGGTGCTTGCGTATCTACAGATAAGCCTTTGTCTGTCGCAGTCGATGGATTACCTGCAGCATCTTTTGCAGTCGCATCAACAGTATATGCGCCATCTGGTAGTGTTGTAGATGGTGTGTATGACCAGTTGCCATTGCTATCTACAGTTGCTGGGCCAGAATCTACAACTTTACCTGTCGAGTCTTTAACTTCAACAGTAACTGTTGCGCCTGGCTCAGTTTTACCTGTCACCGTTGGTGTCGTGTCATTGGTTGGTTTAAGCGGATCAATGCTAATTACAGGTAAAGATGAATCTACATCTAAGCCTTTATCAGTTACAGTTTTATCATTACCAGCTGGATCTTTTGCAGTAACTTCAACCTCATACGGACCTTCTGGAAGCGGTTTAGATGGTGTATAAGTCCAATCACCATTACCATCTACAGTGCCTTTACCTGAATCAACAATGTTGCCATCTTTGTCTTTAATGACTACATCAACAGAAGCATCAGGATCTGTTTTACCAGTGATCGTTGGTGTTGAGTCACCCGTTGGTTTTAACGGATCAATCGTAATTGTAGGATCAGTCGTATCTACAACCAAACCACCTTTATCTTGTGTGCTTTCATTGCCTGCAGGGTCTTTCGCAGTCACTTCAACTTTGTATTCGCCTTCTGGCAAAGGTTTTGATGGAGTGTAATTCCAGTTGCCTTGGTCATCTACATTTGCTTTACCACTGTCAACCACATTGCCATTTTTATCTTTAATTACAACGTCAATTTCAGCTTTTGGCTCGTTGGTTTTACCGCTAATCGTAGGGGTCGTATCGTTGGTATCGCCCAAATCATTAATGCTAACAGTCGGATCTTGAGTATCAACTGTGAAATTTAAAGCATCCGATTTAGGACCTTCAACACCATCCACTGTCTGTGTTGCAGAAATTGAATGGTCGCCATCTGTCAATTCTTTAGGAAGTTTAACGCTCCAGCTACCATCTGCTTTTGCGACAGTTTCTGCAACTAGCTGGTTACCGTCATAAACTTTAATTGTCGCGCCTGGTTCAGCACCTGTACCTGAGACAACAGGTGTTTTGTCATTTGTTGCGCTACCCGCTGTAAGTTGGCCAGTTTTAGGCTCAACGTTATCAGTCACAACCAATGTACTTAATTTTTTAACAGGGCTTGGCGTACCATCATTGTTATTTGATGAACCATTATTAACTGCAGCACCTACTGCACCAACACCAGCAGCACCCAATGCCCAAGGTAAAATTGCACCAACCAAAGAATCTTTATACAGTAAAGGCTCAATTTCTGCTAAAGGTTGATATTGGATCACGTCTGCAATCGCGCCATTTGCATCCGTAAATTTAGCCCAAAACAAACCGCCATCATCGCTTTCAAAAACCAGACTGTTATCTGGTTTGTCACCAGCAAAATAATTTTCAATAACAATAGTTTCACCGCTTTTTAGCATGATTACTGCATTGTTGCCATCTCGCGTAATTGAAGCCACATCCTCTTTCGGGACCTTAACTACAACAACTGAGTTTTGTGTAAGTCCAACACGGTTCGAATCGACTTGTTCTAGAACCTGATGACTTTCCTTCGAAATAACAGAAATTTGCGTCATAGCGTGACCCTCAATATGTGTTATGTATGTTTCTGTTTTAGATTAGTTTTGCAATGTGTTGTTTTTTTAACTTTTTCATTAAAATACAACCCATTAGAAACTCTATTTTTAATAATGTGTTTTATATCACATTTTGCTTTTTTTTTGCACAATTGCTTGAAAAATATTGTTTAATTGCCATGTCTACACTCCTAAAACTGTAATATAACCATTAAATAACAACAACTTATTTTTTGTGACATGAGTCACATTTTTTTTGTAACCGAATTTCCAGCTTTTTACTTAAAAATAGAAAGCCATATACCAAGTTTCCGTCAAATGGTTATAAATTAATACTTTACATAAATAATAAAAAAGCCAAATAAAGTTATACTTTATTTGGCTTTCGCAATTCTTATACAGGTTAAATGTATAAGATAAATATCAGAGTAAAATTTGTACTAATCCTTAGAAGTTATCTGGGTTTTCTAAGCGTTTTACTTCTTGTACACGCTCAGGGTTATGTACCGCAGCTACACCATCCTCAGCCTTTTCATCAATCAATGCTTCTGGCTTATACACGGTAATCGTTTCATTACCTAATGCATCCTCACCCACCACATATTGAAAACCTTTACGGTTCATTTTATGGCACATCCGTTGATACCAACCTTTAAAGCCTTGGGTTTCTTCATCGGGATTATGATAAAAAGCATTCATGACCGCAGGCAGGCCTAAACCGCAGACCAAACCAGATAACAGCACCACAATAAAGGTATACCCAATTAAAATACTGCTATATTCACTTAACTGAGGCACGTTCGCGACCGCCAAAATTAAGGCAAGCGAAATCCCACCACGCACCCCACCCCAAGACAATATGGCCAAACTACCGTTGTAACTCTTTTTGCGAAAACTTGGGAAAAAGGCAAAGGAAAGATAATTGGCAGCAAAGCGTGAAGCATGCAAAATTAAGAAGGCAACAATCCCGCCCAAAATTAAGCTAATACTGAGATCTAAAATAAAAAGCTCTAAACCGATAAGCGTAAATAAAAAGGAGTTAATAATCCCTTCAACTGTATGCCAAAAATGATTCACTTCACGGATTTCACGTGCTTCTAAAATCTCTTTCCAGCGGTTACCCACAATTAAGCCACCAATCACACATGCAATAGGTGCAGAAGCGTGAGCAAACAATGCAACTAAATACGAACCACAGGCCAATAAGGCCGTAGTCAAAATCAGCGACTCCATCTCATGCTTACCACGTAAAATACGCAATATGGCTTGACCAAAACCCCAGCCAATAATAATAGCTACGACAATTTCATAAAGTAAGGTTTTTAAAATGCCATACAATGTGACGTGCGCACCCTGCAGTACATTTAACAAGGTCATAAATAAGGCAATACACATTGCATCGTTAAATAGTGACTCACCTTCCAACTTAACAATTAAATGATGGGGAGCACGTACAGAACTTAATACGCCTTTAATCCCGATTGGATCCGTCGCCCCCAAAGCAGCACCAAGCAATAACAGCACCAGTAAATCAACATGCTGTCCAATTAAAAATTGGTAACCATACAGCGCCATCCCAAAGAACGTGGCACACAAAACCAGCGCAATACTGGCCAAAATACTAATAGGTTTCCAATGGCTACGTAAATCTGAGACCTTAAATTTCAACGCGGAAGACGTCAAAATAAAACAGATCACACCATTAATTAAAAAGTCATAAAAATCAATATGTCGAACTGCTTCCTCAATATTATGAATATTGATGACCACAAATTGATTACCATTCAGCAGGCTTGCGCCCCACTGTAAAATAAAGACAAAAATTGCTGAAACAATAGGCACACCAATGGCTTGTGGAAAGCCCAAGATCCGCTTATTAAAAATTGTAGTTGCAATTGAGAGTGCAAAAATTACAGTAAATACCTGTAAGAAAAAAAAGTTTCCCATTCCTCATCCAATTCTTTGAGCCTGAGTGCTAATGAGCAAATTCAAATTATATATTTAAATAAAAAATACCTAACAGCAACTCATTTAGATTGTAAATATTGTACTCAAATCGCGACTATTTTCGTGTAGCAATTCAGTTTATTTCACTATTTCATACAGAATGTTTTACCATAAAGTAACTGCCATAGGTTTAGTGTCTTATGGTTTAAACTGCTTGTTGTGATGATCTTATGCACCTTACTGTAAAAACTGTTTTCCGCATGTGTTTCGCGGCTGTTATTTTTTTCATCACCATCTCTTTGGTCTGGACGTGTATCTCAAAATTAAATGAAATACGTTTAGCTGATCAAACATTTCAAAATGCTCAAACGATTCATTTGGTTTCCACAAAGAAAGAGCAATTGGTGTTAATTTCTAACAATCAAAAACCAGACCCAGCTATATATATTGCGATTGCGCAAAATGGTTATATTGCCAAAATTAGTTGCGAGCACTATGCAAATATTTGTACAGATCAATACAACCAGCAACAAACCCGACAGATTCATCAAGTCGATTTACTAAAAGTAGGCTACAACTTCTATATTCATCAAGTTAAATATACGGATAGTCGCACACAACACTCTCAGGAATTCAAATACGATCAAGCCCAAATACAACAAGCATATCAACAAGACATAAATAATTTAAAATATACAGTGTTTGGGATTGGATTATTTTCGTGCGCAGCCCTATTTGTTAGCTTCCGAATTTTAGTTAATTTCAAGAAATTCTTAAATAAATAAACATGTCTTTAAAATCAAAATCTAGATCAGCATCAAAAAAAGAAAAGAGGAAAGTCTTTTTTTGATGCAATAAAACTTGTTTAAATTGCTTGATTAAACGTATCGCAACTGTCAATTCGACCTGACTTTAAACCAATGTCAAACCATTTCATCCGCTGTTGACTAGTACCATGGGTAAAACTGTCTGGTACCACTTGGCCCGTTGCGCTTTTTTGCAAATAATCATCACCAATTTTATGTGCAGCATCCATCGCTTCTTCGACATCACCTGATTCTAAAAATTGCGTACGCGCATTGTTGTGATTTGCCCAAATTCCTGCGAAACAATCTGCTTGTAATTCTTGACGAACGGACAACTGATTACCTTGTACTTTCGTTGCTTTGGCACGTGCTTGCTGCACCTGCTGAGAAACACCTAAAAGTGTTTGTATATGATGACCAACTTCATGAGCAACCACGTATGCTTGTGCAAAATCTCCAGCCTGATCATCACGACTCAGTTCAGTGTTATTTTGCTCACCCGAAATACCCATTTGCGTGCGCATATCTTTAAAGAATGCTGTATCTATATAAACTTTTTGATCTGCAGGACAATAAAATGGCCCCATTGCAGCTTGTGCAGTACCACAGCCTGAGTTCACTACACCATTAAACATCACCAATTTAGGTGGCGTATATTGTGCATTCAACTGCTGTTTAAATATTTCATTCCATGTATCTTCAGTATCTGCAAGCACAGTACCCACAAATTGCATAGCTTCTTGCTGATCAGGTGTAGGATTATCCAAACCTTTGGTTTCCGCAGACGATGCCTGCTGTGTAACTTGCTTGGTTGCTTGATAAGCCTGCTGAGGGTCAACACCAAAAAACTTCCACGCAACAAAAGCCACAACTAAACCAAGGATACTAATCCCACCCGCTTTCGCACCACCGCCACCACGACGGTCTTCTACATTTGCACTGACTCGGCGACCTTTCCAACGCATCTCAATCTCCCTATTCAGCTATTTTGGTTATGTTAAGCCTATTCTTTCATTTGGGTCTAGGTGCTTTTATGTCGAACTTTCCCAATCAGATGAACAACCAACAAGACCAAGAGACCTGCCACAATACCTGTCACCAAGTTAATTGCCGTGGGTGTTATTGCACCGATAATACTCGACATAGTTGGGAGCTCCTGTGCAAATTGTACTGCATCCTCTGTAAAATGATGCATCCAAGGCACAGCATGATTAATAATACCACCACCCACTAAAAACATCGCGATGGTTCCCACAATCGTAAGCGTCTTCATTAACTTTGGCGCAAATGCCAGTAATCCTCGGCCAATTGTATTTTTAAATGCTGAGGGTTTCTGAGTCAGATAAAGCCCTAAATCATCAATTTTTACAATCATTGCCACAAAACCATAAACACCCACAGTCATAATGACTGCAATCACACTGAGTACACTTAGCTTGGTCAAAAATGTTGCGGTCGCAACAGTACCCAAGGAAATCACTACAATTTCAGCGGACAAAATAAAGTCGGTACGAATCGCCCCTTTTATTTTGTCTTTTTCAAATGTAGCCAAATCAATTTCAGTATTTTCCAGCTCCTGTTGTGCATCTTCTGCTGTTTTTGCTTTTTTATGAAATAGACTATGAATAACCTTCTCTACACCTTCATAGCATAAAAATAAACCACCGATCATCAGCAAAGGATTGATCAGCCACGGTGCAATCACACTGATTAAAAGCGCTAAGGGCACCAAGATTAATTTATTAACAAATGAACCTTTTGCAACACCCCAAACCACAGGTAATTCACGCTCTGAACGCACACCACTGACTTGCTGGGCATTTAAGGCTAGGTCATCCCCTAATACGCCAGCCGTTTTTTTGGCTGCCATTTTACTCATGACCGCAACATCATCTAAAACCGTGGCAATATCATCTAGCAATAACAACAAACTACTGGCCATTTTTATTCTTCCTCATTTTTTGCATGAGTTTAATCGCTTTCATCGCAAAATAATGTATCTGCATGATGATTTTTTAGATATTTTTTTACAGATTTCTAATGTGGCTGACATATTGAAAAATTATCCCGTACAATGTTGCCATTCGTTAAAAATGTACAGCAGCGCTGGCTGCAAAGATGGAATAGATAATGAGCAATCAAGATAACCGTCCAGTGATTTTGACTGGCGACCGACCAACAGGACAACTTCACCTCGGTCACTTTGTAGGTTCTTTACGTTCACGTGTAGGCTTACAAGATTCGCATCACCAACACCTGTTATTGGCTGATGCTCAAGCGCTGACTGATAATGCCGATAATTTCGAAAAAGTACGTCGCAATATTATTGAAGTTGCAACCGATTATTTGGCAGTCGGCATTGACCCTACTAAAACAACAATTTGTGTTCAATCATGCTTACCAGCATTAAATGAACTTACCATGCTGTATTTAAATTTTGTAACGGTTTCACGTTTAGAACGTAACCCGACCATTAAATCTGAAATTCAAATGCGTGGATTTGAGCGTGATATTCCAGCAGGCTTCTTATGCTATCCAGTTGCTCAAGCTGCCGACATTACTGCGTTTAAAGCCAGCATTGTGCCTGTAGGTGAAGACCAAATTCCAATGATTGAACAAACCAATGAAATTGTTCGTCGTTTGAACCGTCAAATTGGTCATGACTTACTGCCAGAATGTAAAGCACTCTTATCGAATGTTGGTCGTTTACCTGGCTTCGATGGTAAGGCTAAAATGTCTAAATCTTTGGGCAACACTATTGTGCTTGATGCATCTGACAAAGACATTAAAAAAGCTGTTAATGCGATGTATACAGATCCAAATCACCTTCGTATTGAAGATCCAGGCCAAGTAGAAGGTAACGTTGTCTTTACTTATTTAGATGCCTTTGATCCAAACAAAGAAGAAGTTGAAGAACTAAAAGAACATTACCGTCGTGGTGGTTTAGGTGATGGTACAGTGAAGAAACGTCTTGAAGGTGTACTTAAAGAATTAATCACGCCTATCCGTGAGCGTCGTATCGAACTTGCAAAAGATCCAGATTACATCATGGATATTTTGAAGCATGGTACAGACAAATGTCGCGATATCACACAGCAAACGCTAGATGAAGTTAAAGCAGGTCTTGGTGTATTCCATTTCTAAGAATTTTCATCGCAAATTAAAAGCCTTTCTTTGATGAAGGGCTTTTTTTATACAAATTCTTTGACATCAGTCACACAAAGTGCGCATTCTTAACGCTTCGTAACATCGCGTAACTCGAATACTCATGAATGATCCACACTTTCGTTTTATGATCTACTCATGTTTTAGGAAACCCTAAGTCATACATTTTTCCTTTACCGAGACTACGCGAGTAGTTTCGTTGTTATACGCAATGACAACCCCAATCATTGCGTATTTTTTTGTCCAAAAATCATGTATTCAACCAAATATTTCACATTAAGCCATATTAAAAAACCCACAATTAAGTGGGCTTTCTTCAATTCATAACTGAATCAGATATTAATTTAATGGAAACTCTATCCCCAAAGACACCCCAGCATCTGTACCACGACGATCAGAATCACTGAGCCAACCATTCAATTTGACAGGAATATCAGTACGTAGCTGATGCGTCCAAGTTAAATCAAGTGCATTAACTTCATCCTTTTCTGGGAAAGCTAAATTATTTTTTGCACCTCGTTCACTGCCAGTAAGTTTGGCAAATAACACACGTCCATTCACACGATTGGCTGAATTAATCGTCACACTACCACCAGTAGATACCATTTGACCATCACCACCCATGGCATGACCCAATGGGAAACCATGTTGGTAGTAGCCATCCTTATAATTATGATGATTATATGAAATACCTCGAGCATCACCATTAGTACGCGTATCAGCCCACTCTGCATAAAGCTGATAAGGCATATCCTTCATTGATGAAGAATAATCAGCACCTGCAAGATACATTTTTTTCGCTGGCAGTAAGCCAGACTCATCTTCACCAACATATTGACTATACAGACTCATCGGCACATTCATCAGCTTCTGTAAATTTAAACGACCATCAAAACCAGCAATCTGATTTGATGCATTTTTATCATTTACACAATTACCATCAGTACAGTCATTATCTTTACCAATAATTGCATTCCAGTACGCATTAAATGACTTAGGCTGACCTTTACCCCCAATCTGAAGCGTTCTAGATGCACCAAACTCTAGATAAGGCAATGGTTGTGCTGTTAAACGCATACCAATTAAATTAGTATCTGGAATAGCGCGATAATCATCTAAACGTCCAGCAAAAACTTGATATTGCCAAGGCCCAACCCATGACAACCACTTGCTGTCAAAAGCACTTTGTGTGGCACGCTGCGCAGTAAAACCATAAACAGGCCGACTTGCATCACCACGGATCAAACTACCGTCATGCCCTGGCCCCCAGTAAGTTAGGATCTGACCTGCAATCAACCATTGATTCCAAAGTTTGCCTGCAAGATATGAACCTTCAACATTGACGGTTTGTTTCAGCATTTACACGTAAACGTGCATCCCAATTTTGACTACCAGCATTCAATTCTACAGCCGCTTGAAACTGAGCTTTTTGATGATCATCAAAGTTTTGTGGGATATTTTTTTGATCTGACTCAGCAAACACTTCCGCTTTTAATAATGTATTGTTTGCAGTCAATTGACTTTTGATCGATTGAATCACTTTTTGCTGTGCAACAGTACTCACTTTGGCAGACGCTAAAGCACGCTGCACCTCATCTCCACTTAAGGGCCAAGTCGATGTACTGATTTGAATTACCCCTTGCTGATTAAGCCAATTCAAATCAGTACGCAATGATTCATCATTTAAAACCAAGCCTTGCGCCCAAACAGGTGCTACACACATACTCAACAGCCAAAATGACAAACAGCGCTTATTTACAATTTTCAAACCTTCTCTCTTAAATTCTAATACTTAATTCAACCTTAATTCTTAAATTATTCTCGTGAAAAATAATCATTTCTTAAAGAATATTTACAATAAAATAACCAACAGATATATTTAAAAACATGATTAAACTATTCTTTTTATGATTTTTTCAATTTTGTTTAATCACCAATAAAAAACAACACAATTTTTTTTAAAACTGCTTGCATAAAAAAACCCGCTATAAAGCGGGTTTTTTTAACACTCAGTTTTTATCACTTAAGCATTTTTATGACGCATGTGTGGGAACAAAATCACATCACGAATACTTGGTGCATTCGCAAACAGCATGACTAAACGGTCAATACCAATACCTTGGCCAGCTGTAGGAGGCAAACCATATTCTAATGCTTCAACGAAATCTGCATCGTAATGCATCGCTTCATCATCACCTGCATCTTTTTCAGCAACTTGTGCTTGGAAGCGTTCTGCTTGGTCAATTGGGTCATTTAACTCTGAGAAACCATTTGCAAGTTCACGACCACCAATGAAGAATTCAAAACGGTCTGTGATATGCGGGTTGTCATCGTTACGACGAGCCAATGGAGAAGTTTCCGCAGGATATTCAGTAATGAAAGTCGGTTGACGTAATTGAGTTTCAACAGTTTCTTCAAATACAATCGTTTGAAGTTTGCCTAAACCAAAACCAGGTTTTACTTGTTCTTTAAGTTCTTCACGAACAAAGTTTGCAAGGAATTCACGGTCAGCGACATTTTCAGCAGTAAAGCTTGGGTTGTGTTCAAGAATCGCATCAAACATCGAGATTTTTTTGTATGGACCTTTGAAGCTATACACTTCTTCGCCATAAGGAACATCTGTAGAACCTAAAATGTCGATTGCCAGTTTCTCAAGCATTTTTTCAGTGAGTTCCATCAAGTCTTTATAATCTGCATAAGCTTGATAGAATTCAATCATAGTGAATTCAGGGTTATGACGTGTAGAAACACCTTCGTTACGGAAGTTACGGTTAATTTCGAATACACGTTCAAAACCACCAACAACCAAACGCTTTAAATAAAGCTCAGGTGCAATACGTAAGAATAGCGGCATATCCAATGCATTATGATGTGTTTCAAATGGACGTGCAGATGCACCACCTGGAATCACATGCATCATTGGAGTTTCAACTTCCATGAAGCGTTCATTGGTTAAATATGCACGAATACCTGACACTACTTTTGCACGAATTTCAAAAGTTTTACGTGTTTCTTCGTTTACGATTAAGTCTAAGTAGCGCTTACGATACTTTACTTCCGTGTCAGTTAGACCATGGAACTTATCAGGAAGTGGGCGTAATGATTTTGTTAATAATTCGAAATGTTCGATATGTACATAAAGATCACCTTTACCAGAGCGACCCACATAACCTTTAATTGCGATGATATCGCCAAGATCTAAACCTTTGATTGTTTCCAATACTTCAGGTGCAAGCTCTTTACGTGCAACATATAACTGGATACGACCTGTCATATCTTGAATCACAATGAATGAACCACGGTTCAACATTACACGACCCGCTACAGATACATACACCTTTTCACCCGCTTCGATATCTTCTTTCGATACGTCTGCAAATTGGTCTTGTAAGTCTTGTGCGTAGTGCTCACGTTTAAACGTATTTGGCCAAGGGCTTGTACCCTTTTCCTTTGCCTGTTCTTCAATTTGCTTTAACTTGGCATGACGCTGTGCAATTAAATCGTTTTCGGAAATGTGTTGTTCAGAAGTCGATTGAGCGTTATTTTGCGTCATCTCTGCCTCGAATATGATCAAATAAATAAGAAGTTGCATAGCATAGCAGAAATAGAGAAAAATTCGAAGAATCTCTGTGAATTTCAATGTGCTTTCACTCTGCTCCGCACTTTTAAGCTACTATGGCCATTTTTTTAGTCCTGA
The DNA here is from genome assembly GCF_003419885.1 of Acinetobacter sp. SWAC5. Taxonomy (NCBI): domain Bacteria; kingdom Pseudomonadati; phylum Pseudomonadota; class Gammaproteobacteria; order Moraxellales; family Moraxellaceae; genus Acinetobacter; species Acinetobacter sp. SWAC5. The sequence continues at coordinate 33,625 of NZ_QUWR01000025.1, forward strand.
GCCAACTTTTACAACTATCGGTAATTGCACAGTCCAAAGGCTGACTTACCCTCTTCACCTACGCATTAAAACAACGCTCTAATGCAACCATAAACCTTTTATCAATTCTTCATCATACATCTCACTAGCTCAGCAAGTTGTTGGCGTACATCACTATTTCACTCAGTGTTAAGCCAACCTAAAATATTGATAAAGATGATCTACTTATGACTTATCCCTTAGTAGATTAGACCAATAGCTAAATTATCTTTTTGTGATTAAGCCCTACAATAAGTCAATCGTATTGATTGAAAATTACATTATTTTCAATTGCCAGACATTTTAAAAAAATTCAGTGCGAACAAAAAAAATGACTTCTTGTGTATCTAAAATTCTGTTTTTGCATGGACTTGATTCCTCAAAAGAATCTACAAAATTCCATGCAATTGATGCCGAACAAAAGTACTGCATCAATATCGACTACCGAAACCTAAATTTTCGGACAGTGGCTGACTTTTATCACGATATTATTCAAAAAATTCAACCTAAAATTATTGTGGGACATAGTTTAGGGGGCTATTGGGCTTTAAAAATGTCACATGCTCATCACATTCCCTGTGTTATCGCCAATCCAAGTCTTAAGCCAAATTTCCGTGATGACTACCCTGCGATTAGCGATTACGATTTAGACCATGATATTCCACAACTCGCTTATTTGGAGCTGGGTGATGAAATTCTAGATATGTACGAAGTTAAACACCAATTAGAAGATTTTATGCAAGTTGAAACATATACAGGTGGGCACCATCGCCTAGCACATCCTGAATGTATTAATGCACTCATTCAACAAATTGAAACGACACAGCGCCAAAAATAATCTTGTTGGCTCAGGCGATATAAAAAGGCCTTTTTATGCTATGCAAAAACGCATAGTTCAACACGATTGGGCATATACATCAAAACTCTGTGCTGGGCAAAAAAAAGCCTTGCATGAGCAAGGCTTTGATTGACTGATTCAAATCAATACTTCATTAAGCAGCATCTGCCTCAGGCTTAGATTTATCATCTAATACTGTCCAGATCTTCATACCCAAATCTTGGTGTAAGTCAGGAAGATCTAAGAAAATGCTCGCACCTAAAATTTCGTGATTACATTTTTCAGCCAACTGTTTAACCGCTTTTAAGGTGCCACCAGTAGCCAAAACATCATCCACAATAATCACTTTTTGCGCTTGAATTTCAGCAGACATTTCTAAACGGTCCATACCATATTCTAAGCTATAACCCACACCAACAACTGGCGGTGGTAACTTGCCAGCTTTACGTACTAAGATAAGGCCCTTGCCAGTACGCTGTGCCAACAAGCTTGCTAAAACAAAACCACGTGCTTCTACTGCAATAAAGCTATCTACTGCTGCCAATTGTTCTGCAGGAATACTCGCGATGAGCGCATCCGTCAACGGACCCACTTGTGTTAAGAACAACGGTGTTAAATCGAAGAAGCAAATACCAGGTTTTGGAAAATCTTGGACCGAACGAATGTGTGACCACAATGCAGTAGACGAGTTGCTCATAGGAGAAATTTAAAAATAAATAAGGAATGCGTGAATTTTAACGCTTATTCAACAAAATGAATAGTCAATATACAATTTCAACTCAAGTCAAAAACACCTAAAAACAAACTAACTTATTGTTTTATAATAAAACATTTATTTAAAAAATATTCAGTATATATTCTTCTAATTATAATTTAACGAATAATCAGCTTTTTTCATACACGGCTTTAGTCTAAAAAGCCAAAGTTTTAATCCAGTACATCCTATATAAGATGGTGATCGATAAAAGTGCGATCAATCGCATGATTTATACGACTTGCTAAGTTAGAAAAACACAAAACTTGAAACGATGACTGATGGGTTTAATGACAATTTCTGTCCTCGGCTGACATTCTGCTTTTAATTTCACTGTTTAAACTCTTATGCACTTTACTTTATGCTCGGAACTGCGTAAAAATTTAACCGAAGTTTATGCTGTTTAAAGTCAAATTATTAGAGTCTTGCAGTAGATTGAGTATTTCTGACTGTTTATACATACGGTCGGTTTTTGGAGAATCAAATGAAAAAGTATCAATGCATCGTTTGTGGATGGATTTATGACGAAGCAGAAGGTTGGCCTCAAGACGGTATCGTCGCAGGTACAAAATGGGAAGATATTCCAGACGATTGGACTTGCCCTGACTGTGGCGTGTCAAAAGCCGATTTTGAAATGGTTGAGATCTGATACATCTTTAAAAAGACCATAAGCTTATGGTCTTTTTTTACGTCTTTAATAAAATAAAATCTCTTTGGAGTCGAGTATGCACCCAATTGTCATTATTGGTTCAGGTATGGCTGGTTATGCTGCTGCACGTGAATTTCGCAAGCTAAATACAGAACAAGAACTGGTTATGATTTGTGCTGACGATGCAGCCAATTATGCAAAACCGACCCTATCCAATGCATTTGCACTCAAAAAAGCACCCGAACAAATTGCACTTGGCGATGCTGAAAAAATGGCAACACAGCTCAATATGCGCATTGTGAATCATACTTGGGTTAAAAACATTGATACGGCAGTTCAGGAAATTCAACTTGAAAATACTCAAGGTGAAGCTTCAACTCAAGCCTATTCTCAGCTCGTGCTTGCCGTGGGGGCACATGCCATTCGCTTAGCCATTGCTGGTGATGGTAGCGATGACATTCATACCGTAAACAGCTTAAGCGAGTACAAATCATTCCGTGCCTGCTTAGATCAACGTCAAGACAAACGTGTAGTGATTCTAGGCGCAGGTTTAATTGGCTGTGAATTTGCCAACGATTTACAAAATACAGGCCATGACGTTACGGTTGTAGACTTAGCACCACTGCCTTTAGGTCGTTTGTTGCCGACACACGTTGCGGAATCTTTTAAAGACAAGCTGTCATCTACAGGGATTCAATTTGTCTTAGGCACTACAGTTGAAAAAGTTGCCAAAAATGCCGATGGATCATATAGCGTCGCTTTGGCAAATGGTCAAAGCTTTACAGCGGATGCGGTCTTGTCTGCAATTGGCTTACAACCGAATCTTGCATTGACTGCAGAAGCGAACATTCAGACCAGCCGTGGCATTGTGACCAATGGCCACTTAGAAACCAATCAAGCCAGCATTTATGCTTTAGGCGACTGCGCAGAAGTTAATGGTTTGCTGTTGCCTTATGTCATGCCAATCATGCAACAAGCTCGCGCATTAGCAAAAACCTTAAATGGTGAAACAACAGCTGTGCACTATCCTGCTATGCCAGTTGCTGTAAAAACGCCAGCTGCGCCATTAACTGTTTTACCTGCACCTTTAAATGTAGAAGTTCAGTGGGAAACCGAAGAATTTGAAGATGGCATGCTATCTAAAGCACTGGATAATGAGGGCACACTGCGTGGTTTTGTATTGCTGGGCGCAACGGCTGCCAAGCAACGACTTAGTCTGACCAAGTTAGTTCCTGACTTGATTCCTGCTTCAGTTTAAGGTTTAAATACATGAACGCTTCACGCATTGAAGCGTTCAGTTTTTCAGGAAAATAAAAATGAATAGTGCCCTGCAATACCAACCTTCGCCTTACACACCATTTATGCATGAAACAAAAGTGGATTTAGGTAATGGCATTGAATTACATGTCGAAGTTGGAGGCAATCCTGAACACCCCACTCTATTATTGATTATGGGTTTGGGCGCACAAATGTTGTATTGGCCCGATTTTTTCTGCAAATCTTTGATTGATCAAGGTTATCGCATTATCCGTTACGATAATCGCGATATCGGCTTATCCTCAAAAATTCGAAACAAAGGCCCACGCTTAAATACACTCAAACTGATGGGTCGATTCGCACTGGGTTTAGACAATCAAGGCTCACCCTATAATTTATATGATATGGCCAATGATGCAGCTCTGCTCATTGAACGTTTAGGCTTAGACAAAGTTCATGTGATTGGTGCATCTATGGGGGGCATGATTGCACAAATATTAGCAGCACAGCACCCTGATAAAGTACAAAAACTGGGCTTGATGTTTACCAGTAACAACCAGCCTTTATTACCCCCACCCTTTCCAAAGCAACTTTTTAGCTTAATTGGTAAGCCTGAATCTTCAGATGAAGAAGGCATTGTGAATCATAGTCTGAAAGTTTTTAAAATTATTGGCTCCCCTGGATATGTCAATCATTTAGAAGCAATTCAGACCGCTCGTAAGTTATATCAACGAAGTTATTATCCAGCGGGTGTACTTCAACAGTTTTTAGCAATATTATGTACAGGCTCCTTGCTTAAACTAGATCAACAAATCGATCACAAGACGCTGGTGGTTCATGGCTCTAAAGATCGCTTGTTACCCCCTAGCCATGGTAAGGCAGTTGCTAAAGCAATTTCTGGCGCAAAATTTGAATTAATTGATGGAATGGGGCATGATATCCCACCGCATTTTATTCCATATCTTAGCGGGTTATTTGCTGATCACTTTAAATCATAAACATTAGGACACTATGGCTGCATTACCATCTCTAAGACAGCTGTCATATCTTGTAACGCTGTCAGAAACGCTGCATTTTACAGAAGCTGCGCGCCGTTCGTTCGTCACTCAGTCTACCCTTTCTGGGGGTATCATGGAACTAGAGCGCCTTCTTGGTGGTGTTCTGGTAGAACGTGACCGCCAAAATGTACGTTTAACACCACTTGGTGAACAAGTTGTTGGTCGAGCTCGTGTTTTATTGGCCGATGCACAAGACTTAATGCGATTAAGCCGTGAAATGAGCGAACCGCTCACTGGTGATCTGCACCTTGGGGTTATTCCAACCATTGCACCTTTCATTCTTGCTCAATTGCTAGATGAAGTGCATAAACAATTGCCTAAAATTCAATTGCATTTGCATGAAGCGCAAAGTGAAAAAATTGTTGAACGTTTAGAGCATGGCAACCTCGATATGGTTGTTCTTGCCCTGCCTTTCGATACACGTAGCTTAAAAGTTGCAGAAATTGCGAAAGAAAATCTATATTTGGTTTACCACAAAGCCGACCAAAATGCTGCGCATGCAAGCTCTTTAGATAATTTAGACCTTTCTCGCTTAATGCTTTTAGAAGAAGGCCATTGCTTACGTGATCATGCACTCAGCGCATGCCCAATTGGTGAACGTAAAAATGACCATCGCTTAAAAGCAAGTTCATTACCAACTTTGGTTGAAATGGTCTCTGCTAATCTTGGTTTCACCTTGTTGCCAGAAATTGCACTGCATACCAATATGATTAAAGCGAACCCAGATTTGGTTGTAAAACCAATTGAAGCTGGTCCTAGCCGTACGTTGGCATTGGTTACACGTAAAAGTACACCGCTACAAAGTGAATTTGACGTTTTACTTCAAATTTTGCAAAAAATTACGCAGAACTTACACTAAGTTGAAACTTAGCTAAGTATTCGCGCATCGCCTGAGTTTTATTATCCGTCCTATATGGGAAAGTGTAATAAGCTCAGGTTTTTTATTGCCCTGTCCCCACCCATGCAAAGCAGACGATCACCACCTTAGGCGCTACTCAGCTCCTTTGCTAACTATTGCAAGAATAAGCTAGATACAGTTTTTTTTTTAGTTTTGTCTTGGTATTCAGTCGCGACTCGCTCAATAGCATCGCAGGGAATTAACATCGTGAGAAGTATGAAACCAAATTAGTTATATACGGACATATACTTCAATTCAGTTATGTTAAAGCAAATATTTCATTGATAATCGCAAGATAAAGACTTCATTTTCTTCTGCAAAACACTTAGCTGAGAATGGTTAAAACTCCCCCTAAAGCAACGCTATTTTATTTTTTAATATTAAAAAAAAGAAAAGGGCAATCCAAAATGGTTGCCCTAAATAAGGTAATACATAAATGAAATATCATCTACTTCCTTTAGAAATCTTCTCACTAGCCAGATCAGTTTGAAGATGTGTTTATATTAAGATTAGCGTTTGTAATTGCCTATCCCTATTTTTGGGTATTTTTGCAAAGAAATATTATTTTTTATAACAAATAATCGTCTAATATCATAAAGTTGATTAATTTACGTGACATTAATCACACTTTCTGAGTTTTTAAAAATTTGCCAAATGATAAATTTTAGTGAACCATTAAGTCCACCCGATCAGCCCCACGCTGCTCAAAAAAACTTAGAAAAAACTCATTTATATACCGCTCACACATTTAATGTATATATTCTTTTTATTTTAACCCAATGTAGTAAATTTTATTATTTTACAATGAAAAATAACATAAAAATAACTGCAATAGATATTTGTAACATAAACAAAAACATTTACACCCAAAACCAACATAGCGTTAAAAAAATGAAAATATCAATTGCTCTACAAATACTTAATTATAACTTCCCCTTAAAATCACCATTTCTAGGTATATGCGACTGCATTTTTTTAAGGCACAGTAACTCAATATAAAAACATTGAAATACTGATTTTAATTTACGGTTATTTTTATTTAAATATTTAGAGCTATATAATGATTTCAATTCTAAGTTTACCGGTACCCGTGTTGATTATTCATCAACATCCAAATATGCCGCACACACACATACATACAATACTTGTGAACTTGGGCTATCCCGAAGATCTTATTTTGCATAGCACAGATTTAAGCATTGCAACGCAACTGATTGAACAACATCTTCCAAATTTAATTTTATGCTCTGTTGAAAATTTTGAAGATTTAGTCTTTTTACAAACTACACGCAAAATCCATCCTGAAGCTCATTTGATCAGCTTACATTCATCCATTCAGGGTGAAGAAATCTTACAGGCACTCAAATTTGGGGCAAATGCTTATTTACTCAATACCAGTGAATCTGAACAACTTGCTGAGCATATTCGTATTATTTTACGTGGAGGTGCTATTTTACATCCTGAGTTGGCAAGTTATCTGCTTAATACACACTTAACCCCACCTACTCAAATCGCGCAGACACATGCAACTGCGCTTGCTACTTCAGCTATCGCGTATTCGCCAATTGAAATTCAAATTTTGCAGCAGTTTGCACACACACAAACGCTGGAACAAACCGCATCACTACTTCAACTTTCTCCTGCTCAAGTCAGTAGTCTGATTAAACAAATCCTGCGGAAGGTTAGTTTGTATTATCACTAAAAGGCAATAGCCATACCGTAAACATCGTCTGTCCTGTTGCCTTTTTATATAAGACGAAAAACGATGGCATAAAAAAACCTGATGCTGTGCATCAGGCGTATAACTTAAAACCCAAAAGAGATGAATAAATGCTATTTATTTAATTGCATTTAATAACTCTCGTTGAGCATTGTGTAAGGTTTCATTTTCATTGACCTGTGCACGTACCCACTCACCATTGCCTTGCAGTAACCATGCTTGTTGATTGTCCTTTAAATAGTTCACCAAACCTTGCTGATAGATACGTTTTTTTAAGGCTGCATCTTCAATTGGGAAACAAGCTTCTACACGATTAAATAAGTTACGGTCCATCCAATCTGCGCTCGATGCATAAATGCGTGCATCGCCATTATTGCTAAAATAATACACACGCGTATGTTCTAAGAAACGCCCCACAATCGAACGTACACGAATGTTTTCAGACAAGCCTGGTAAGCCTGGGCGTAAGCAACAGATCGAACGAATAATTAAATCAATTTGCACTCCAGCTTGAGATGCCTCATATAATTTATTAATTAACTGTACTTCGGTCAGCGCATTCACTTTCACAATAATTTGTGCAGCTTTACCAGCTTTTGCATTGGCAATTTCATCATCAATAAAATTGACCAATTGTGCGTGCAATGTAAATGGTGCATGTAAAAGCTTTTTCAGCTTCGCCATCTTGCCCATGCCCGTCAATTCTTGAAAGATACGATGCACATCTTCACACAATTCTTTGTCGGTGGTGAGTAAGCCATAGTCGGTATAAATACGCGCATTCCCCGCATGGTAGTTACCCGTACCCAAATGGACATAGCGCACTAATTTATTATTTTCACGGCGTACCACTAAAATCATTTTGGCATGGGTTTTATAGCCCACTATGCCATATACGACTACCGCGCCTGCTTCTTGCAAAACATTTGCCACAGCAATATTTGACTCTTCATCAAAGCGTGCTCGTAACTCAATCACTGCGGTGACTTCTTTACCATTACGTGCTGCTTCTGCCAGTACTTGTACAATTTCAGAATCTGCACCGCTACGGTATAAAGTTTGTTTGATTGCAAGCACTTGTGGATCGCGTGCTGCCTCACGTAGTAGGTTAATTACGGGTGCAAAAGATTCAAACGGATGATGAAGCAAAATGTCTTGCTTCTGCATCGCACTGAAAATATTTTCAGACTTTTTCAGCACCTTTGGAATTACTGGTGTATGTGACTCATAACGCAAATGTGGGCGCTTAAAATTTGAAAGTAAGCGTGCGAGGTTGACTGGACCATCGACCTTGTAAAGTTGTTCATCTTCTAAATCGAATTCTTCTAGTAAATATTGGTAAATGTGTTCTGGGCAGTTTTCAGTTACTTCCAAACGCACAGCACGACCAAAGCGACGCGAAGAAAGTTCACCTTTTAAAGCTTTCGCCAAATCTTCTACATCTTCATTTAATGCTAAGTCGGCATTACGTGTTACACGGAATTGATAACAACCTGTTGCCGTCATGCCTGGGAATAAATCCGAAACATGCTCATGAATAATTGCTGACAGCATCACATGATGTTCTTTCCCACCAGTAAGCTCATCAGGTAAACGGACTACGCGTGGCAATGAACGTGGCGCAGGTACAACTGCCAAATCAATTTGACGACCAAAAGCATCTTTGCCTTCCAAGGTCACAATAAAGTTTAAGCTTTTGTTGACTAAGCGTGGAAATGGATGCGCTGGGTCAAGGCTAATGGGTGTAAGTACAGGTGCAACTTGCTCTTGGAAATATTTTTTTACCCACGCAGATTGTGCAGGTGTTAATTCTCCACGACGCAAGAAGCAAATGTCTTCTTCACGTAGTTTAGACAAAATTTCTTCGTTTAAAATACGATATTGACGCTCAATGGCTGCATGCGCTGTTTTTGAAATTTGATCTAGCACTTGCTTAGGGGTCAGTCCATCTGGCGTATGGCTCTCTAAACCTAAAGCAATTTGCTCCATCATACCCGCGACACGAATTTCAAAAAATTCATCGAGATTACGTGAGAAGATCAATAGAAAGTTCATGCGCTCCAATAAAGGATGCAATGGATCAACAGCTTGCTCCAATACACGCAAATGAAAATCTAAAATGGATAGCTCACGGTTAATGTAGCGATCGTTATAAGTATATTCAGGTTTTACAAGTGCTGTATCCGCTGCCGTATTCATATCTGCCCTACTAAAATGCTTAATTCACTGGCTATATTTAGTATGCTTCAAATTTGTGACAATTTCATAAAAAAAGCCGATTTTACTCGGCTTTTTTTATATCTTAGATTAGCATTTGAAGTGCAACACCATGTTGTTGCCATAATACCTGACTCGGACTTTTAAAGCCGAGTCTTTTTCTTGGCCGATGATTCAAGCGTTGAGTGATTTCTGAAATATATTCATC
>NZ_QUWR01000026.1:0-41327 GCF_003419885.1 Acinetobacter sp. SWAC5
CAATAGCAAGAGTGAACCACCTGATCCCTTCCCGAACTCAGAAGTGAAACCTCTTAGCGCTGATGGTAGTGTGGGGTTACCCATGTGAGAGTAAGTCATCGCCAGCTCATTATTCGAAACACCCTCACCTAAACGGTTGGGGGTGTTTTTTTATGTGTGAAATATTTTAGAAATTAGAAAAATTGGAATGTTATAAATAAAGGATATACAGAAAGAGGGCTTGGAGGATGTGATAAGGCATCACAGAATACCGTTAGGAGATAATGCTGTCATTGTTTACATTACCAACTTTTAAGTCCTGCATTATAGAATGTAGACTCATTATTAAAGCGTGACTATTTAGACTGGTTTTTAAAAAAATAAAATATATCAATAATTAGCTGCAGTGAATTGGTATTCGATGTCATATTATTAAGAGCTTATCTTAGAAGTTAAAATACAACTAAATAAGTACTTGCTGAGCTATTGTCACTATATTATTTTCAATTTAAAGAGTGGTGACATTTATATTTTAATCATTGAAATAAAGAAAATACACCATGAGAGAATCTCTTTTATGATCTTTAATAGGCTATATAAGAGCCTAAACAGCATGAAAAACTATTAATATGGTGAGACGTAAAGTAATTTAAATGGATAAGTAAAAGATTTTTTAATTAACATACTTGGTTACGACCTAAATTTTTTGCTTGATACAACCGATTATCCGCTATTTTAAATATTTCTTGTATGTCTTCATTATCTTCAGGATAGAAAGCAATTCCAATCGATATGGTTACCTTCGGCAGATTGTCGGACTGTAAATTTTCCATTCTTTTACGAAGCCTTTCAGCTGCTTTATAAACAGAGTGAGCTTCAGCACTATGTACCAAAACAACAAACTCCTCACCACCTAAACGACAGCAGACATCATTCTCACGGAAATTTTGCTTAATCTGCTGTGCAAGTGAGATTAAGACAGCATCGCCTTGGTCATGTCCGTATGTATCATTAACCTGTTTAAAATGATCCACATCAATCATTAATAATGCAAACTCGCTATGCATTTTTTTTAATTCATTAATAAATAGATCCATACCACGACGGTTAAATAAACCAGTGAGTGGATCTGTATTGATATGTTGATTCAATTCACTAATCTTATCTTTAAATTTTTTAGAACTAAATAGTAAAGCAGTGCGAAAGCGTAAAACATCAAAGTACCATGGATTAATTTCGCGAATTTTATCATCCGTTTCTGGCTGATTTAATATACCTGCCATTTGCGCAAGACTATGTAACGGTGAGGAAATATAATAAGTTATCCTCCAAATAATTATAAATATGAGAACATAAAATATAAATATTCCAAATGCGGCTTTGAGTAAAATACTATTGGCTTGTTCTAAAAGCTCTTCTGTAGGTTGCTGTGAAACTACTAGCCAGTTCACACTAGGAATATGAGAAAAACCTGCGAGATTGTCTACACCTTTACTATTTACTAAATGAATTGAGCCATTTTTATACTGTTTCATGTAGTCTAGGCCAGTATTTCCGATAATTTTTTCACCAATTCGTGTAGGATCAGGATGGAAAATAATTCGATTATCTTGATCTACGACATACATATAGCTTCTTTTATAATCATAGGAACCAGATAGAAGCTGATTTATTAAATTTTTGCGTTGTAAATATATTGATCCAGTGATCATACCTTGGTAATTTCGGTTTTGATCAAAAATAGGTTGCGTCATTAAGACAATAAGATTATTGGATATTGCTAGATACGGCGGGGAAATATATGTCTTTTTCAGTTTTAATGATTGTTCTACACCGACAGTTCGGTGACTAACATTCGTATTAAATTTAAAATTATGCGGTTCAAAATGTTTGATGATCGCATTTTGATCTACGACAGAAACGGTATTGAAATTATTGGATTGGTATTTAAGTCGATGTAATTCACTTTTGATAATAGTTTGATTACTAAAGTCATGACCAATAATTTTTGCACTATAATTTAATTCTTGTAGCATGCTTTTTAGGTGTTGATCTGCACTAATTGCAACTTTTGAAGCATATTTTTGATTTGTTAAAAGAGAGTTTTCTATTAATTGTTTTTTAATGACATAGTTGATAATGCAAATTGATGCAATAAATAGACAAGAAACACAGATGATATTTAGGATTAAAATCAGCTTTTGTAAATCTAATTTTAAAAATGCCGCAATCTTCTTTAGCACCCGTCATATCCTATGTTTGAGTTGAGTTATCTTAGTATATTTTTAGTACTTCGGCCAATATTTTATGAAACATATCACATTTTATTCCATATTCTTTTTGTATTCTGAAGACATAGTGTATTGTAATGTTTTCCACATCAATAGAATCAATACATAGTGTAATGAATTGAGACAATCTATTTAAATGATGAATCATGCCTGCAAAAAAAAATCTAAAAACGATTTATTTGCTTTATTTTGCTAATTAAGTCACATTTAAGATAAATATTGTTTACTGTAAATCAATAAGTTGTATGTGCTTTAGATTGATAGAGGTAAATGATATGAATGCTATTATGTGGGATGAAGAAAGTATTTTTCCAGAAAAAATCGAAAATTTTAAGAAATTCTTAAAAAAATACCTTAAATTAAATAATTGCACTACTTTACTGGAAAATAAGCCTTTTCATTACGATCCCGAACGCGATGAGTTTTTAAATCGAGATATTCAAGAGTATTACCACCTTTGGTCGATGGTCTAACTTATTGAATGACATATTGTAAAATAATGGATTGAAAATATAGCTACTTTATGTCTTAAAATATTAAGTTAAGGTAAATATAAAAAATAGCTAGGATTTGAAAATCAACCGTTTATTATAAAAAGTGGTTACAACTGATGGTGTAAAAATAACAAAACTTTTTGAAGTATTGGGAAGGTTGATGATCCTAATGATTTTGCGGAAATGAAGTTGCTCTTTCTTGCTACAAAAAGTGTGAAAGTTGTATCTTATTTTATAGTAGGTAGAAATAAAATACGGTTACTTGCGGTTGTAATGTATCATGCAAAGCACGTATACATTCGTTATATCTTTCCCCCATAAAGAATTTGGCAAAGCTAAATTGAATGAGTCTGTATGAATGGGCTTTGTTATATAAAAGTGAAAATAACTAGACCACTTTTATCCAAGTGCTTCAATTTTTTTCAATAACTTATTTGCTCTCGGGACATAACGTGTTGATCTACTAAGGCTTTACATTCTTTATTGCTGGAATGATTAGCTACAAATCTCAATTTAAAAAATTTATCAGCTGTACTTTGTGTGACGGATAAGATTTGTATTGGCTGGATCAAACTGTTCATCAAAGTAAATCTTTGTGCTTGTAACTTGCGGACATTATTTGTGTTGAGCTGTATGCGTATATGAAGGATTTCAGCATCTATGATTGCTCTATGAATATGAATTATCTGGAAGTAGTACAAAAGGTTTACTTGGATAACAATAAATTGTAGGTAGATTTAATTTGTACTGAACATTACTCAGACAAAAAAAATGATAAAAATCACATTTTTCACTTATTATGTTGCTAAGTATAAATACTTTGTTGAGCATAGAAGTGAAAAAATTATTATTAGTTTTGAGCATATTTATGTCCATTCAAGCGTTCGCTGTTAACATGCAGTCGATTCGAGGAAATTTTGGTTTTGTTGAACTTGGTGATAGTTATAGCAAAATGCAAGATGTATTGGGTCATCCTGAATCTTCTTATGAGCATACTATTCGTGATGCGAGAGGACGAGCTCATCCAGCCATCACCTATAAATATAAAGTAGATAATTCTTACTATGCTATTACTGTCGTAGATGGAAATATTTACAAGATTGATTGGGAACGTTAAGACGATTTTTTATTGAAATCCTATTTTAAAAGCAGTCGAATCGATATATTTAAAAATTTTCTATAATTTAGAATCAGTAATTGCATAAAATTGGAACTAAGAGGATAACTTGCAATATGTTGTTGATTAGAATGAAGGGAATCTGCAATTTTTAAATTTAACTCGTACCACACGCTGATAAAGCAAATAACTTCTATCTAGAACTTCCTTATAATGGTTTTTTATACATAAAAACGATAAATTTAGATAAATATAAATACATGATTAATAATGTGTATTTTTCTCTAAAGTATACAAATTTTGAAATAATTTAATTAAAATAAATTTGTATACTGATTTGTATACCTGTTATCTCCTAAAACCGCCTTTTAGATGCAATGCAATACAACTCTAAAAAGTTAATAACTTGTTGTAAATACTAAGGAATATAGCTTAATGCTTAGCATTCCAATCCAGTCCAAACTAGGTGGATTCTACTTTTTCTACTATGCCATTGTTGGTACATTTATGCCATTTTGGAATCTTTATTTAGAAGACCAAGGGTTTAATTATCAACAAATTGGGTTGCTTTCATCCATTGCAATTATTACACGTTTTTTTGCGCCTTTTATTTGGGGGTGGATTGCAGACAAATCAGGAAAGCGTATGTTGCTGGTACGTATAGCAACATGGATGGAGTGTTGTATATGGTTACTGATTTTTATTATTCCTAATAGTTTTCAATCAATTGCATTACTTATGCTGATATTTAGTTTTTTTCAAAATGCGATATTGGCACAATTTGAAGGTGTGACCTTATTTTGGTTAGCAGAAAAAAGAGCACAATTATACGGTAAGGTCCGTAAATGGGGTTCTATAGGATTTATTATTGGGGTGTTTGGCATTGGAGCGTTGCTCGAAATAGTCCCAATATCAATGTTACCGATTATGTTGTTATGTATTGCCTCTTTGGCTTTTCTTTGGTCATTTACAATACGTGAACCAGCTACAGCACCTACATCGCAAAAAATACTAGAACCACTATGGCCCATTTTAAAACGTCCCGTGGTGGCAAGTTTTTTTGTCATAGAACTGATTATGCTATTTTCACATGCACCGTTTTATAGTTTTTATAGTAATTACTTAAAGCAAGCCAATTATAGTACAACAGAAATAGGCTTTTTGTGGTCAGTGGGAGTTATCGCAGAAATAATCATGTTTGCATATGCCAATTTATTTTTTACGCGCTTTTCATGGCGGATGTTGGTGGCAATCTGTTTAATTTTAACCAGCTTACGTTGGATAATGGCTGGACTTTTCCCTGACTTATTTGCAGTACAATTCTTTGCTCAATGCATTCATGCTTTTAGCTTTGGTTTATTTCATCTCATTGCAATGCGGATTATCTTCCAAAATTTTTCGGCGGGACAACAAGGTCGTGGGCAAGCCCTTTATAGTACGATGTGGGGACTTGGCGTGGCTATTGGTAGTATTTTAGCTGGGCATTATTGGGAAATATATACAGGGCAAGTAATGTTTGTTGTGGCAGGTATTGTGGTTCTATGTGGTTTATTCTTTGTAAAAGGCTTACCTAAAGCGGTGAATCTTAGCCATTAAGAAAAAGTTTGAGATCTAAAATGCACGATATTATTGCTTCTTTTAGCAGCTCATTATTACCTTGTTACGGCCTTGTTCCTTTGCTTGGTAAAGTGCAAAATCGGCTTTATTAATTAGATTTTGAATTGTTTCGGGTGATGTGGCTGCATATTGCGTCATGCCTATACTCACGGTAATTGGAATATCTGCTTGGCCATGAATTTGTATTGGTGAAGTTTCGATAATATTTCGCAATCTTTCCGAAATACGCAGAGCTTCATTGTGTTGAATGTTTTCTAAAAGAATAACGAATTCTTCACCACCTAGTCGTGCAAACAAATCTTTATCGCGTAAATGTTGGCGAATCTGTTCGGAAAACTGCTGTAAAACTTGATCCCCAGCATAATGGCCGTATTGATCATTAATTTTCTTAAAATGATCAATATCTAACATGAGTAGCGTAAAACTACGTTTAGGGTGAAGTGTTAAGAGCTCTTCACTGAGTTGGAAGAAGTAACGGCGGTTCATGGCTTGGGTTAAGCTATCGTAATTTGCAAAATAGAGAACTTTTTTATATAAGTGATGTCTATTTTCACTAATGATACACAGCAGTAAGGGTGCGAGACTGAGCATACACAAACCAATCCGCACTGACATGGACGTACTGAGATAAATCTCAGGGGATACAGCGACATAAAACTGGTTGAGACTGTGGTAGGTTGCAAGTAAGGCTAAAAAGTTAATAACAGTGACAGTAAAGAGTCGATAGCTAAGTGCAACCCAAATTAATGCAGCTAAAGGATAGAGTAAAGCACCAGGTCCAGAAAATAGATAAGTTAGGGCCACACAAAAAATAACAGCAATTGCCGGAAAAGCTTTTTGAATGGGGTAGGTTTTAGTACGACGATTATGAATAATTTTTTTGAATTCGTCATAGGTTGGGAATGCCAATACCAAAGGTAAAATTAAAATACAGTTCAACATTTCTCCTGTCCACCACATACTAAAATCGACCAGTAGGCGGTCTGTAGACATGAATGTATTGGGGACAAACGGAACGGTAAAAATAGCAAAGACAGCACTCGCTAAACATCCACCAAAAGTACAAATGCTAAACAAGCCTAAAAAAGTTAGACCTTGATGATATTTTCTATAGTTAATTTGGAAAAATTGTATAAAAAACAATGAAACGGCTGTATTAATTAAATTTGCGAAAGTTAAAATAGTGGTCAGTTGTAGAAAGTTACCCGTGAGTAAGTATGCAAGCATGTAGCCACAAAAAGCACCTAGCCAGCCACTGCTTGTATTTAAATTTGGATAGCGTAGAAAAATAGCGAGCAAGACAGCATTGGCTGGCCAAAAGAAAGCGAGAAAAGAAAGTGGTCGAGAAGCAATACCAACGAGACAGCTGATCAAGATAATCAGGGCAACGCCCAAAAAAACACTACTTTGTATGATATTCGGTGAGGCTGTACGCATAAATGGATTGACTTCCCTTATATAGCCTAAGTAATACGGTATTTATTGAAGCATTTTACTAAATTAATTATAAATGCACGAGTTGTCTCCGATGAAGCTCATTGTGTGAATACCATAAATATAAGGCATTAAATATGATAACGGGCATTGTTGAATATATTGGTGAAATGATTGTTATAAATTGGTGATTATTGGTGGTTTTTTAAAAAAATGTGTTAATTTAGCACACATGGATAATATGACTGAATAAACGTATGAAAAAGACATCTTTAACCATTTTACTAATGTTATGTGCTGGTGTAGCTTCTGCTTCAGATAATAAAAAAAATGATCAAAATCAAACTGTCACGCCACAACAAAATGTAGCTAATTCATTTAGGGTGATTACTCGTCCTGAAATTGTGGGTCTATGGGGAATGGAAATTCCAAATAATCGCAAGTGCATCGAATATTATAATTTCAAAAGCGATAATGATGTCATTATTAAAAGCGGTGAGGAGTGGTCATCTGGTATTTACGATTACCAACCTTCAGCACAACCAGACGAACAATTGCCTGCTTTAGTGTTGCAAGTAAAATTTGATAACAACCAAAAAGATTGTTCAGGCCAGCAAGTCGATCAAACTGGAGAAATTTCACAGTATTTTGTGAAATGGAAAAATCCAAGCACAATTAATTTCTGTAGTAATGATCAAGCTGAAAAATGTTTTGCAACTTTATATCGTGTATTGCCATAAGTGATTTAAAGCCAATAAAAAACCGCTCAATTGAGCGGTTTTTTATTTACTGTTGTTTATTCTTTTTCAGAATGACCTTCAACTTGTTTCAACATGTGCTTTTCTAAGTAATGGATATCCATTGCTTTTTGGCAGAAGTTTTCATCTTGTAGGATTAAATCTTTATGTAAAGGAATATTGGTTTTAATCCCTGTCAAAATGATTTCGTCTAAAGCTTGCTTCATACGTGCAATACAAGTTTCACGGTCTTTGCCATGAGCAATCAGTTTTGCAATCATAGAGTCGTAGTAAGGCGGAATACTATAACCTTGATAGATGTGAGAATCTAAACGAATGCCCGCACCACCTGGTGCATAGAAATGCTCAATTTTACCTGGTGAAGGCATAAAGGTTGTTGGATCTTCAGCATTAATACGGCATTCCATGGCATGACCCTTGCACTCGACATCTTCTTGTTCGATGTTAAGTCCGAGGCCTGCAGCAATGCGTAATTGTTGCTCAATAATATCGATACCTGTCACCATTTCAGTGACAGGGTGCTCTACCTGTACGCGTGTATTCATTTCAATAAAGAAGAATTCATCTTCTTCAAAAAGAAACTCGAAAGTACCTGCGCCACGGTATTGCATCATTTTACAAGCATTCACACATGCTTCTAAAATTTCTGCGCGTGCTTGTTCTGGTAAGCCCGGTGCTGGTGCTTCTTCAAGTACTTTTTGATGGCGGCGCTGTAAAGAGCAGTCACGGTCATACAGATGAATTGCATGGCCATTACCATCTGCTAACACTTGTACTTCTACATGGCGAGGTTTTTGTAAAAAACGTTCCATATAGACTGTATCATCGCCAAACCACATTTCAGCATCACGTTGTGCAGCTTGTACAGATTCGAGCAGGGTATCTACACGTTCTACAATACGCATACCACGACCACCACCACCAGAGGCAGCTTTTACGATCAGTGGGAAGCCAATTTCTTTGGCTTCAGCCAATGCATTGTTTGGTGTAACTGCATGCGCAGAACCAGGTACAGTAGGCACACCAGCTTTACGCATTGCCATAATGGCAGAAACTTTGTTCCCCATCAGGCGAATATGTTCTGGGCGTGGACCAATAAAGATAAAACCTGAGCTTTCTACAATTTCTGCAAATTCAGCATTTTCAGATAAAAAGCCATATCCAGGGTGGATTGCATCAGCACCTGTAATTTCAGCCGCTGTAATAATGGCTGGAATATTTAGATAGCTTTCACTGCTCGCACCTGGACCAATGCAGACTGCTTCATCACAAAAGCGTAAATGCATGAGGTCTTTATCTGCATCGGAATAAATCCCTACGGTTTTAATTCCTAAAGTTTTGCAGGCCCGTGTAATGCGTAGTGCAATTTCACCACGGTTTGCAATTAAAACTTTTTGCAACATTATTTTTCCCCGAGGTTTTAGGCGCGGTAGCGGAAAAGTGGTTGACCAAATTGAATCACTTCGCCATTTTTCACTAGAATTTCTTCAATCACACCACTTTGAGTTGCCTCAATTGGGTTCATGATTTTCATTGCTTCAATAATACCCAGTGTTTCACCTGCAGACACAGTTTGACCAACTTTTACAAATGGTGCTTCGCCCGGATTTGGTGCTGCATAGAACACACCAACCATTGGTGAAGTTTCAACAGCACCACGAGGTGATTTTGCTGCTGGTGTAGGTGCAGCAGGAGCAGGCATTGCTGGAACAGCTGCTGCTACAACTGGATTTCGACGTGTGAGTGCGATAGATTGATCGCCTTCTTTCACTTCGATTGCCTGTAAGTCAGATTCAATCATCAGGTCGATGAGTTTCTTGATTTTACGGATATCCATGAGACAGTATTCCTAAATTAAGATTGCAAAGTTGGTTGAATTTTGTCGATTGCAAAGTCAAGCGCTGACGCGTAGCCTTTTGCACCTAATCCGCAGATAACACCTACGGCTTTATCAGATAAATATGAATGATGGCGGAAAGCTTCACGTGCATGTACATTAGATAAATGTACTTCGATGAATGGAATTGCTACGCCAAGAAGTGCATCACGCACCGCAACCGATGTATGTGTTAAGGCTGCTGGATTGATAATGATAAATTGAACGCCGTCTTGTTGTGCTTGATGGATTCGGTCCACTACAGCACCTTCCCAATTGCTTTGGAAAGTTTGCAGAGAAATAGAGGCTTTTTGTGCTTGTTCGGTGAGTTGCTGGTTTATATCCTCAAGTGTGAGGTGTCCATAAACTTCTGGTTCGCGCTTTCCTAGCAAATTAAGATTCGGTCCGTGAATGACCAAAATGGTCGAACTCATTCAGCATGCTCCAATTAAAAAATTGCAAAATTACTTTGCAAGATATCTGCAAAGTTTGCGTATTATGGCACATTTTTCCATATTTTATTTATAAATTCTTTGAATTGACATGAATCTAGTGTGCCAGATTTGGGCTATATAATGCGAATTTTGCGGACATTTGGCAATGTTAAAAGATTACAAATTTTATAGTTATGTCTGTTTTTTACATTGTAAGCCGAATTGGCTAAAACTGTTATTATCATTTGTGTAACGGATGTTTTGATGTTGAAAAATGTAAGGAGGAAAATAGTCCTGCTTTAGATCCTATTGAACCTGCGCCGTATAGTGAGTCTATAAGATTGAGTTGAATCGATCGGTTGTTGTACTCACTCTTTCAAAATTTAAATGCATAATTTGATCTATGTGGAATCAAAATTAAACGTTTAAATTTTAGTGTACTTTTATGTTGAGCTTTTCTAAATTCACATTAGATATTAAACATAAATTATGATTAAAAACAGTATTTTGGCTAATTACTCTAATTTAAGTCAACGTATAAAGAAGAATTTGAATGTTTGGGAAATAAAAAATCTAAATCTGATGTGTTACTTAAAACAATAACTAAGGGCTCATAGTTGATCAATTTTGTACTCACTGTGTGATACAGCACTTTTTAAGAAGTACGAAATTTTGAATAGGTTTGTAGATACATTGCGTATATACAAAATTTAAAAGCCATCGAGTGTACTTCAGAAAAGTTCAAAGCCTTGGATTGACGAATGTGCTCAATATTGTTTATTGAAGTTTCTACTTGTTTGAATGGATTTTAACCACAGGAATGGCAAAAGCACTATTTATGGGATTGGTTTATGTTTCATATATATATTGATGTTATTTCGATGGTATCTGTTTGAGCATTTTTATAGCATTAATGGCAGTCTAGGTTGACGCTATTCATGAGTAAGATAAGGTTTTGAGTGGAAGATGATGAAATGGGGGGAGTGAGAACATCAGTCCAATAGTAGTTTAAAAGCAGTATGTAAATTGTCAGTATTAAAACAAAAGTACATTTTGTCGTGAGTGTTACTGTTTACTTTCAGCCTATACAGAATCTTAAATGGCTCAAATGATTGCATATAATCATTTCAGATCATATTGTTGTGCTGTGTTTAAAATATGAACAGAATGGTATGTAATACTTTATGGAAATAAATACATAAATATTGTCTATTTAAATGTTATGAGGGTGAGCTTGTGAAAAAATACATTTTAAAAAGCCTTGGACTGACCATGGTACTTAGTGCTCTTGTTGCATGTCAGACTACGCCTATGCCTCAAAAGAATGCTGCCTTGGGTTTGTTGATCTGTGAGCCAAATGAACTTTGCCCAATTGTGCAAGTGAGTTGGAATGAGCAAGCTTTAGATCATGTTGGTATTAAAGTATCATTAGATAGCGTACAACAAAATTACGATATCCAAAAAATTACCTTTAGTAATGGTACAGAAGAGTTAAGTTACGGTCCTACTGCGAAGACGACAAATCGTATGTACTTTGGTATGCACCGTTCTCAAAATAATTTTAGTATTCCTACATCGCTTGTTCATACATTGAAAGGAGATAATATTTCAATGTCAGTTCATACAAATCAAGGGACTTTAGAGCGTTATATTTATAAATCAGGCCAAGAGTCTTTAATTTTTCAGCAACTCAAATCTATACGCGTCCAAAAATAAGTATAATCATTGGCTTACATATATGAATAGACTCCAAGTGAGTAAACTTACTTAGGGTTTTATATTGAGATCTCGAATAGTTACAAACTGTACTTGATGTATAGTCTACACGCTTGAAATCATCCGTCAGCTATCATTTGTAGAAAAAACTCACCGCGATTCAGTAAAGCACTTTATTTTACATTGATAAGAAGCTCAGACTGAATGAAGCTAAATCTGACTTCACTTGATTGTATAAGGTTAATGAAAGCCTTAAACTGCGTGCATGATTAAACACAGAAAAGAGCTTTAAAGATGGATGCTGATTTAATTGAAGAACAGCAGTTGGTCTGTGAAGAGTTTGGTTCGGCATATCGCGCCGTAAAAGAAACAGATACAGTAGCAATTGCCTTGCAAACCTTAAATAAAGAACCTGTAGTTGGTCTGCGTAAACTACCAGATGATAATAATGTATCGTGGTTTATTTATGGTGGTGAGTTAGATGCTTCAGAAGATTTTTTTGAGCTCATTAGTGTAAAAGAATTGATGAAAGAGTTCCCTGAAGCACTTCCATATTTAGCGCTGGACACTGGTTATAGGTTTATGATCGATTCAGATGATTATGAAGATGTGTGGAAAGAAGGCGATGAAGCATAAAAGTCTTTATGCATTTCTGCTGACTTGTACTGTGCTGTCATTAAGTCAGACGGCACAGTCTGAGGTACTAACACAGCAAAATTATGATGCACAGATACAACATTATCTTGATGTAATTAAAGCAACTAAGCCTATTTTGGATGATCCAAAATCAACAGCAGATGCATCGGCGAAAAGTGAGGCTTTTTGCCAACGTATAGATGCCTATCAACGTATAGTGAAGTTGTCTGAAGACAATAGCCAACTCGATATGGCTTCTATCATGCACATGGCAGCTAAAAACTTTTTGGATCGACAGCAACAGAGTTTAACTAAATCTGGTATGACGACTGGCGCAATGTGTAAAACTACACCAGCAAAACCAGAGAAATGATTCAAAAATTGTAAAGAGAAGGCTTAAGTTGAAGCCAACTTGATAAAATGGCATATAACGACACAAAAATAGACAAAAGTGATAACTAGTTCGTATTAATATATAGGCTTAAGCTTAGACATAAATAATACTTCCCTGGTTATTTATGCTCTGGCTGAATAACTTCATCGTCATGCTTGATGTTATTCAATTAGCCACTGAAGAGTGGCTTTTTTTGCCTTATTTTTTTCCTAAGCTTCTTGCCTCAAGTATTCACTTCATACACGGCGCTTAGTAGCCAGCTTTGGATGATTTCTAACTAAGCTTTTGAGTTGTTTTTAATAGAATAAGCCTAAGCATCCTTCTTATATCTTATACAGCTTTATTGTTTTATATCGCTTCCAAAGAGAAAGAGTATTGATACGCTTTTAAGTATCTATGTATGGGAGGACGTGTTCTACTATCGCTAATCTGGTATTGATGTACGTGTGCTGTACAAATGACGTTGTACCCGTTCAAAGAGCTGTCGTATTTCATTATTTAGGTGACTTAAGCATTGTATATATCTAATAAAAATAAGATTGAGCGAGTATTTCATCTCAATTTTGAATTTTATGTCAAAAAATAGACAATAGTGAAGTTAATATGAATAAAAATATATGTTTGTTCGAAATTTCTCGGGGATATATCTCGTGAATTTTAAATATTATTAAGTTTTTTTAATAAAAATATAGGGTGAAATTCTATGATAATTGCCGTATTGGCGTGATTAGGATGCCTTAATGGATTTGAATACTTAACAAATAGAAGAAATTATCGAAACAATGGAGTAGAGGTGATGTTCGGTTCATTCTGGAGTGAAATTTTAGCTCAGTTTTCTCATAATTTTGCTTTGTATCGTTATTTAAAACAGAAGAGGACTACTAAGTTAGATTTAACGCAGCACAACTCGATTGATTTATCTGATGTCTTTGCATGGCATAATTTAAAAATTAAGGCGCTTAAGGATTATCATTTTTATAATAATGAACTTTATACGCATTTCATTTCTCATTTTAAGACCAGTGCCGAGGAGTTAGAACAGTTACGTGCTGTATTAACCCTATATTTGAAACGCAAATATATACTCAATATCAGGTTGATCTTTCAATGTTAAGTGGCTTCTCAAATTCTAAGTCGCCATTACAAGAGTTTCAAACGATAGATGCATTTTGTAGCGATGTTGTCATATCGGGAAATTAGGATCATTCATTCGCCAAATACAAGCACTGATGAATTTGTGGTTTTTGCTTGGTTAGAAAAACTATTTATTTCCAATTCTGGAGGTTCTCACCATTTGGCGGCCGCACACTATATTGCAAAGCAATTGAATTATGCGGTTCCCTTAATTGCAAATTTAAGGTGCTATGTATTGAATGAACATTACTTCAAAATATTCGATCAACATTATGTCGCCTTTGTATTGCCAAGGGCCGAATTGGATGATGCCTTTCAATATTTTGAGCAGAGTAATATACGCTTTATAAAATTAGTCGAAAGGCATAAAGAATTAGAAATCTTCTTTTTTGCTAGATCTACAGACAATCATAAAATTATTTCTATATTCGAAGAAAAGTATCGTTCACTCAATGAGATGATTTCTTGGTGTGTCGCTAAGCAAGCTCACAACGTCGTATTACAACAAATTCTATCTAAAAATAGTTGTTTATAATGAATTGTTCAAAGAATAGATGAAATAAGACTTGCATAAACAAAAAATATACATATTATAAAAACATATAATGTTTATTGGATCATCACTCCCATGCATGACTTTCTTTGGGCTTTTTTAGGTGGCGCCCTATTAGGCATTTCTGTCGTTGGTTATTTGTATATCAATGGCAAGATTGCAGGTATTAGTGGCATGATTGGTCAGATAATACATCCAGAAGGGCTTTTGCAGAAACCCGCATTTTGGTTTTTACTAGGGATTGTCGTGATCCCATTTATTTACGGTCTATTTATACAACCAGAAATTGTACTTAATGCGAGTATATGGCAATTGATTGTTGCTGGCTTGTTAGTCGGCTTTGGTACACGCCTTGGTTCAGGTTGTACTAGTGGGCATGGTATTTGTGGAATCAGTCGGCTCTCAAAGCGTTCATTAATTGCAACAGGCATATTTATGTTAACCGGTGCTATTACAGTATTTGTGGTACGTCATGTTGTAGGAGCAGGCGCATGAAAAATATTTTTGCTTTTCTGTTTGGTGGATTATTTTCAATTGGGTTAATGCTGTCAGGTATGTCTAATCCTGAGAAAGTATTAGGCTTTTTAGATGTTGCAGGCCAGTGGGACCCGAGTCTGGCATTTGTAATGATGGGTGCAATTTTAATTACATTTATACCATTCCAATTGGCTGTGCGCCGTAATCGACCCAAAACAGTTTTTGGTGATGCAATTGATTTACCACAAGCAACACAAATTGATTCTAAATTAATTTTAGGCGCTGCAATCTTTGGAATTGGTTGGGGTTTAACAGGTGTTTGTCCAGCACCAGCATTTACTTTAATTGGCTTAGGTTATACACAGATTTTATATTTCATTGTTGCGATGTTTATAGGCGTATTTGCCCATAAAAAAATTACAGGACATTAATTACATGGCGATAAAACCTTGGATTCAACATTTTTTTGATGAGCGGACCAATACGTTTAGTTATGTTGTTACTGATCCTGAGACAAAAAAATGCGCCGTAATTGATAGTGTATTAGATTATGATGCGGCTTCTGCGACAACGTATACCCAAAGTGCTGATCAAATTTTAGCTTTTGTTCAACAAAATAGCCTAAGCGTTGAATGGATTCTTGAAACTCATGTCCATGCAGATCATTTGACTGCGTCCCAATACCTAAAAGAAAAGGTGGGGGGTAAAGTTGCTATGAGCCACAATATTAAAATTGTGCAAGATACGTTTTCACAGATATATCATTTAGATATGAAAAGTATTAATGCTCAGCAAGTATTTGATTATCTATTTCAAGATCATGAAGCATTTAAGATTGGCAACTTATCAGCATATAACATACCAACACCTGGACATACCCCAGCATGTTTAAGCTATGTGATCGGTGACGCCGTATTTGTGGGTGATACGCTCTTTATGCCAGATTATGGAACAGCACGTTGTGACTTTCCAAAGGGCAGTGCATCGACCTTATTTGACTCGGTGCAAAACTTGTATCAATTGCCAGAGCAGACACGTGTATTTTTGTGCCATGACTATTTACCAGAAAATCGTTCCGAATATCATTGCGAAAGTAGTATTCAACTACAGAAACAGAGCAATATTCATATCAATGAAAATACTCAAAAACAAATGTTTGTTGATATGCGTCAGCGCCGTGATGCGTCATTGAGTATGCCAAAACTGATTTTACCGGCTATACAAGTGAACATGCGTGCAGGCCATTTCCCTGAGCCTGAGCAAAATGGCATTCGCTATTTAAAGCTCCCTTTGAATTATTTTAAGTAACCCATTCAATTTTATAACAAGGCTGATTATTTCAGCCTTTTTTCATTTACTAAAGCAAGTCAAAATAGCCTAAGCAAAAAAATTAAAATAATTTCACAATTGATTAAATTCTTAATAGACCACATCATAAAGTGTATTCAAAAGTTAGACCAAAGATAGCATTATGATTTTAAATTTCGAACATCATGAAAATCCCAAAAGTAATTCAAACCCTATTATTTTTATTCACGGATTATTTGGCAGCTTAAGTAATTTGGGAATGCTGGCTCGAAGCTATTTTGAAACACATGATGTCATTCAAGTCGATGTTCGCAATCATGGTAAATCAGGGCATGCGACTGATATGAACTATGCAGTAATGGCTCAGGATCTTGTAGAAACCTTAGATTCTTTGAAAATTGAAAAATTCAGTTTGGTGGGGCATTCTATGGGCGGAAAAATTGCCATGTATTTAGCCCAACAACATCCGAATCGAATTGAAAAATTAGCAATACTTGATATTGCACCATTTGCATATACGCAAAATCATCATGACCAAATTTTCAAAGCATTAATAGCTGTTGAACAGGCAACTTTATCTACGCGTAGTGAAGTCATTGCATTGATGAAACAATACATTCAAGAAGAAATGGTTATTCAATTTTTATTAAAATCATGGCATAAAGGACAGTGGCTATTTAATGTAAATGCTTTATATACACATTATGCAGATATTATCTCTTGGCCAACTTCTACAGTATTTACTGGACCTACATTATTTTTAAAAGGTGAAAAATCACCGTATATTGAAAAAGATGAACATTTTGAAGCGATTCGTACTCAATTTCCACATGCAGACATTCAAAATATTGCAGAAGCAGGACATTGGTTGCATGCAGAGCAAACCACGGCCGTACTTAATACATTAAATAGTTTTTTAAAATAATGAAATGAGCTGAGTTGAAATCATAAAGGGTTTCAATATACATGATTAAAAAAAGGGCATCTGAGCTGAATAAAGCGGAATATCAATGTGAATCCATTTATGGATTCACATTGATATTTGAAGCTTGCAACTGACCTTCTGACGTGAGTTTTTCCGCCATTTCACGCGTTTTTACTAGACCAGGCATGCGGTACTCAGTATGTCCATAATCTTGTATCGATTTCCAACGGCCACCCCAAGTTAAACCGACAGATTCTGCTACTTGGCCGTAGAGTTGATATCCGCGCATGGCCCAAGGGTCACGTTCAGAAATAACCACTTTACCATCACGTTTAAATGCAATATCGGCAGCTAAGCCAAACTGATGATAGCTTTGAAATCCTTTGGCACGAGTTGTATTAATATTCGTCGCTAAGTTATTTTGCCGTTCAGGGCTACGATATCCCTCAAGTAAAACCATCTCGTAGCCATGCTGTTCACGCATCGTTTTCATGACCATCAATAAACGCTGCTTAAAACGCGGATTCATCTTATGCCATTTACGATCAGCTCCAGCTAAATCATTATGGCTATGTGCTTCAAATACGGCGTCATCAGGCATCGTTAAATTTGTTGGGACGGTATTGGTTGCAGAGATTACTGAGTTATTCATGCTTTCTAAGGCCAATGCTTCTGCAATGGCATCTTGTACTAGGTTTTCTTCTACTTCGGCGGGTGCATCTAACATTTCACCATTTAGCATTGCAAAAATCTGTGGATCAACTTTTTTTAGATAGTCAGCTTCCATTTTTGACGCAGTCACGGGTTGAGTAAATGCAAATAATAAAATACTGGAAAACAGTACAGCTCCAGCGATTAATATCCACCATTGTTGTAAATGCCAATGCGATTGAATTTGCTCAGGTGAGGCTGCCGAATTCAGCTCATGTGCAAATTGTTTGGCATTTGTCCAACGATCTTTGCTTTTTGGAATTAAAGATGCAAAAAAACTGTGAAGTATTTGTCTAAGCTCATACGACAGCAATAATGCCGAGACAAAGCTTAAAATTACAAAACATGTAAAAAGCAGAATAATCATGATTCAGCTTTGGGTTCTTTTGGTGTTTCCTTAACTGGCGTAACTGTTTTAGTTACAGTCACCTGTAATGAGCCACGTGGAGACTCTGGTTCAGGTTCTTCAATGACGGTTGGTTTAGTCGGTTTTACGGCTGCTTTAACAACGGGCGTCGGGATAGGTGTAGGCTTAACTTGAGTTTGTAAAGGTCGAGTTTGTGCGGGATTAGGTTTTGTTGTTTTAATGGTATTAACAACAATATTTTTAGGTTCTGTTTGGGTCAAGGCAAATGGATCTTGAGTATGACCAGTAGTAGGTTGTGTCCTTGTCAGCTGTTGCGGTTTTGCTGTTGGATGTTTAAATACATTTACAGGATCAACAGCCTGAACATTAGGGTCATCATTTGAAGTATGAACTGTTTGCTCATGTTGTGTTTGCGTATGATCAGCAATATTTTCATCCGCTGTCATGACACGTGCTGGTGCTACATTCGACTCACTGAGTACATGCTCTTGTAACTCTGTAGGCTGACTTGTAAGAAGATCTGTATTTTTACTGTCACTCGCTTGCATATTCATAAAAATGAAACCTGCAATTGAAATCACAGAAACACCTGCTAAAAAACCAATCACAGCGGTTATTAGGGGTGATATTGTTGTCTTTTTAGTCGATTGTAATATTCGAACATTATTTGATTTTTCGTTTGCCATTTTATTCTAGTCTTATGGTAAATGAATGGTGATATAAGCTTGTTCTGCTGGTGCGCTAATTACGTTTTGATATTTAGATAAAGCAGCATCATTTTGTTTACCCAACATATAGTGTAAGCCCACAAAAGAAATTACAGAAAACAAAAGTAAAAAAATCAAAATCCAAAAGAATGGAAGCTCACGATGAATAATATGTTTGATTTGATCAGGTAAAGCAGCAAAAGGAGAAAATGCGACTTTTTTTCCTTTTAAATAATCAATTTCATCCCCAATACGTGAGACCAATAGATTCAGATGCTCTATAGATTCAATACGATATTTACCATGAAATCCTAACAACATGCAGTAGTGATAAACTTCCAGTGCAGCCAGTCGTTCTTTACCTTTACTTCGGATCTCTTCTAATTTCTCAAAAAAACGATAGCCTGCAAGTTGTGAGCCAAACAAAGTCAGCTGTAGTGGGTTTAACATCCAATTATTTTGTAAATCAAAAAAACGTGCATCCTGTTGTGTCACAATCGTTTCATCAATTAATGCGCAAAATGCGTATTTAGCATCCTGTATATCATCGGCATTAAACTGTAATTTACGTGCTTGATGATCAAATCGATTTAATAAATCTATAATTTTTTGTTTAAAGCCTTCCGGATCTGATGGTACATATTGATTTTTTAATAAAAAAACAATGTAAAAACCATCATGTAATAAATCAACCATATTTGCAGATGCAGTTTGTGCTTTGACTTCCGTTTGTGTCGGTACATATCCAGTGCCAATCGTGCCATCATCAAACAGAGAGGGTACATTATTCTTCATATTCATTTTTATATTGCCTTATCCATTCATTACTGCAATCAATTCAATTGAAATATCTTGGAAGCCTGTCGGGATATATACACAAATCGCTTCAGAATCCAGCATGCGTTGATACAATTCATTATTTGGTTCAACTTCAAAATAGCTGACACCAGAACGAACTGGAATTGCCGTTGGGACTTGCATTAAATGTTGCAGTGTCACAGCAGGTAATGCCGCCATGACACGTTGTTCTACATCTACTGTACTACCAACTTTAAAGCGTAGAGGGACATAAGAAATTAAATCATGTGTAGGCATAACACCACTTGAAACAGCCAAATACAGGCGAGTATCACGGGTAATTTTGTCAGACTCTAAACTACCAATCCAATAAGAAGGTCGAGTTTCTTTTAAGCTAATACTGATATAGCGATTTGAAATAATCGTATCTAATAAATCACGTAATATTAGATCAAGCTGACCAAAGCTTTCTTCAAGGTGGGTGTGCTTATATTCTGGCAAATGTTCGACATCGTAAGCAGTTGAAAAGGTCAACATAGAACCCGTTAAGCGCAACAACTCAAAATATAAGCGCTCTGGATGAATCAATGGATAACGCAGTAAATGATTCAGCGTTGCATGAGCTGTATTTAATGCATTCACCAACCAAAAAGACACAATATCGCCAGAACGGAATTCAATGAGTTTTTGCTCATTTTCACGGTTATTGGCCTGAATTGTCTTAATTTTCGCTTTAATAATATTTAAAGTTCTTTTTAATCCAGCCAATAGAGAATCACAGGCTGAGATATGTAAAATTGGCGGAATAAATTTAGAATCTAAGATAAAACTGCCAGAACTTTGACGCTTTAAACGACCAATTTGGATATATAAATAGCCATCTAAACTTTGAGCTGGCTCATGTGCATGTTCAAACAATTTTAACTCTGCACGACGCTTTAATAAGGTAATGTCCGCCAAAGATGCATCTGTAAATAAATCATAGGCTTCAGTCAAGTGAGAATGATATCGACTAGACTGCGTATGTTGTTCAAAACTTAAGTTTTTCTTATTGGCTTGCATAATTGGGAGTGCCAAATATACATGCATTTCATTTTTAAGATTTAACTCATCAAGAAGTACTGGCTCTGGCAGTAAATCTTGTGCCGGCGCTTGATAAATTTCACCATCTTGCCAAATCATCTCAACTTTATTTAGAGCCAAAACTTGTGTCGAAAGTTGTACTTCATCAAAATCTAATTGTTGAATGCCATAAGCAAATGGAACAGTAGATCGTACAGTATGATTTAGTCTTTGCTCGTGATAAGCATCTTGCATTTGGAAGTGTTGGGGTCTAAGGAATAGGCCTTCTCCCCATAATATTTTTTCAGCTTTTAACATTTAAGTTACCAATCGTTATGTGCATCATTATTTTGTACGCCCAACATTTCTTGGACATTTTCTAACGGATTTTCATTTTTAATGACTTGGGTTAGCCATTCATGTAATGGCATTTGGCCCCATTTAATAGTTTTTTGTAGCATATAGCTAACAGGGCTATGAGGCTCATTGACTTGGAAATAATCCGAAATTTCTTGTAATAAACGCATCGCTTGATCACGATTTGCCAAATGACTTTTTTGTTGTGGTTGAAAAGTAGTTGTACTATGTTCAACATGCATATTGGTAGCCTGTTCTACATGGGGTGTTGTAACATTCATCGGTGTATCAATAGGGGGGGATGGACTGCTTTTATTTTGTTCAGTAGATTGTAAAAAAGCCTCGGCTTTATAAATTTTCTTTAAGTTCAAATGAATACTTTCAATTTGGGAGTCAATTCCAGCAAAACTTGGAGCATCTAATCCCATTAGTTGATCCATCGTATCTTTTAACAATTGCCACTGCGTTAGTGTTTCTAAAAAAGCCTGATAGTTTTGATATTGAATGCTTTTGGATGTATTGAAAAGCGCGTGATCAAATTGCTCCATTAAATTAACGGGATTTTCTTGATCTTCATCTTCTGTATTTAATTTACGTTTTTGATTTTGTTGATGCAAAAAAGATTCGTAGTCAGAAAGGGTGTAGTACGGCGAAACATTTACCACTGGAATACTTTTGCATAATGTCGGTAAAAGATTAATAAATCCTTGCAATAAACCTAAGCGTTGATCTAAATCTTCATCTTCAATTTCGGGAAATAGCTGAAACCAATAGCTATTTAAACTCTGTTGCATTAGAGCGAGGCTTTTATGTAGGCCATCAAAACCATATAAATGTGCCCATGCTTCCATTAACCACGTATAAAGGCGAATATCCTTGCTTTTTTCAGTAAGCAACTCAATGGTTTGTGATTGAACAAAGGACCAATCTGCTTGTTTTGGTTCAGCTACCCAATCACCTTGATCCAATAAAGGGTCATCTTGTGTTTTTGCCTTTTTTATTGCATGAAATTCATTAGAAAATGAATAATCCGTACCACAAGGCTGTTGCTCGCTAATGGGCTGTAATAGGGTTTCGAGTTCTACACTCATAATTTGCCTTTATTTTTTCTGATTCTATTTAAACTATCTATTTGGCAAGAAGTAATTATAAATATCACTCCTAGCCACATTGGGGTCAAAAGTGTTTATTTAATACTTTCAACTTCTGATTTTTTGCTTTTTTTAGGTTTTACTTTCTTTGTTGTCTTCACATCTGCTACGGGATCAAGTAAATAGATAATCTCATCATCTTTCACATGAATTTCGATATGCTTAGGAATATTATTTTCACTCATAGCAACCAAAATTTTCGTTGCTAATGCAGGTAAAATAGTTGCATTCAAAATGTTATCTACATTACGTGCACCACTATCTACTTCAGTACAGCGACTTAAAAGTAATTCAATTAACTCATCGGTATAAGTTACTTGTGTTGCATATTGTTTTTCTAAGCGTGCCGTAATTTTGCCTAATTTATGATGAATAATACGAACCAGTAAATCATCAGACAATGGATAATAAGGCACAATTCGCATACGACCTAAAAATGCAGGTTTAAATTGTTTGTATAAACTTGGCTTAAGTTGCTCAAGTAATGCTTCTGCTGTAGGCCATTCTTCTATAGGTGCATTTAAGCAAGCTTGCATGATGGCACTTGAGCCTGTATTTGATGTAAGCAATATCGTTGTGTTTTTAAAATCAATCACACGACCTTCACCATCTTCGAGTGTCCCTTTATCAAAGACTTGATAAAATAATTCTTGAACATCGTTGTGTGCTTTTTCAATTTCATCGAGTAATACAACTGCATAAGGATTACGGCGCACGGCTTCGGTTAATACACCGCCTTGTCCATAACCCACATAACCAGGAGGTGCACCTTTTAATGAAGATACCGTATGTGCTTCTTGGTATTCGGACATGTTAATGGTGATTAGGTGTGATTCTCCACCATAAAGTTCATTAGCTAAAGCCAATGCAGTTTCTGTTTTACCAACACCACTTGGACCCACGAGCATAAACACACCTTGTGGTTTATTTGGATCTTCAAGCTTAGCTTTCGATGTCTTAATGCCTTGAACGAGTTGATGAAGGGCATAGTCTTGACCCATGACACGTTGTTCAAGTTTTTCTTCTAAAGTTAATATTTGTTTAATTTCATCATTGACCATTTTGCCAACAGGAATGCCAGTCCAATCGGAAATAATTTCATTAATGATTTGAGCATTTACACGTTCAAAGACCAATGGTGTTTGGCCTTGGCTTGCTTTAAGTTGTTCACGTAAGCTTGCAAGTTTTTGAATTTCTGTTTCGTCAGTTAAATCATTTATTTCAAGTTGCTGAATTTCTCGAACCCATTGTAGTTCTTGCATCCATTGAGTTTTAACCTGCTCAATTTCAGATGCTAAGAGCGACAATTGAGCTTTTAAAGCATCTAAGCGTTCATGATGAATTGGGATGTTTTTATGTTCATTTTCTAAAATGCTTAATTCAAGATTTAAATTGTGCTGTTTCGCTAGTAACTGATCCAATTTAACAGGTTGAGCATTTTGTGTTAGGGCAACCCGTGCTGCTGCGGTATCTAAAACGCTAATGGCTTTATCTGGGAGTTGACGCCCAGTAATATAACGGTGTGAAGCATGAACAGCAGTGACAATGGCTTCATCATCAATTTGCAAATTAAAATGTTGTGCCATGACTGGAATCATAGCCCGCAACATATCAATCGCAACTTCTTCGGTAGGTTCTTCAACTTTTACTACTTGGAAACGACGACTCAAAGCCGCGTCTTTTTCGAAATATTGTTTGTATTCAGCCCAAGTTGTTGCAGCGATAGTTCGTAATTCACCACGTGCTAATGCAGGTTTAAGTAAATTGGCTGCATCATTTTGTCCAGCTTGGCCACCAGCGCCAATTAATGTATGAGCTTCATCAATAAACAGAATAATAGGGTGTACTGAAGCCTGAACTTCTTGAATCACAAGTTTTAAACGATTTTCAAATTCACCTTTGACACTTGCACCAGCTTGTAACAAGCCCATATCTAATACATGCAATTGCACATTTTTTAGAGCATCTGGAACTTGGTTGTTTGCAATTTTTAAAGCCAAACCTTCAACTACAGCAGTTTTACCAACACCAGGTTCCCCAGTTAAAATGGGGTTGTTTTGACGACGGCGCATTAAAATATCGAGCATTAAGCGAATTTCAAATTCACGGCCTATGACTGGATCGATACCACCGCTTTTAGCCTTTTCAGTGAGGTTAATGGTAAATTGGTCTAAAGCAGGTGTTTTTGCAACTGGTGTGCTCATGACAGTTGAGTCTTCGTGTTCAGTATTTAAATTTTGAACTTGAAATTCATTTTCAACACTTTCATGGCATACATCTAAAAATTTATGCTTCATGGTGTCGATAGGGAAGCGTTCAAATAAGTATGAAGCACGCGCTGCAATTTGATACAAATCAGGTGCAGTCAATAAGGCTACCAATAAGTGACCACTACGAATAATAGGATTTTGTTCTGCTGATGCTAATAACCAAGCTTGTTCTAATAACCGTACAATGGATTGTGCGAAAATTGGTGTACGGGCATTGCCCTTAGGGAGTTGTGTAATACTTTCTTTTAAATCTTGACTTAGGCCATCACGCTCAATTTTGTACTTTTCAGTTAAATAATAAAGATCATTTTTTATATTTGATTGTAGTAATTCTAGAAAAAAATGTTCAATTTCGATCTCATAATTTTGTTGCGATATGCAAGTATTTGCCGATTTCTCGAGACAAATACGCGCATGAGGTGACAATTTTGTGATTAAAATTTTTAAATTATTCATAATTTTCTCAATTTTTAGACACACTTCAGCATATTAAAATTGGGTTTTGCTGAGGTACCTGATTCTAGCTGTTTTTAGTATTTTGTTTTAAATCAATTGTTTATATTAAACAAATCAAAACTATGTTGGATATTTTACATAATTTTTTAAAAAAACAAAGATAATTCCATTGCATGTTAAGACTTAAATACAAAATTATTCAAGAGAAACTGACAAAAATTGTTAATTATTTTCTATTTTTGTATTGACTTCATAGCTAGTTCTTTTGTTAGAATTGTTGGCATATTTTTTAATCAAGAATAATTGAGAGTATGATTGCAAGAAATTTGTGATCAATCTCACATGAATAATATTATATAAATTAAAATTAATACCAAGATAGAGGCTATTTTGAATAAGTATAATCTCATTTTAACGTTTGTCCTTACGGCAAGCTTAATGCAATTCAGCTTTGCAAAAGATCAGACGCAAGAAATCAGTAAATCTTGTTTAAAAGATTATCCGGTTGCTGCGGGTGATACAGATGCTGAACTCATTAATTTTTACAACCAACTTTGTGATAAAGGCAATCGAAAAAATGATGTTTTAAAACAAGAACTATCATTAAAAATTGCACAGCGCTATCAAGGTCTAGGTTATAACTTAAAAGCATTAGAAGTGATCAATCAATTGCGTAGCCAAAATGTGAGCTCACGTGAATTAACCGATGTAACATTTTTGGCTGGTGTAAGTATTGCTCAAAATGCGCTAAATCAAATGCGTTCAACAGAATTACGCTCTTTAACTGAAACGAGTTATGCACCTGCAAAACAACTCGCGGAAACCATTCGCTTTGCTCAGCCGACAGTTGAAAAGCCATTAGAATCTGAAGATGAAAGTTTTAAGAGCAAATCAAATAAGTCATCGAAGTCTTCCTTAAAATCAACGACACAATCGAAAAGAAATAAAAGCACTGTATCCGCAGATAAACCTTCAAAACCTAAAACCGTTGCAAAAACTACTGCAACTGTAAAAAAAGAACAACCCGCTGTTAAATCAGCACCTGCTCATTCTGGCTCATCTCCATTTGCGTCATTAAATAAATAAAAAAATAGGAAATTAAATTATGTCAAAGCGTGAAAGCGTTCAAAAAAAATTACAACGTATACGTCCGCCGCGTGTACAGCTCACTTACGATGTTGAAGTAGGTGATGGTAAAGAAGTAAAAGAATTACCTTTTGTTGTTGGTGTATTAGGTGACTTTTCTGCAGCTTCAGAAGTGGAAAAGACCAAGCTGAAAGATAAAAAGTTTATTAATGTTGATTTAGACAATATTGATGAAGTAATGGAATCTTTAGCACCACGTGCAAGCTTTCAAGTCGAAAATACATTGACTGAAGAAGGTGGCAAAATTGGTGTAGATTTGACCTTTACCAGCATGGCAGATTTTACTCCTGAGCATATTGTACAAAATGTAGACCCGCTTCGTAAGCTTGTGGAAGCGCGTGAGCGTTTAACTGATTTGCGTAATAAAATTTCAAATAATGAACGACTTGAAGATCTATTAGATGATGTTTTAAAAAATACAGATCAAGTACGTAAATTAAGTGCGGAGGTTGAAAGTGAATAATTTTAATACCGCTACAGCATCTGTTGCAGAAGTTGAAAACTATTCTTTACTTGATTCAATTGTTGAGCAAAGTCGTATTGCACGTAATGATCAAGAACATGACCGTGCAAAAAGCCTGATTGGCGAATTAGCCAAAGAAGTGATGGCTGGTACAATTACTGTGTCTGAAAATATGTCACTTTCAATTGATAAGCGTATTGCAGAGATTGATGCATTAATTTCACAACAATTAAGCAAAATTATGCACCATGCAGAGTTTCAAAAAATTGAATCAACTTGGCGTGGTTTATACTATTTTTGTCAAGAAACACCTTCAAACTCTTTAATTAAAATTCGTATGTTGAATACAACAAAAAAAGAATTGGTTAAAGATTTCCAAGGTGCTACAGATTTCGATCAAAGTACTTTATTCAAAAAAATCTACGAAGAAGAGTATGGTTCATTTGGTGGTGCACCTTATGCAACTTTAATTGGTGACTTCGAATTTGATCGTACACCTTCTGATATGTATTTATTAGAACAAATCTCACATGTGGCAGCAGCAGCACACGCACCATTTATTTCAGCAACGTCTTCAGACATGTTTGGTCTAGAGTCATTTACAGATATAGATCGTCCTCGTGATGTGAGTAAAATTTTTGAAACTGCTGAATATGTTCAATGGCGTTCCTTCCGTGAAAGTGATGATGCGCGCTATGTTGCGTTAACCATGCCACGTGTATTAGGTCGTTTGCCTTATCATCCTAAAGAAGGCACCGCAACGGAAGGCTTTAATTACGTTGAAGAAGTGTCTGGTGAAAACCACAATGAATATTTATGGATGAATGCCGCGTATGCCTTTGGTACACGTTTAACCAATGCCTTTGATCAGCATGGTTGGTGTGCAGCAATTCGTGGTGTTGAAGGTGGCGGTTTGGTTGAAGGTTTACCTGTTCATACCTTTAAAACCAATGATGGTGAAGTTGTATTTAAATGCCCAACAGAAATTGCAATTACAGATCGTCGTGAAAAAGAGTTAAGCGACCTCGGTTTTATTCCATTGGTACACTGTAAAAATACGGACTATGCGGCATTTTTTGGCGCACAATCAACGCAAAAACCAAAAAAATATGACAGCGATACGGCGAATGCCAATTCAGCATTATCAAGTCAAATTCAGTACATTATGGCTGTATCACGCATTGCACATTATTTAAAAGCAATGATGCGTGACAAAGTCGGTAGTTTTGCATCTGCAGGTAATGTAGAAGCCTTTTTAAACAGTTGGCTCTCACAATATGTGTTATTAGATGATGGCGCTTCTCAAGAAGCCAAAGCTCAATATCCATTGCGTGAAGCTTCTGTAAAAGTTGTAGAAAACCCAGCTGAACCGGGTCACTACAAATCTGTGGTCTTTTTAAGACCGCATTTCCAGTTGGATGAGTTGTCAGTTTCATTGCGACTTGTTACTGAACTTCCTCAGTCTTCAAATTAATTTTTGATGCAACACTATAATAACTTTAAATAAATAGGAAAATTAAAAATGAAAGATATATACGTACAGTTTCGTGGCAAATACAAAATTGATGGTGAGTCGCGTGATACTGAACATAAAAACTGGCTCGAAGTTAATTCATGGTCACACAATATCCGTCAACCTAAATCAGCAACATCTTCAAGTGTTGGTGGCCATACAGCTGAACGTGTAGAACATTCAGACATGATTTTCGTAAAAGACTTAGATGCAACGAGTCCAAAATTATGGGAAGCATGTTCTGCTGGTTATACTTTTGATGAAGTTCAAATCGATTTCTATCGTGCGAATGGAGACAAACGTATTAAATATCTTCAAATTAAATTGAAACATGTTTTAGTTTCAAGTGTTACACCAAGCGTAAATGATGAAGGTGTTCCGCACGAAGCATTTGGTTTGAAATATGCTGCTGTTGAATGGACATACAACCAACAAGATATTAACGGTACGCAAAAAGGTGCTGTTACTAAGAAGTGGTCATTGTCTAATAACACTGCATCATACGCTGCATAATATTTTTAAAAGTAGGGGTTGGCGTCAGCCAGCCTCTATCATTTTGTTATTTAATATATTTGTAAATACATAAGAATGAAATGAATCTAGATCAACTTTATCCTTTTGGATTTCGAACAACTTTGTTCGATCGCATGCTACCTAACGACCAACAAGCGCAAAGTGGCTTGTCATTAAGTGAACTACGTGAATCCGTTGCATCTGATTTAGAAGATTTACTGAATAGTCGAATGGCGAATTTTGGTGAGTTAATTGAGGATTTTCCTTTGGCTAAAAAGTCAATTTTGCAATTTGGCATTATCGATTTTGTTGGTCTGTCAACTGCAAACCCAACAGATTGTGACAAAATTTGCCAATCCATTGAAAAGTCAATTGCCGCACATGAGCCTCGTTTAAAGCAAATTAAGGTTGAAATGTTGATGGAAGGCAACAATATGGGGGCGCTGTGCTTAAGTATTCAAGCATTTTTAAATATTCATCCTTTATATGAGCCAGTTGTGTTTGATGCTTTATTAAAACCGACCACACAACAATATGTTATTTCCTCTAAAAGCTAAGTGAGTTATCCGTGATTGAAGAGCTACTCCCATATTATGAAAAACAATTACAGGAATTTGCACAGCAATCGCGTGATTTTTCAAACAAATATCCAAAAATTGCACAACGCTTATCTTTAAATCAAGAACAAATTGATGATCCACATATCGAACGTCTTATCCAAGCTTTTTCTTTGGTGGCTGCACGTATTGATAAAAAGCTAGATGATAGCTATGAGGTTTTTACACGCTCTATTTATGAGGTCATGTTTCCTCAATATCTTAAGCCTTTTCCAGCAAGTTCTGTGGTGTCATTTGAAGATATCAATAAAATAAAAACATTGACTGAATTACATTTCATTCCTAGATCGACTATTTTAAAAGCGAAAAGTGTTCGTGGTGTTCAATGTGAGTATGCAACCTCATACGATACGGCGATTATGCCAATTGCACTACAAAGTGTACATTTTAAGACGCATCCAACAGCACAAATGCATGTAAATCATAATGCGACTTTAAGCTTTGTCTTTGATATTTTTAATAAAAGCCATCGTTTACTAGAACAACAACACCTGCCTATTTACTTAGATGCTATTTCGCATTTTCCATTGCAAGTGCTCGACCATATTTTTAGAAAAGGAACGCATTTTAGTATTAAAGCAGGTCAAGAAAGTTATGATATTGCTAATCCTTTTAGCTTAATGGGTTTTGATGAGGCTGATGGAATATTACCGTTAGATCAGCATACGCATCATGCTTATCGTTTACTCATGGAATATTTTTGCTTTCCTGAAAAATTTAATTTTTTAAAACTTAATTTGAATGCTATCTCACATTTAGCTTTGGAACATTCTAGCTTTGAGTTGCAAATTCATTTTAAATTAAATTTAAATGACCAAGCTTCTATACGAAATTATTCAGAGTTAAGCACCGCTAATTTTAAATTATTTGCAACGCCAATTATCAATTTATTTAAAAAGCAGGCAGAACCACAAAAAATTAATCATAAGCGCATGGATTATCCATTGGTCACAGATGCGCATCATCCTGATTATTTTCAGGCGTATTCAATTTTAAAAATGAATATGGTCCGTGAAAAAAGTGCACAAGATGAAGTTATGCATCCTATTTTACCGTTCTTTGCGATGAGTCATTATCAGCATGATCAGGTCAAGTTTTTTTATAGCTTAAAAACTTCAGGTTTAAATAATAAATCACAAGAAATGAGTTATAGCATTATTTCTAAGTCATTGGATCCTGCGAGTACAAAATCTGATTTTATTAGTACTGAACTTTTGTGTACGAATCGTGATTTGCCTTATGAAAGTTATAACAAAGACCAAAATATATTAACGCTAAATGATAGTAGTTTGGCTCGACGTGCATTAATGCTGAAACGTCCAACACAACCTTTTTATTTTGAGCAAAATAAGCAAGAACAATGGCGAATTATTTCTCAGCTTTCATTAAATAATATGTCGTTAATGAAAGGGGATTCTGTTGCTCATATTAAAGAGCTTCTAGAGTTATATAACCTACCAAAGAGTAAAGAAAATCAATTAATTATAGATGCGATTAAAGAAATCGACTTTTCACTTGCGCAAAAATTAGTGAATAGCAAACCATTTCCATTATTTGTACGTGGTGTCAAAGTAAAAATAAGCTTGGATTTAGAGGTTTTTCGTGGGTTTAGTGCCTATATTTTTAGTCAGTTGTTAAGTCATGTCTTTAATTTAAGAGTTAATTTGAACAGTTTTGTTGATGTCGAAATATATGACGTACACACCCAACAGGAGATATACCAATGCGTGCAGAACGTTGGTGGCAAAATGCTTCTGTAATCCAAGGATTGTTTGATCAACCTCAAAGTTATGATTTTGTTCAGGCCGTACGCTTGCTTAGGCACGCACCTGTAAAAACGCAACAGCATTGGTCTTATGACTTTAACTTTCGAAGTTCTCTCAATTTAACATTTCCATTAACTGAAATTGAAAGTTTGAAGCTTGAGGATGAACAAGTCCATTTAACCAATTTAATTATTGGCCTAACGGGTATGCAAGGGGCTCTACCTTATAGCTATACCAATAAAATAAAGCTAAGTGGCCGGCATCAACGTGATGAAACTTTAAGTTTTTTATCGCTATTCAATCATAAGTTAACCGCACAATATGTTGATGCGAGTATTAACTATCAGCTACCGATCCGTTATGAAATTGAAAATGAAAATAGTTATTTAAATATTATTCATGCATTAGCAGGTTATGTCAGTGAACAGCATGCACAGCAAGAATTAGATGATTATTTTGCTGAATTTTCGGGTTTGATGCAGGGGCAAAACAATAATGCACATGCCTTAAAAACCATGTTGAACTGTATTTTTAGTCAACATTTCGATATTACAGAATTTATTTCTGAGAAATTTAATTTAGCACCTGATCAGCAAACTTGTCTGGGGGGGACGCATGATTTTATGCTGGGAATAAATACATTTTGTGGCAGTACAGTTCGTCAAATTGATGAAAAAATTGAAATTGTGATCGGGCCTTTGACACGTGAAGATTATCTAAGCTTTTTACCTCATCAAGAGCAAAGTATAAAACTAAAAAAAATTATTCAAACTTGGTGTACACCGACATTAACTGTAGATGTACGACTTATTTTAAAAAAACAAGAGATTCAGCCTTTGTGTTTGAGTGCAAATAGCCATTGCGGTTTATCTCAAGGGGCTTTTCTAATGCCTACACAACAGCAAGACAATGCTGAAACGTGTTATGCATTAATTGGTGGACAATAACAATGATTAAATTATTTCTTAGCACCTTGATTGGCTTAGTTATTTTAGTAAGTGCCTGTGTGATTTATTTTTGGCGTGATACTGCTTATGACCCATCTTCAATAGATTTAGGTCTATATTTTTTAGCTTTACCGTTAATGATCACGACTGTTATTTTTGCACCTGTCTTCATCATTAAAGCAATGAAGGCTCAAAAAGAAAAAAAGCAACTACAAGCTGAGCAAGAAGCTTTGCGTTATGAACAACAACAAATTGATGCCTTAGAACGTGAGCGTCCAAAAGAATTACCAAGTGAGCAATTTGAACTGCATATTTATTCTGCACATTCTTGGCATAGTTTTGGTGAAAATACTGAAATCATTGACAGTATTAAAGCGTTTAAAAGTCCTGAGCTGGACCAAAAACTTATGAATAGCTATGGTTTGCCTATTTTAAGTTATCGTATTCAGGACTTAGATGATTTGATTGATTCAACCTTAGATGAGGATGATCTGCCAGTCATGAGTATGAGAGAAAAACGGATCCATTCTTTAATACGTCAGCAATTTGAACAGCATGCTGAAACTTTAGCGATGGTTTCCAATCATTTAAAGCAATCAGCATTATTTTATGATAGTGAATTGGCTTACCAATACAAAATGCATCCAGGCTGGACGCAAGAAAATTTTGTAGATGATCATGAAGAAGATAAAACACCTGTACAGGAA
Source organism: Acinetobacter sp. SWAC5 (assembly GCF_003419885.1). Lineage (NCBI taxonomy): Bacteria > Pseudomonadati > Pseudomonadota > Gammaproteobacteria > Moraxellales > Moraxellaceae > Acinetobacter > Acinetobacter sp. SWAC5. The sequence continues at coordinate 32,695 of NZ_QUWR01000026.1, forward strand.
GTGCCACGCTTAAATCGTTTTACTGTACATATTTTATTGGCTGAAAACTTAATTCACCAATGGAATGAGCAAAGTAAATTTGAACTTCAGGAAGCATTGAGCATTCAATATGCGATTTTGCCTGAGCAAATTCAGATTGAGCATCATTTTTTTAGTAGCCAAACAGCCTATAGTGAATGGACAAAATTACTCAAAGATGCCGCGAATACAGCCAATGAAGTGAAATTTTTAATTAGTGTAGATTCAGAAATTGATCAGGAATGTTTAGATGAACGCTTTTGGTTAAATGAGCAGTATATTGCCTCTGAATTTGTATCAAGTTGGTGTGTAGCGAATACATCGACAGTATTACTTGATTTACAACCGCTTACTACATTATGGTTGAGCGTGAATGAAAATAATTTTTCGAATTATTTAAAAAATAATCAATTAAATGAATTAGAGCAGTTTCAGCAAGAGCATCCCTTTGTATTGGTATTAGATGATGCGAACGATGTTAAAACAACCAAAACCTTACAGTGCGTATTTGAAGACACTGCGATAGATTTTCATCATTTTTTATATACAAAACAAAATCTTGGACATACACAAAATTTATCAAAAGTATTTGGTTTTATGCTGGGTATGCACCTGCCAGAAGAGATGATCAATATGATTTACAGTACCGAGCAAGATTCAACGTATGCTTTTTTCAAAGCTTATGAATTTGATCAGTCTGAAACAGTCATTACTCAAAATTAAGAAAGTATAAAGAGAATAACGTGAGCACATTATTTTATACCTTGCTTGGCTATGTGTGGCAGTATGTCACTAACCCCAAAGCAATGATGGCACTGTCAATATTTGTTGCTTTAATTGCAATGAATAATTCCGTACCGCCTAAGATTTTTTTGATTTTAGTCGCGATTTACATCATTGGCTTAATTATTTGGGGCATTTATGAGCTAGTTCAATATCGAAAAAATCGCCAACAAGGTGAAGAACTAGCCGAAGCTATTGCTAAAGATACAGAGTCTGAATACGGAAAACAAAAAGATAAAGAAGAATTGCAGTTAATTCATCAGCAAATGAAAGACTCAATTCAATTGATCCGTAAGTCTAAGCTTGGTGATAAAAAGGGCAATGCTGCTTTATATGAATTACCGTGGTACATGGTGATTGGCAATCCTGCAGCAGGTAAAAGTTCTGCAATTTACAATTCTGGTTTACGCTTTCCGTTTGAAGAAACACATCAAAAGATGGTGTCTTCGGGCTTAAGTGGGACACGAAATTGTGATTGGTTTTTTTCAACTGAAGGTGTATTGCTTGATACGGCGGGGCGTTATTCTGTTTATGCAGAAGACCATAATGAATGGTTAGGTTTTTTAGGCTTACTGAAAAAAAATCGTTCTAAAGCACCTGTAAATGGCCTAATTTTGGTCGTTAGTGTGGCGGAATTAGTAAGTCAAAGCCCAGAAAAAACCATTAAATTAGCAAAAAACTTGCGTGCACGAGTGCAAGATATTACCGAGCGCCTAGAAATTTTTGCACCTGTATATGTTGTTTTTTCTAAAATGGATTTGATTGCAGGATTTACTGAATTTTTTGAATGTTATGACAAAGATGAATTTGATCAAGTCTGGGGTGCAACTTTACCTTATGATCCAAATACATCAGATCAGGCGACTGAGTTATTTGAAAAACACTACGGTTTGTTATATGACGGTTTAAAGGGTGTAAGTACAACACATCTTAGTCGCCGCCATTCACAAAATATTTCGCCAAGTGTTATGACCTTTCCATTGGAATTTAAAACCTTAAAACCTGTTTTAAAAACCTTTATTGGCACATTATTTCAAGACAATCCCTATCAGTTTAAACCGGTTTTTCGTGGCTTCTATTTTACCAGTGCCTTACAAGAAGGTACGATTGAAAGCCCAATGACTGAGCAATTGGCGGAAGATTTTCACTTAATTCGCAGTGATGATACTAATTTTGGGGTACCGACCAATTCTATTTCTCAAGATCATGGTTATTTCTTAAAAGGGCTATTTTCAAATGTTATCTTAAAAGATAAAAACCTTGTAAAACAGCATATTAATCCTGCAAGAAAGCGTCAGCGCTTTATGTCATTTTTAGGCGCTTTAATTGCAGTTGCAATTATTTTGAGTGTTTGGGTGTGGTCATATCGAAATAACCAACAGTTAATTGCTGAAGTTCAAGCCGATTTAAATAAAGTCGTGCAAATGGAAAATAATGCTTCAGGAAATTTAGCAACACAAATGGATGCTTTGCTCATTCTACAAGGTCATTTACAACAACTTGATCATTTTGATGAGGATCGACCTTTAAAATACAGCTTCGGTTTGTATCAAGGGAATGCAGTGCGTGAAAAATTGAAGGCAGAATATTTGAAGGGCATCCAACAAATTGTACTTCAACCTGCACAACAGAACATGGCGCAATACTTACAACGTGTAAAAAGTAATGAAGCAACTTTGCGCGAAAATCATGTCAATGTGAAGTTAAATCAAGCTGTTCAAAGTAAGCAACCATATTTAGAACCCTCAGAGACCAGCCCACAAGATGCCTATAATGCTTTAAAAGCATATTTAATGTTAAGTAATCCTCAGTACAGAGAATCGAGTCACTTAAGCGATCAGGTGACGCGTTTTTGGCGTTCATGGTTGGACTCAAACCGTGGCCAAATGGAACGTGGTGACATGATTCAAAAAGCGGAGCAGATTTTATCTTATGCGATGACCTTGGCCAATGATCCGCTGTTTCCACGTATGGATTCTGACACACAATTGGTAGATCAAACACGACAAATCTTAATGTCAGTAAGTACAGGCATACCTGCACGAGATCGCGTATACAACGAAATTAAAATGCGTGGATCGGTTCGTTTTCCTGCACTAACGGTGAAACAAATCATTGGTGAAGCCGGTCAGTCTACAATGTTGGGTTCTTATGCCTTACCAGGGATATTTACTTATCAAGCTTGGGACAATTATGTAAAAGATGCCATCGAACAAGCGGCCAATAGCCCAACCGATTCTAAAGACTGGGTATTGAATATGAACCAATCAGATGATTTGACCTTTAGTGGCAGTCCTGAGCAAATTCGTAAACAGCTTACCGAGTTATATAAGCAAGAGTACATTGCTGAATGGCGTAAATTCTTAAATGCTACACATTATGCAAAAGGCAACAGTTTTGCACAGCAAGTTAAAATTATTGATGTGCTTGGCGAGCCTGAAAATTCACCAATTCGTATCGTGTTGAACCGCGTTGCGCAAGAAACCAGTTGGGATAATCCAGTCGTACAAGCAGAGTTAGCTGCACCTCAAAAAGGATTTATTGCATGGTTTAAACGTAAAGTACTCAGCCGTGATGAAACTAAAATTGCACAAAGCAATGCATCTACAGCTACACAAGGTGTGATCTCGAAAGAATTCCAAATGTTCTATCAATTGGTGCGCAAACGTGACGACTTACAAAACAAATCCTTACTCGATGAATATATGGCAAACCTAGGTCAAGTCCGCAGTAAGTTTAATGATTTGCGTAGTGCTGGTGACATAGGCCCAGCCAGTATGGCTTTGGTTAAACAAACCATTAACGACCAAACGTCGGTATTCAACATTACACAAAAATATGTTGATGAAAAAATGGCAGTGGGCTTGAAAGAAGCTGATCAACAGCAATTACAAAAACTTTTGATGGCACCATTAACACAGTCATTTGAAACTTTGGTAATCCCAGCACAAGATGAGTTAAATAAACTGTGGACGATTCAAGCTTATCAACCATTTGGCACCAATTTATCAAATAAATATCCATTTAAAGCTGGTGCAACTGTACAAGCAACAAGCAATGAAATTGGTCAAATTTTTGGTGAAAATGGCAGTATTGCACGCTTTGTAAAAGAGTATCTTGATCCACTGGTTATTCGCCGTGGTTATACCTTAACGTCTAAGACATGGAAAGATTTAGGTATTAGCTTAAATCCACAATTTGTGGCGAGCTTTCAAGCTTATGTTGCGCCAAGTAATGGTGTGGCAACGGGTGAACTAAACCAGAATTCATCAGCACCTGCAGCAACAAACCAATCTAATTTCCAATTCTACCCACAAGAAAATACGCAATTATTGTCTTACACCGTGGAAATTGATGGACAGCGCATGGTGTTTGAAAACGGGGTACAACAGTGGGTGAACTTCATTTGGCCAAATAAGGGCGCGATTCCAGGCGCACGTATTACAGCCATAGATTTAGAAGGCAAAACACATACGATTGTTGATGAACCTGGTGAATATGGTATTAACCGTTTAATTGAAGGGGCAACACGAACACAGTCGGGGAATACCTTTGAAATGTTGTGGCGTAGTAAAGAAGATCCAAAACTGTTTGTAAAAATGAATTTCCGCCTCATTAGTGGTAGCGGAACAGCTGGCATAGGTTCAAATCAGGGCTATAACGGAATGATTTTGGCCGATAAAGTTGTTACGAGTAAAGCAGTGCGTGTTGTGGCAGCACAAACAATAAATACAACACAAGCACCAGTAGCGGCATCTGCACCATCACCAGTACCGCAAGGTCAAACTGGGAGCGCGCCATGATGTATCTAAAATATGTAAACATGGATGTTTGAAGGGGAAAATAGCATGTACGAAGTCAAAACGACCCCTTTGTATTATGGAAAATGCCCAGCCCGAGGTGACTTTTTAAAGACACGCGGGCAGTATTCTCTCATACAATTGATCGATCAATGGATGACTGAAGCGCTTGAACATGCCATGCAAAATCAAGCGTTTCAGGAAAAATATGCGAACCTACCATCGTTGGACTTTTTTATTGCCAGTCCACAAGATAAAAGGTTTTTAGTTGCTAACTTAATTAGTAGTGAAGACAGTTCTGGTCGTCAATTTCCTATGGTGCTATGTCATCTGTTAGAAATTGATGATCCACAGGACAATATTCAATATGCACCATACCGTTATAAACAAACGCTCATTGATTTATATCAACGTAATCGAATTATGCGTTCTATTCGAGATCCAGATATTTTATTGGATAAATTGAGTAAATTAAGTGATGACATTCAAATTTTTGGTACAGATGAAACGGCTTCATTCTATGAACATCATACGGTACATTCGTTCGCCAAATTATTGCATTTAAGTACAGAGCAATTGGCTCAAAGCATGATTGCTCTGGGTTTACTATTACAACCTGTAATAAAACAAGGGACCTCGAAACTAAATAAAGTTCTGATTTTACCTATTAATAATATTAGTTATTGCTATGAAATTGCAGCTTTTTGGGTCAATTTGATCAGCAGGTTTGTGGCAAAGCAAAATGCCGAGCTACTCATTGGCATTTTACATAGCGATGCGCCTGTACTGTTATTTGGTTTCCAAGGTGCTGATATTCGTGCATTAAGTGATGTATTCACACAAAATATGCAAAGTGATCATTGGGTGTCGTTAACAGCTACTGAATGGATCGAGCCATATTTAGAGCAAAATGCAGGTTTAGCAACCTTGGAGCAAGGTTTGTGTGAGCGTCAAATGAGTTTGGCTCAAGCATTTAAGTTATTTAGACAAACTTTCATTGAAGTCTAGTGATCACAAAAAAGACCAAATTATGGGCATACTCTCATGAAGATAAATTCTAAAGTAATGAAAAACAATAAATTAATTAGGCAATGGTTGATGCTTATATCTACTTTAAGCCTCAGTTTTATAGCATTTGCACAAGAACCGATTATTGTGGAAGGCGCTGTACCAAATGAGATGGCCAAGCAGGAAATCTTAAATAAACTGTATACCACCTATGGGCGTGAAAATGTCGTCGATAAGATTCAAGTTAAGATGGTCACCGCGCCAAACGGGTGGAGTAGTAATGTCAGTGCCACCATTAATGATGATCTAAAAAAAGTGAAACAAGGTAGTTTAACTGTACGTGGTACACAGGTGAATTTAACAGGGAAAGTCACGAACCCCAATGATATACAGCCAGCAGCACAACGCTTACAAAGTTTAGTACCCAATTATAAAGTAAATGCTCAGTTGAGCGTAAATGCAGCTGAACAACAAATTATTGATGCAACACTCAAAAATCGAATTATTGAGTTTGAATCGGGCAGTGCTGTTTTAGCACCGTCAGGTACTCAAATTTTAGATGAAATGGCTGTAGCCTTAAATAAAGTGGGTGGAAAAAAGGTCAAAATTATTGGCCATACTGATAGTTCAGGAGATCCTGCTAAAAATTTAAGCTTAAGCCAAGAAAGAGCTGTTGCTGTTAAAAACTACCTTATTGGTAAAAACATTAATGCGGACAGTATGTCAACGGAAGGTTTAGGTTCGAATAAACCTGTTGCAGATAATACAACGCCTGAAGGCCGTAAGAAAAATCGTCGTATAGAATTTGAAGTACTATAAATTTCATACTTATTCGAATTAAAAAACCGTTCTAAAAACGGTTTTTTAAACAATTATGTAATGACATTTAAATTGCATTGTCATTATTTTGTAGATTTAAAGGTGATAAACATGAGGTTAATCTTGAATTCTGCGCCACGGTCGCGCAGATTCAATTTGGTATGCCAGCTCTATAAGTGTTTTTTCATCACCTAAATTGGCAGAAAATTGCATACCGATAGGCAAGTGGTATTCTTGAGTATAACTCATAGGCAATGAAATGGCTGGTGCACCTGCGATGTTTTGAATCGGGGTAAATGTTACATAATTTTGAATACGCTGAAATAGTTCATCAAACTCTAATTGCGGGGAAATATAGCCGAGTTTTGGCGTTGTATGTGCGAGTACAGGTGAAAGTAAGACATCATAATGTTGGAAAATTTGTTGGTATTGGCTTTGTATTTGTTTTAATCGATAGATAAATAAAGGTGTTTTATAAAAATTATTTTTATAGAGTTGGGCTAAACCACAGGTTAAATGATCTAATTTTTGACGTTCAAAATCACTTCCAAATAGTCTATTACCAAAAGTAAGTAACATAAAGGAAAGTAAGCCCCAGTAATGACTAAAATCATCTACAAAGTTTTGAGTAAAAGGCAGTTGATAATATTCAACATGATGGCCAAGAGATTCCAATAACTGAGCCGTTTCTTCTAAGCTTACCGTAGTTTCTAAATCAACATTGCCAGTAATTGATTGCTGTATAACACCAATGCGAAGCTTTCTATTTGTACTGTGCTCAATCTTTCCAATTTTAGGAAGTTTTGGATTCACATAACGTTGTTCCATGCCCGCAAAGAAATGTGCAGTATCCCGAACACTGCGTGTAACAACGCCTTCAGAAATAATATTAATTGGTAACATGCTGGCAGCATCACTATTATAAGTGCGACCACGTGTTGGTTTTAAGCCAATTAAACCACTGCAAGCTGCTGGAATTCTGATGGATCCACCACCATCATTTGCATGTGCAATAGGCACAACACCAGAGGCAACTAATGCTGCTGAGCCACCAGATGATGCACCACATGAATAATCTGTATGCCATGGGTTTTTTGTTGCGGAACCATCTTGGTATTCTGTGGTTGCATTTAAGCCAAATTCAGGCAAATTACTTTTACCTAAAACAATAAAACCTTGATCTAAAATCTGTTGGCTAATTTTAGGGTGTTTTTTTACAGCTGTACTATGGATTGCTTGAGAACCATGATGTGTAGGTAATCCTATGAAGTCTGTATTGTCTTTAAAGAAAAAAGGAACACCTGAAAAAATGCCTGTTGATGATTGATTTGAATTAATATTCTCTAATGCATTGTCAAAACGCTCTGATGCAATTGCATTAAGTTCTGGATTTACTTTTTTTGCGCGTAAAATAGATGCTTGAATAACTTCTTTTGAAGAAATTTCTTTATTTTTAATCAGTTGAGCAATTTTTACAGCATCAAAATCTTCTAAAACATCATTAGTGAAGCTGTGTACACGTTTAATTTGTGTATTTTGCATTATAAGTCCTTATTTTTTTAATATTTTAAATCCATTTTTATACTTTGACATAATGTATTGTCAAGTTGATTATATGCTGTGAAGGAAAAATAGGCAATGTAGTCAAATATGGTCAGTTTGATTAACTGACTCTATTTATAGGGAAAATTGCTACATGTAAGAGTAAAATTTTAAGACTATGGATCTTTACTTTATATAAGGGCATCAAATTATAAGGCTGTTAAAAACAACTATGCATTTTTAAAAGTAGAGGTTCAACATACTTAAAGAATCTAATGATAATTTTATGGAATTAGAATTTTACTTGCATAAATAGATAAATATTGAAAACTTCAATGTTGAAGCTCTATACATAATTTGTGAACCGTATTGGTACGTTAGAGATTTTATCTACGGCTAAGTTAAAAGTTCTATTATTTGTGAGGAATATAGTGAAAGTTGATATTAGCTTGATAGTGATATGATTGCTATTCACCAATTAAAATAGAGGTGGATCAGGAAATTTGAACAACACTTATAAGTGATATTTTGCTCCCCAAATGATGTTATAAACATCAATATATGGAGTATTTTATGACACGTAGACCAAGAAGAAATCATTCAAATGACTTTAAAGCTAAGGTAGCACTTGCTGCGATTAAAGCAGAAAAAACACTTGCTGAA